>NZ_CP157575.1:3145000-3438335 GCF_051628905.1 Asaia sp. BMEF1 | reverse complement strand
TGCGGGAAGATCCGTATGAGACCCTTCGTCTGCCATCACTCCCCCGAGTTGCAACAAAAGACACGACAGGAGCCGTCGCGATCGGGCAGCCCGACCCTTTTTGACCCCCGGTAGAGGGCGCACAGGATAGGGCAAACGGATCGGGAGAGGCAAGCTTATCCGGCGGGCATGAAATCGGACACCCGGCGAAAAAAAAGAACGGATATGGCGTTATAGCCACACCCGTTCTTTCTTGTAGTCTCAGACAAGACGCCCCTGCAATGCAAGGGCGTCCGTTTGTCCGATCAGGCCGAAGCCAGAGCCTTGATGCGAGCCGAGAGGCGCGACAGCTTGCGGCTCACCGTGTTGGCAGCAAGGACGCCCTTGCCGACAGCGCGCTGCATTTCCGGCTGCGCTGCGCGCAGGGCATCGTTGGCGGCGCTCTTGTCACCCGAAAGAATGGCCGTTTCGACCTTCTTCACGAAGGTGCGGACGCGGGACATGCGGGAAACGTTACGCTCACGGCGACGCTCGTTCTGACGGATGCGCTTGCGCGCAGAGGCGGTGTTAGCCATTTCTACTCTTCAGCCCTGTTCTGTTCGGCTTGTTAGGTTGCCTTGCGACAACAATAAAGCATGCCAGCCAATCATCTCTAAAAGAGACGCAGAGCCAGCGGAGGGCTCGCCTTTAGTCCAGTTTTACGCTGCCAGTCAAGCGTCCTCTAAAGAAAGTGGCGGTTGAAGGCGTGGACAGTAGAAACTCGAACGCCCAGCCTGAACGACACGACGAATGCCGTGGCACGCAGGATAGCCCGGACAATCGGGGCAAGGCTCCCCCTCCCGCCCGTAGACCTGATGGAGATCCTGGAAAGCCCCCGGTTTCCCTTCGGAATCGACATAATCGCGCAGGGTCGAACCACCGGCGCCGATAGCCTCTTCCAGCACGGCGGGGGTGACCTCTGCGATGCGTGTCACCTCATCGACAAGAAGCGACGCAGCGCGTCTCTCTGGATTGATCCGGGCACGAAAAAGAATTTCCGACACATATATATTGCCGAGCCCCGCCACGACATGCTGATCGAGCAGCACGGTCTTGATGGGCGAGCGCTTGCCCGCGAGCTTCGCTACAAGATAGGCGGCGTCGAAACCCGGCAGAAGCGGATCGGCCCCCAGCCTTGCCAGAAGTGGATGCTCGCGCTCACGTCCTGAGTCCAGAAGCAGGAAACACCCGAAACGCCTAGGGTCTACCAGGCCGATGCGAGTGCCGTTATCGAGCGTCAGCGTGACATGCTCATGGAGCATCGGCAGATAGGCTGCGCTCTTGCGTCGGGAATGCGTGATGCGGATACGCCCGCTCATTCCCAGATGAATAAGCAGGGTCGGCCCGCGCATGAGGGCAATCAGCATATATTTGCCCAGACGCGTCGCTGCGCGGATCTTCTTGCCGTCCGCTCGTATCGACAGATCGTCAGGCACGGGCCAGCGCAGATCGTTTCTGACCTCCGTGCTGATGATACGACGGCCATCGAGGGCCGCCCTTAATCCAATGAGGATGGTTTCAACTTCTGGTAGCTCTGGCATCTTGGGTGCCGACACTATATCCAGAGAAGCATGACCGACAACGCATCATTTCCCCTTCCCGAATCAGCCAGTGGCGAGAGGGATGAGACCACCGATTTCGGATATCGCTCCGTCCCGAAGGCCGAGAAGAAGCCGCTGGTGCGCGCTGTCTTCGACAGCGTAGCGGGCCGCTACGATGTCATGAACGATGTGATGTCGCTCGGCATCCACCGCGTCTGGAAGCGCATTTTCATCACCACCCTTGCCCCGAGGCGCGACCTCAAGCTGCTCGATCTGGCAGGGGGCACGGGCGATATCAGCTTTGGCTGGCTGAAAAACAACGGCGGCCCGGCGCTGCTGACCGATATCAACGCCTCGATGCTCGAAGTCGGCCGCTCGCGAGCAGCGAGCAAGGGCTATCTGAGCGATATCGAATTTTCCGTCGTCGATGCCGAAGCGATTCCGCTGCCCGATCGTAGCGTCGACCGCGTGTCCATCGCCTTCGGCCTGCGCAATTGCACCGATAAAAGCGCAGTCCTGCGTGAAGCCCGTCGCGTGCTGCGTCCTGGCGGCAAGTTCTGCTGCCTCGAATTCTCCCGCGTTCAGGTCGCGGCCCTCGCGCCGATCTACGATGCCTGGTCTTTTGGTGTTCTGCCCAGAATGGGCCAGATCATTGCCAAGGACGCCGAGAGCTATCGCTATCTGGCCGAGAGCATTCGTACATTTCCCGAGCAGGATGTGCTGGCCGCGATGATGCGCGAGGCCGGGCTGGAAAAGGTGAGCTATCAGAATCTTTCTGGCGGGATCGCAGCCATCCATTCCGGCTGGAAGCTCTGATCGTTCATGCGCGCGCGGGTCATCCTGATCATAGGCGGCGGGATCGCCGCCTATAAATCGCTGGAACTGATCCGGCTGCTCCGCAAGCGCGACATTGCGGTCGAATGCGTCCTGACCGAATCCGCCACGCATTTCGTCACCCCGCTTTCGGTTCAGGGGCTATCTGGCGCCCCGGTTCATACGGCGCTGCTTTCTCTGGCTGAAGACAGCCAGATGGACCATATCGCTCTCTCACGCAGTGCCGATCTACTGGTAATCTGCCCGGCAACAGCCAATCTTCTGGCGCGCATGGCCCATGGCTTTGCCGACGATCTGGCCACGACGCTTCTTCTGGCCACCGACACACCGGTCATGATCGCCCCGGCCATGAATGTGCGCATGTGGCAACACCCGGCAACGCAGGAAAACCTCCGCCTTCTTCAGGCTCGCGGCTGTCTGTTCGTAGGCCCGGATGACGGGGAGATGGCCTGCGGTGAATTCGGCCCCGGTCGGCTGAGCGAGCCTGAAGCCATCGCCAGCGCTATCGAAGACGCCCTGTTTTCGCGCAAGCCTCTTTCGGGGCGCCATGTTCTTGTGACCGCAGGCCCGACCCATGAGCCGATTGACCCTGTGCGGTTCATCGCCAATCATTCGTCAGGCAAGCAGGGCTACGCAATAGCCGCTGCCTGCGCGCAACTCGGCGCGCAGGTGACGCTCATAAGCGGCCCCACAGCCCTACCCTGTCCTGCTGGTGTAATGCGCGTAGACGTTATCACGGCGCTCGACATGCTTGCTGCCTGTGAGGCCGCTCTGCCCGCCGACTGCGCCATCTGTGCTGCGGCTGTCGGCGACTGGCGTGTGACCGAGACCGCCATGCAAAAGCGCAAGAAAGCGGGGGGGGAGCCACCCAGCCTCGCATTGGTCGAAAACCCGGACATCCTCGCCACACTCTCACGCCCCGGCGCCCGGCGCCCGTCTCTCGTCATCGGCTTCGCGGCGGAAACGGAAGCGCTTCAGGATCACGCCGTCGCCAAGAAAAAACGTAAGGGCTGCGACTGGCTGCTGGCCAACGATGTCAGCACCGGAACCGGTGTTTTCGGTGGCGAGCAGAATCGTATCCTTTTTCTGGATGGCGACACCATCGAGCCATGGCCCGCTATGCCCAAGACAGGCGTAGCAAGCGCTCTCGCCGCGCGTATCGCGGCCTGTTTTTCTTCTTCCCCAAGGTAAGGCTTCATGTCACCGCTTCCCGTCGAACTCGTCAGGCTACCCCATGCCGAAGGTCTGGACCTTCCTCATTACGCCAGCAGCGGCGCTGCAGGCATGGATCTGCTCGCCGCCACCATGGCAGACGTCATCGTCAAGGCGGGCGAACGCGCTCTGATCCCCACCGGGCTCAGAATCGGCCTGCCTGCGGGATATGAATTGCAGATCCGCCCCCGCTCGGGGCTGGCGCTGAAACATGGCATCACACTGCCCAACACGCCCGGCACCATCGATGAGGATTATCGCGGCGAGATCGGGGTTATCGTGCTCAATACGGGCAAGGAAGATTTCGTTATTTCCCGCGGCATGCGGATCGCTCAGGCCGTGCTCGCCCCCGTCATTCGTTTGACATGGGTGGAAGTTTCTGAACTGGATGAAACCGCTCGCGGCGCTGGCGGATTTGGCAGCACGGGTATCGCCCGGACACCCTGAAGCCAGATGCCGCGTCTGACGAGTTTGACGACCGGTAGTTTCTGACCGTTCGGTGAACGGCTTTTCGGAAGCGGGTTTCTGTGCCCTGACCGGCTGGTCCAGACCGGCTGCGCCGAGGCTCTGAGTGGGGCGAGACGCTGTGACCCCTTCCGTGGCGCATAGGGCGCGGAAAGGGCCAGCGGAGAAGCCAGTTACAAGGAAGGAGCGCATGTCGCCATTACGGGTGCGACGCGGCACACGCGGAGCGGAACGAAAATCGGGGCTGACGGCATCGCTCGTCGGCACGCTTGTTGTGGTCGCCGCTCTGGCCCTGTTCTCGCGCTTCCTGCCGTCACGTCTGACCCCCTTTCATCATGGCGGGTTGATTGCGCCGCATTTCCGCTCGCTTGCGGGGTTGCAGGTGCTGCTTGGCGATTTCGGCCATACAGCCCTGCGCATGATCGGCGCGACACTCATCGGCTCGCTGCTCGGGGCCGTTCTGGCGCTGCTCGCCGCGAAGCTCCCTGTGCTGCGCGGTGCAGTCGGTACGGCTTTGGGCGGCATGCATATGGTGCCTCTGCTCTGCCTCCTGCCCTTCCTGCGCCTTCTGGGTTTCGAAATCGCGGCAATAGGCACGACTTCCCTTTGCTTCGCCGCCCCCATAGCCACCGCCGCCCTTGTGTCTTGGGCGCAAATACCGCGCGCACTCGATGAGGCGACACGCGGTCTCGGGCTCACAAGCTGGCAGCGCCTGTGGCGGCTGGAAGCCCCTTTTGCCATTCCCGGCGGTGTAACTGCTCTGGCCCGCGCCATGCCGCTCGCATGGTGCGTTCTGATTGCGACCGAGATGCTGCCCGTCAACGGAGCGCTCTCCTCGCGCCCTGGGCTAGGCGCTCATGCCGCACAGGCGGCAGCCATAGGCTCCGTGTGGCAAACGACCCTCGCGGCGTTCCTGATCGGCGTTTTGGCGTTTCTCTATGATTCCTGCCTGGTTTTCCCCTGGCAGATCTGGGCGGATCGCTATCGATTGCGCCCTCTTTTCGACGGTGCCCCTGATCCGTGGATGCTGCGATTCTGGCGCCGTACCCGGCTACTGAAGCGAGCGGGCGAGAAACTGCGCCGTGCGCTGGCCTGGCTCGGCGATATGAGATGGGGCGGCACGGGTTTTCGTCCGGTCGTACACGCTGTGTCGCCCTCGCCACTGATCGGCCTCTCCTCCGGGATTTTCCTTCTCCTGATCGTTGTCGGTTTTTTCTACCGGCATCATGCACTCGACCTTGGCGATCTAGGGATCGTGGTCGCGCAAAGTCTTATATCCGCCTTGCGCATGACTTTGGCCTTGCTGCTGGCGCTCGCTCTCTGGCTTCCCCTTGGCGTCTGGCTCGGCCTCTCATCGCGCCGCGCCGCAATCGCACGCGCCGCCGCCCGGTTTCTGACGCTCTATCCCAAAAACATTCTATTCCCCGTTTTATGCCTTGCGCTGACGACCTTGCATTTCTCGCCCCTGATATGGCCGCTCATTCTGTGCTTCTTCTTCGTTCAGGGTCTGCTTCTGGCCCAGATCCTGCGCGGTATGCGCAGCTATCCCGTCGACCTGTTACAGGCTGCCCAGAACTTGCAGATCAAGGGCTGGCTCTGGTGGAGCCGCGTGCTGCTACCCGGTCTCGCCCCCGCCCTGCTCGAAGCCGTCAGTGCAGCCTCCATGACGGGGTGGACGATCCTGATTTTGGCGGAGCGGTCGTCTTGGACTCTGCAGAATCGTGATGGCAGCGGCATCGGCGCCTATGTTGCCCATGCTATCGAAACAGGCGATCTGCCGCGTGTCGTATTGGGGGCTGCCGTGCTGACGCTCTGCATCGCACTCGGTGAAATTCTGGTCTGGCACCCCCTGCGCGTGCAGATCCGCAGACGCATCCAACCCTCTCAGAACTGACCATGGAGCCTGACATGCAGGAAATCCTGCTCTCGATCCGCAATTGTCTTCAGGTCTATCAAAAGCAAAGCAGCACCGATTTGCCGGTGCTCGAGGATGTGAGCTTCGACCTCCATGCGGGCGAGATCGTGGGGCTTGTCGGGCGCTCTGGCTCGGGCAAGAGCACATTGTTGCGCATCGCTTCGGGCCTGATACCAGCGAGCGCGGGCGAGATTGTCTGGAAAGGGCAGGCCCTTGCCGGGCCGACGCCCGATATCGCCATGGTCTTTCAGTCTTTCGCGCTGTTTCCATGGCTGACCGTTCAGCAGAACATCATGCTCGGCCTCGAAGCCAAGCGCCTGCCCCGGAGCGAGTGCGAGAGGCGCTGCGACGATCTGATCGACCTGATCGGGCTCAATGGCTACGAAAACGCCCTGCCAAAAGAGCTTTCCGGCTCGATGCAGCAACGCGTCGGTCTGGCGCGCGCTCTGGTCATGGAGCCCGACCTGCTGCTGATGGACGAACCTTTCTCGTCTCTCGACATGCTGACGGCGGAAAATCTGCGCACGGATCTGATCGAGCTCTGGTCTGAAAAGCGCTTGCCGACCCGTGCCATGATGCTGGTCACGCATAATGTCGAAGAGGCCGTGCTGATGTGCGACCGCATTCTGCTGTTTTCGTCCAATCCGGGGCGGGTCTCACATGAATTGACCGTGCCTTTCCCTCATCCACGTAACCGTGACGATGGCGCCTTCAGGCAATTTGTCGATCATATCTACACGCTCATGACCCGCCGCGCGCCGCTGGTCTCTGAAGCCAGCCTGGAAAGCGGCGCACCGACACCCGCACCGCATCCCATGGCACTCGTGCTACCGCCGATTCCAATCAATGTGCTTGTTGGTCTGCTTGAGACCCTGGCCGCAGCCCCGCTCAACGGTCGCGCCGATTTGCCGCATCTCTCCGAAAGGTTGCAGATGGCGCTCGACGATCTCTTTCCACTAGGGGAATCTCTGCAGCTTCTGGAACTGGCAGAGCTTGAGGACGGCGATATTCTCATGACGGAAGCGGGTATTCGCTTCGTTCAGGCCGATCAGGACGAGCGGCGCGAAATCATGCGCACCGCCCTGCTGCATCACATCCCGCTCATTCGCTCCATCCGCGCGGTTCTGGACGAACGTTCCGGCCATCGCACTGGCGCCGATCGGTTCCGTGAGGAGCTGGAAGCCACCATGTCACCCGGCTATGCCGAGCAGACGCTCATGACCGCTACGAACTGGGCGCGCTACACCGAACTTTTCGATTTCGATGAGGAAGCCGACCAGTTCATGCTCGACCGTGAAGCGGGAGGCTATTGAGGACACGCGGAGCACCCGATGCCGGCACGATACGCTTGCCGAACGATAGGACACTGGCGGGCTTTGCTTCAGGGGGGCAGAGCCCGATAATTGCCGTCAGGAACGAGCTCAACCCTTGAGGCGGTCGCGATACATCTTGCGCGCCTTGGCTACTTTCGGCGCCACGACAGCGCTGCAATAGGCGGTCTCCGGGTTACGGGCGAAGTAATCATGATGCTTCTCCTCCGCCTCCCAGAACACCGCCGGACCCGCAATTTCGGTAACGATCGGATCGGCCCAGATGCCTGATCCCGCGATCTCCTGAGTGACCTGACGGGCGATTGCATCCTGCGCCGGATCGAGAGCGAAAATCACTGATCGGTACTGCGTGCCGATATCGTTCCCCTGACGATTAAGCTGCGTCGGGTCGTGTGTGGTGTAGAACACCCTCAGCACGTCGGCGAAGCTGATTTCCTGCGGGTCGAACACGACCTCGACCACTTCTGCATGGCCGGTGGCGCCCGAACAGACCTGTTCATAGCTCGGGTTTTCACGCCGACCGCCTGCATAGCCGGGCTGAGCGGATTTGACGCCGCGCAACCCGGTAAAGATGGCCTCGGTGCACCAGAAGCAACCGCCCCCGACAAGGGCTTTTTCGAGATGGGTTTCGCTCATAGGGGCCTCGCTTTGGCTGATGTCACGCGTTGCGTGGCATCACTGGTTCACGACAGGAAGATAGATGCTGCTGGCCTGCGCCCCACCGCGCGAGATCGACTGCGTCGCGGCCTTATAATCGCCGGGCTTGGCCTCGAAGATGTTCGAGACATAGGTCTGCGGATTACGGTCGTAAAGGGGGAACCAGGAAGACTGGATCTGCACCATGATCCGATGACCGGGCAGGAAGACATGGTTCACCGCAGGAAGGGTGAATTTATATTCCTCGACCTTGTTTGCCGGAATGGCTTCAGGGCGGGCAAAATTGTGGCGATAACGCCCACGGAAAATATCCATCGACACTGAAAGCTCGTATCCCCCCATCTCGGGGCGATTGGCCGTGATGCCCGGATAGACGTCGATGATCTTCACGACCCAATCGGCATCGGTGCCCGTGGTTGCGGCAAAGAGATCGGCGGTCGGCACACCCGAGACACGCACAGGGTGGTCGAGAACAGGCGTCTCATAAGTCAGCACATCGGGGCGGGATTCCGCGAAACGCTGATCAGAAACCAGCCATGGCTTCCAGCGCGCGCCATCGGCGAAGCTGTAGGGGCGCGTCATGAACGGCACAGGATGCGCCGGGTCAGAAACATAGCTGTCGGTTCCCGGTTTTGCGCGCTCGAAGCTCAGCCCGCTGCCCTCTCTCAGATAGAGACGTTCGCCCGTGCCGATGCAGCTATCGCCACAATTGCCGAGCCAGCCGCGCAGATGATCCCAGTGATTATCGCCCGTGTTGTATATGATGGCGTCGTCGAAATTGACCTTGGCGCTGCCCGGCTTCAGATACTGATCGAAGAACGGGCGCATGACATTGGCGCGATACCACAGCGCCGTATCGCCATTGAAATGCAACGGGCCGAGGCTCGACCCGTCGTAATTCACGCCGCTATGGCGCCACGGCCCCATGACGAGAATATTGGGCACCTTGGGATGGTCCTTGCGTAGCGCCACCCAGCTATGGATCGCGCCCCACATATCCTCCTGATCCCAGAGACCCTGCTCCCAGATGGTCGGTACGGTGAGAGGGCGCTTTGCCAGAAGCTTGTCGAGCGCCTGATCCTGCCAGAGCGCATCATAGGCCGGATGGGCCTTCATGCGCTGCCACCACGGGAACTGGTCGAGACCCGCCTTGGTCGCAAAATCGCCAGCCGAACCCGCTTGCAGAAAATTGGTGTAGTCATCGGCGTCTCGACGAGGGATGGCATCACCCTCGCCCTTTTTCGTCATCTGCATGGTGAAATAATCGAAGCTGCCCTGACGGAAAGCACCGTAATGGTACCAGTCATCGCCCATCCAGCCATCGACCATCGGGCTCTCTGGCGCCGCGACTTTCAAAGCCGGATGCGGATTGAGCAGTGCCATCACCACGGTCCACCCTTCATAGGAGGAGCCCGTCATGCCAACACGCCCGTTGCTCTGCTTCACGTTCTTGATGAGCCAATCAATCGTGTCCCAGGCATCGGTCGTGTCATCGGTCTTGCTCGGGTTGAGCGGACCGATGGGCGGACGCGTCATCACGTAATCGCCCTCTGAACCGTATTTGCCGCGCACATCCTGAAAGACCCGGATATAGCCACCATCGACGAATACGCCGTCACCCTGCGGCAGCAGATTGCGCATCTCGGAGGCACCCGACACACGATCGGCGCGCTCAGAGGCGTGATAGGGGGTGCGTGTCAGCAGGATCGGCGCTTCGTGATCTTTCGCCGCCTTGGGGATGACGATCACGGTGTGCAGCTTCACCCCGTCGCGCATCGGGATCATGACATCCTGCTTGACATAATCCCACCCGGTTTCGGGCATCTGCACATGGGCCGGGATATCGGAGCCACGCTGCACCATATCCGGCGTGACAGCAGGGCCATTAACCGCCTGAGCAAGGGCCTGAGAGGCGCCCAGCAGGCAGGAGGTCATAAGCAACAGAGAGCGGGTCAGATTTCCACAGCGCACGCAGTCATTTCCTTGGTCGGCTTTACAATTGCGGGGATGATTGAACAGACTTCCCCTTGCGGCAAGCGATTGGCCACGTTATTTCGCTCAGGGTAATAAAAATACGCTCATGGGCCGCTTGCTATTGCATTTCATGCGCAGTTCGCCCGTCTCCTCCAGCAGTTTCGGATCAGTGTCATGCCTGCCTATCGTTCCCGCACCACCACCCACGGCCGCAATATGGCCGGCGCCCGCGCCCTGTGGCGCGCTACGGGCATGACGGACAAGGATTTCGGCAAGCCCATCATCGCGGTTGCCAATTCCTTCACACAATTCGTGCCGGGCCATGTGCATCTAAAGGATATGGGTGCGCTGGTAGGCGGCGCGATTGCCGAGGCCGGTGGCATTGCGCGCGAATTCAACACCATCGCCGTCGATGACGGCATCGCCATGGGCCATGGCGGCATGCTTTACAGCCTGCCCTCACGCGAGCTGATCGCCGATTCCATCGAATATATGGTCAATGCCCATTGCGCCGATGCGCTGGTCTGCATCAGCAATTGCGACAAGATCACGCCGGGTATGCTCATGGCGTCGCTGCGCCTGAACATTCCCGTCGTGTTCGTCTCTGGCGGCCCGATGGAGGCAGGCAAGCTCGACGGCCCCGGGATCAATCGCAAGCTCGACCTCGTCGATTCCATGGTGGCCGCCGCCAATCCGAAAGTGTCGGACGCTGAGTCCGAAGCCATCGAACGCTCGGCCTGCCCTACCTGCGGCTCCTGCTCTGGCATGTTCACCGCCAATTCCATGAACTGCCTGACTGAGGCTCTGGGTCTTTCCCTGCCCGGCAATGGCAGCCTTCTCGCCACCCATGCCGATCGCCGCGAGCTGTTCCTCGAAGCCGGTCGTCTGGTGGTGTCCCTCGCCCGTCGTTGGTACGAACAGGACGATGCCACGGCCCTGCCGCGCAGCATCGCGACAAAAGCCGCGTTCGAAAACGCCATGACGCTCGATATCGCTATGGGCGGTTCGACTAATACCGTTTTGCATCTGCTGGCTGCGGCGCGTGAGGCCGGGGTCGATTTCCATATGGCCGATATTGACCGCCTGTCGCGCAAAGTGCCCAACCTGTGCAAGGTGGCGCCTGCAAAGAACGACGTACATATGGAAGACGTGCATCGTGCGGGCGGCATTCCCGCCATTCTGGCCGAGTTGGACCGTTGCGGCCTGATCGACACGACGGCCCATACCGTTCATGCCCCGACCATGAAAGACGCACTGACGAAATGGGACGTGCTTTCAGGCGACGAACAGGCCAGAACGCGCTTTCTCGCCGCACCAGGGGGCGTGCGCACCACTGAAGCCTTCTCGCAGTCGAGCCGTTATTACGAGCTGGATACCGACCGCCAGAACGGCGTGCTGCGCGACCGCGCCCACGCCTTTTCGCAGGATGGCGGTCTGGCCGTGCTATACGGCAATCTGGCCGAAGCCGGTGCCATCGTGAAAACCGCGGGCGTTGTCGACAGCCTTCTGACATTCACGGGCCGCGCCCGCGTGTTCGAAAGCCAAGAAGACGCTGTTGCCGGTATTCTGGCCAACAAGATCGCCGATGGCGACGTGGTCGTAATCCGTTACGAAGGGCCCAAGGGCGGGCCGGGCATGCAGGAAATGCTCTACCCAACCAGCTATCTCAAATCGAAGGGGCTGGCCGAAACCTGCGCTCTGATCACCGATGGCCGTTTCTCGGGCGGCAGTTCGGGGCTCTCCATTGGCCATATTTCGCCGGAAGCGGCTGAAGGCGGGCTGATCGGACTGCTCGAAGAGGGCGACCGGATCGAAATCGACATCCCGAACCGCGTCATGCGCGCTCTGGTAGACGATGCGGTTCTGGCCGAACGCCGCGAGCGAATGGAAGCTTTGGGCGCGCATGCCTGGACGCCGGACCGCGTGCGCGAAGTCTCCCCCGCGCTTCGCGCCTATGGCCTGCTGACCACCAGCGCCGCCAATGGTGCCGTGCGCGACCTGAGCCAGATCACGCGCCGTTCCTGATAATTTGGCAGTAACGCCCCTGACCGGAACGAGGCAGAAGTTTCGTTCCGGTCATCTGGTCCTGCCTTGAGAATTCTCACCGAGGGAACGAGGTCAATGCGCAGGCGCACAATGGGCACTCGTCTCGGCATCGTGCAGGCTCAAGCGCTGCTTTTCGAGAGCGTCCAGCGTCTCCTTCACCTCGTTATCGATCTCGACCCCGCCCTCAGGCGTCCAGAGCGCCCCTTGCATAATTCCTAAACCCGGTAGCGGGTCGAAACGTACGGCTAGACCCGGATAGCCCGGCGCACTGGGCGGCAGACGTGGCTCGTGGCGCCTCTGGCCGATGCGATGGATAAGCCGTTCCTCTTTCTTGAGCATGACGATACAGCGCGCATCCTGCGCCTTGGCGGGCATGCAAGACAGCACGAGCCCGCCCAGAGTCAGGGCCGTCGCCCCGATGAAAAACCGCCATGTCACGGTTGCGCCTGGACGCAAGGTTTGTGTCGACCCGCCTGTGTCGAGAGGAAAAGCTCCTGAGCGCATCATCATGGCGTTTCTCTCATCAATACTGCATTTGCATGCCGAGCAGGAACGCATCGGACTGCGTGCCGCTGGCCGGGGTGTAGCGGGCAAAATCGAAGGTGAAGCGTAGATT
The DNA here is from genome assembly GCF_051628905.1 of Asaia sp. BMEF1. Lineage (GTDB taxonomy): Bacteria > Pseudomonadota > Alphaproteobacteria > Acetobacterales > Acetobacteraceae > Asaia. Next base: position 3,425,726 of record NZ_CP157575.1, on the reverse strand, counting down.
ATGGCCATCCATCACATAATTCGCGCCTGCATCGAATTGCCGCGTCTTGGGGTTGCCGGGGCCATACAGATGATGGGCGAACCGGAATTGCTGATAGCGCAGCAAGGGCTGGATACGCCCCCATCCCACATGCCAGGGGATAAGATAGGCTGTGCTGACCAGAATGGCCGTGCCACTATTGATTCCGCCTATATTACCGTAATCGGCCTTGTGGTTATTGAAGCTGGGCGCGATGTCGCGCACGCCATCGGTGCGATACTGATAATAGGCTGCTTCGAGCGTGTAGACACCATATCGCGCTATCGTACCGATGCGCTTCTCGAAAAGCCCATCGACATTCCAGGCCTTGTAATCGCCTTTCTGCAAGGCGGGCCCGACACCATTCACCTGATATTGCCCCGCCAGGCCGATCGCCAGGATATCGGCTTTTCCGTAATAGGTACTGGCCGTGTAATAGGCAGGTGAAGGCTCGGGATCGAAAAAATTATATTCGATACGTCCGGCAAACAGGGGGTTATGGCCACTGCCCGACCCGCCATCGATCCAGTTATGCCCCTTAGAGATCCCGGCCATGTAACGGAAACGATCATGGGCCAGTTTACCCCACAGTGTAGCGCCATCGTTACGACCTGACTACATGCCCGGATATTGTGCGACCATTGGGAACGCGTAGGTGCTCAGAAAATAGGGACCGTCGAGGTTAGAGCGATCACTACCGGGCAACATGCGGCCCAGCCAAAGATTGACCGCCTTCACGGGTTCGAATTGCAGAATACCGTCCAGCACATTCCAGTTGCCGTCGCGGATACGCTCGGCATTGAGCGTCGCCTTGACCATGTGCACGATCTGCCCGCCCATATAGATACGCAGATCGCTCGCCGCTGCCGCATCGCCGCCATCGGGCGTCGAGGGGTCTGCCGTCATGTACTGCCCCCTCACCCCGACCCCCATGGTGAAAGACTGCTCAGGCTCCAGATTGACCGTAATCGCTGCTTCGGCGGGGCTCGCCTGCGACAAAACGCCTGTGAGCACCCCAACCAAGACCAGTCGCCGCCCGCAGTATCATACGCGTTATCGTCGTGCATCTTGTCGCTTTCGATGGCCTTTCTGCCGCCTTTGTCATTCCGCCCTCTCTCATCGTCGATACGGGCCACCTGACCGCAAGAGAACATTACGGTTTGAGATCATTCCGAATAAATGCGTAGAATTACTTAGTGGTGTGTCTGCCACAGCTTTTGCATCGGGCTTCGCTTTCTGTGCCAAAGCCCGGCAGCGCGCGGGAGAACACGACGATGAGCCGAATGCGCCTTCTGAGTCACTGTCTGATATTGCCCCTCGCGCTCGCCTTGTCCGACAGCACAAGAGCGCAGGGCAAGGCGCGCCTCCTTGAGGCCGAACAGATCGCCGATCGCTGTGTGACAGGCTCCGCGATCCTGCCTCTTCTCGGCGGCCCTTCTGATGCGCCGATCATCCCGGTAACGATAAATGATCACCCGGCCGCCATGTTTGTCAGCCCGTTATTCGGGCATCTCTTCGTACATAACGCGGGGGATATCTGGTTCAATCAGGGCATAACACACCCAATGATCGCTCAAGACCACGTGCCGGTTCTGAGCGAGCAAACCAGGATAGACACGCTGCAGATCGGCCCAATCATGCTCCATGATCTCATCGCTGAACGCCTCGACGGCGAAGCGCGCCACAGTATTTCGGGCCGCCCCCTTATCGGGATGATCGGTCGCCCGCTCTTCAAAAAGCTTCTTCTGATGCTCGACGTGCCGCATGAGAAACTCGGCCTCATGGTCTGGCGAAACAGCCCGGATTGCAGCTCCGGGCCATCGGCCATTTTCACCCATACACCTCAGATAATTGCAATGGATGACCGGGCGCGGGTCATGGCGCAGATCGACGGCAGGAAACTGCGCCTCACGCTCGATCCCGATCTGGGCATGAACACCTTGCCTGTTTCAGACCCGGCCAATAGCGCCTCGACGGGCGATCTGGCGCACGATCCCAAGGTCGTTACCCGTTTCGGCGCGATCACGCGCGGTGCGCGCCACGTATTCCATTCTTTCCGATTGGGTGAAAAACAGCTCGGCCCCACAGAATTTCTCGTGCTGGAAAATATCGATGAGGGCACGCTCGGAGAGAGCTTCTTTCAGCATAATGTCGTGCTGTTCGATTTTCCTGACGACCAGTTTCTTTTCGCCCCAAGCGAAGCTCGCGTTCTTCAGCCCAATTTAGGGCTGCATTTCGACGAAACCCATCAGGGCTATACCAGCGTGCAGGAAAGTGGCGCCTCTGAGGCCGGCAGAGAGTCGAAATAGGCCATTCGATACTGGGATGTGACGTTCTTGCTTCAGATGTCGCAAACATGTCACCCACGATTGCGCTTTGTCATGGCATGAAACCGCATCTTTTCAGAATGGGGCCCTTATCGGCCTCCTGAGATTCGTGAGAGTATTCATGCATCGTCTTTTTCCGCCCGCCGCCGTGCCGACGACGCGCCGCCGGGATATCCTGCTGGGCCTTGGCGCACTGATGGCCTGTGGCGCCGCCCCCGCCGTGACGACGCCGGAAAAAGAAGCGCCGGCATGCGACACCGGGATCAAACCGGAGGGGGGCGATCGTCAGGGTAAATTCGACGCCAAGGGTCAGCCACTGATCTGGCCGGGCAACACGATCATATGCCCGTTCAATGCCACCGATCCGCTCGCGCAGGCGATGCTCGACATGAACCAGCTGATCCTGCGCGAGTGGCGTGACTTCATAACTCCCACACCGCCCTCAAGCTATCACATGACCATCCTCGGCGGCGTCGACCCCGAGCAGAAGGCCAAGGGCAACTGGCCCTCGGGCATCAGCACGACGCTCCCGATCGCCAATACCGCGCCGATCATCCGCGACCGACTGGCTGCGATACGCTTCGATATTCCCGAAAAAATCGAAATGGAAATCGACGCGGACCGCTTCCACGCACCGCTGGTCGGCGTGCCACTTCGTCCGGCCAATGCGGCCATGGCGACAGCCCTTTACGATTTGCGTCGCCAGCTTGCCGAATCCATCGGCTTTCATCCTGATAATCTCATGACTTTCATGTTCCATGCGACCTATGGCTATAAAATTCGCCATATCCCACGCTCGCAAAAAGACGTGCTGCGTCGGCAGGTCCATGGCTGGCGTCGTGAAAACGCCGACAAGCTCGGCACCATCGTCATTCCGCCGCCAGTCTTTTGCAGTTTCGAGACGATGTTCGCGTTCACGCCGCTTCTCACGCTCCAGCGTAAAGGCTGACGTCGCGTTAGGCGCCCCCAATAGCCCACCGAACCCAACAAACGAAATAGGATCGACTCACTGTGGCACCTGGGAAGATGCTAAACTCATGACTCGGTCGAAGCCGCCGTATCCGCGAAAAGGGCTGCGCCCGCGTCATACCGACGCAGTAGATCGCATGACCCAGTATCAACCAAGACCGATAACCGCCTCAAAAGCCACTCTGGCTGATGTTCAGAGCGTGATCGCCCGCGAACTTGGCCTTTCAAGCTTGCTACACTTGCTGCGCCACTTGGAGGCCTCGACTGCGAGTAGATCTCGCATAGCGAGGAAGGGATCGGTACCGAGTGCTGACCTGAGCACACTGCGTCTGCACTGCGGTAACGATATTGAATCGCCTCTGCGGAAAGCAGGTTTCAATGGTGACTTCGAGAGCTATACCGATCCGCCATACAGCGAGCCTGTTACCCAGACCGAAAACTGGATGGACCACGCGGCGATACTGACAACAATGCTCAAGGAAGACGATGTCTTATCAGACGTCACTCGTTACGAGTGACGTGTTCTATGGTTTGAACACGATCTCTACGAACAGCTAATCCTCTCCCGAATTTGCACCGTCATTACGCGCCATCCCTAGCTTGTCTCGACCGGGATCTATCCGGGTGCGACCCGCTTCATCGGACTGGGACAGCTCCCGCCCGAAGCGCTCCTTCTGCTGTGGGAAAGTCGTAAGCCCGTCTCAACTGCCGCGCTGAAAAGCGGATGTGCGGCATGGGCAGCATTGTGCGCCCCCGACCCTTCTGCGCTGATAACGCTGGCCCAAGCCGGAACACCGACCTTGCCCGAACTGGGCCGGGCACTCGCCCGTTTCGCTCAAGAGTATCCATGGGCACATGACGGGCTCGCCTTATCACAACGCCTCGTTCTAGGGCTCGTCGCAGACAAACCCTGCGCCCCCGGCGCCATTCTTCAGGCTCTCACGCAGCAAGCAGAGCCTCTGCTATGGCTCGCCGACCTGATGTTTCGTGATCTGCTTGAAAGCCTCAGAAACGCCAACGAACCAGCAATCTCTGTCACGCCTCGAAGCTATGAAAGCGATCGGGCAACAGATGAAGTCTCTCTGACCCCGGCTGGCAGAGACGTGTACTTCGGCAAACGAAACTGGAATGCACTCTGCCCTGCAGAACGCTGGCTTGGCGGTGCCAGGATTGGAAGCGGCGCCCCGCGTTGGGTCTGGAACGAAACACACGCGACCATCCAACTGTTCGGATGACTGCTAGGTTACATTGACAGAACAATTGCTCCAGATCTCTACAGCTGCGAGATTGAGGAGATTTGTCAACGTCGAGGCGGTCTTGTCATAGCGAGTCGCGATGCGGCGCATCTGCTCGGGTTTGTTGCACGTTCGCTCAATGCGATCGCGATCTCCGTAACGCCGGTAACCTGTTTTATGCGAAGTGCTGCGACCTCCAAGCAACGGGATGAGCGTCACGATCCCAAGGGCCCGCAGATCCTGGCGGAGACTGCCACTGTCACACCCCGCTCGGCCAGCAAGACTTTGAAGTTTGGCACAGGCAGTTTCACTAGTGTGTCTGCGACTTTGTCGTTCAAGATTCAGCCTCCGGTATAGACTAAAGCCAAAGACAAACTGGTTGTCACATCGGGCGTGAATTTCGCTCGCAGAGCCGCCGCGTGACCGACCAAAAGCCTGCGAATGAGTCCCCCCCCCCCTTGTTCCAACGGCCTGTGAATGAGCAGGGACTAAGATGCTGTCGATCATATGGTGCTGGTCATCAATCGGCCCGGGATCTACCAAGGTCTGTCGAAGAGCATCCCAGACACCCTGTTCAGTCCAACGTCGGAACCGGACGTAGACCGAGTTCTACATGCCGTAGCGCTCATGCATGTTCCGCGGAAGGCAGCCCGTTCGCATAACATGCAAAACTATTATTCAGAAACTGGAGATCATCTCCGGATAGATGTGGCCCGCGCCCACGCTCAAGCGGGAGAAATGGACCAATCGTCACCCTTTCCTGATCAGTCAGATCGCGTCTTGCCAACCTCGCTTCGCCCTACCGATCGAATAGAAGCAAACCGTGAATCAAAACTCAGGTTGATCGTATAGCCCTCTTGCCAACGAGACCTAACAGGCCCTGACAATCACCATATTTTTAACCATTGGAGGCCTGATGGGAGTAGATTGCTTTCCGTCAAGAGATCTGCCATCTCTAAAATAGTATTGTTACAGTAATTTTTTGATCGAGAAAGCAGAATGAGCCATCATCTCATTTTAGGCGGTTCAGGTTTCGTGGGGAGACATGTTGCGTCTCTTCTGGCTCATTGCGGAAACCAGGTCACGATTGTAAGCCGGCATTCTTCAATAGAACCTGAGTGGGCATGCTTCCAGGGGTCGGTCAAACACTTAACTGTAGACGTTACAATTGCCGATTGGGATCGCCTGATAGAGGACGTTGACGTCGTACACCACTACGCTTGGGGTTCCATGCCAGCAAGCGCGAATGCTAATCCTGGTGGGGATTTGATGACGAATGTGGGATTGACGATTGGTCTACTTGAGGCATTGAGGCGGCGTGGTGGCGGACGGATAGTGTTTACTTCGTCCGGTGGAACGGTTTACGGGAGAGTAAATCAAGTTCCAATCTCAGAAGATCATGCTGTTGCGCCGATCACTGCTTACGGGGCCGGGAAGGCCACGGCAGAGGTGTACCTCAATTTTTATCGAGAAATGTATGGTGTTGACTGCCGGGTGGCCAGAGTTGCCAATCCTTATGGAGCAGGTCAAGATCTATCACGGGGTTTGGGGGCAGTGACAGTGTTCCTCCATAAAGCCTTGCAAGGGGAACCCATTACAATATGGGGTGACGGAGAAGTAATTAGAGACTATATTCACATTTCTGATGTTGCCAAATGTCTTGTCAAAATGGCTCTCTTTCCCAACGGCAAAGAGCACACTTTTAACGTTGCCAGCGGCATAGGCTATAGTCTTAATGAGGTTATCTCTGCCTTGGAAAAGGAGCTTGGCCGCACACTTGAAGTAAATAGAACCGAAATGAGGTCCTTCGACGTGCCGGTTAACGTTCTTTGTATTGGAAAAGCAAAGAAGTATTTAGGATGGAAACCAATGGTTTCCTTCTCCGATGGAATATCCAAGACCATTGAAGACCTTACCGAAAAGAGACTATTTTCTTCTCTTTATCTATAAAATACTGAAATAAGTCTAAATCGGATTACAAAATAAACAGGCATCTCCTAGTGGATGATTATAAGCGCATACAATACTATTGCGTTATTTTTTCTTCCGTTCTGCAAAGTTAAAATATAACCGATAGATCTTGGCATGTGAGCAAACGCTTACGCATTTCAGGTCAATTAAGGAGGAAGTCAGGTTGGGTGAGATATTTCAGCGTACCATGCCGGAGGCCGAACTCGAATTCACAGGAGAGCGTTTTACCACAAGCGCTTCCGGACAAATCGAGATTGAACATCTGCATCGTTATTTCATCGCTCGCGCGCTTAGTAGAGAAAAAGATGTTCTAGATATTGCCTCGGGTGAAGGCTATGGAACGGCCTTGATCGCGCAGGTTGCCCGAACTGTTACTGGGGTCGAGGTCTCAGAAGATGCAGTATCTCATGCGCAACAGACCTACAGGAATACCAACCTAAAATACCTGCTAGGTGATGCTCGAAAAATTCCGTTACCTGATAGCTCCATAGATCTGGTTGTCTCATTTGAGACGATTGAGCATTTCTATGAGCACGAGCAGTTTATCTCTGAGGTTAAACGAGTATTGCGACCTGATGGCGTGTTTCTCGTCTCCTCCCCTCAACGCGACGTTTACTCACCTCCAGGAAGTGCGGCGAACCCTTACCATGTGCGGGAGCTGTCTCGAAGTTCGTTCACAGCCTTGCTGAAAGGTTCCTTCGTAAATGTAAAAATGATGGGCCAGCGCCCGTTGGTGGGCTCAGTGGTGTTTCCTGAAGGAGAAAAAGCACAGAATACCATGGTTTTTGAGCGGCGTGGGTCTGGTCACTTTGAAGCGTCGGACGACCTTCCTCGGGCGCTTTATGATATTGCGATTGCCTCCAATCAGTCTCTCCCAAATGCGCCTGTCTCTGCCTATATCGACAGAGAGGATGTAGGTCTTATATTATCCAAAGCTGAGGGCTTCTCGCAGGCGTTATCAGAAATAGACCGCTTGCTCGAGCGTGCCGTAGCTGCAGAAAAAGCAAATGGTGACTCTCGTCTTGAAATCGCATCGTCTATAACCCAAGCACAGCAACAAGCTTCCACGTATCAAGAGCAGATCAACCAAGCGCACGAAACCATACGACATCTGACAGCTGAAATTGAGACAGCCAGTGCATCTCATGCTGCATTAGAGGTTTTATTAGAAACAGCTAATAACGAGTTGATTTTCAAAACCAACCTCTTGGAAAAATTAAATAGTAATATTTCTCAGGAACGAGAGATCGCGATTAATGCACAAAACGAGGCGAATATAGCCGCAAATCAGCGGGATAAAGCGCGCGTCGTTGCTCAGCGCTCGGCAGCCATTGCTGAACGTTACTGGCGCTCGCAGGCAGATGAGCTGCGGAACCGCCTCAGTCAGACAGAGTCCGACAAATGCCACTTGCGGTCTGAGACGGATGAGCTACGGAGACATCTGATTCAGACAGAGTCCGACAAACGTACAGCTGAGGAACAGTTCGCTCTATGGCACGCTAACTATCATAGACTTCGTGATTTACTTGAGCGTTCATTGAGAGCAAGTGGTATATATTTTGTAAGCCGTATTGTACCTAGGCCTGTCCGGAGAGGTATTATTCGACTGCTCAGAGGGGCAACTGGAAGATGAGACATTTTCCAGTAACGAAAAAAGATTTTTCTTCCAACAGTGCGGCCCATGAAATTTTGTCGCTATCCGGAATGCTTGATATTGAAGGATATCGTCAGCGCCAGCATCTTCCACCGAATATCGATCCAGTTGCGCATTATCTCGATTATGGCTGGAAGGAGGGGATAGAACCCTGCGATGATTTTCAGGGAAGTTTTCTACATCCTTACTATACGGCGTCGGGATTGAATGATGCGCCAGTAATAACGTGGCTGAATTTGCTCTCTCACGCTGGTCGACGGCCGCCCAAGGCGCAAGAAGAGGCGCTACTTCGGGCTGAACAGATTCGGAATTCTCCTTTTTTTGATGCCACATACTATGCCAAGCGTCTGCCGAGCGATATTGACCCTGCTATACACTATGTCGTGGCGGGAGAACTATTAGGATACAAACCATCAGATTCGTTCGATCCTGATTTTTACATGGCTTTGTATGATGATATCGGCAGCAATGGTCTATCGCCGCTCCAGCACTACATCACATATGGTCAGCATGAGGGGCGTCGCACGAGGTCCGCTGCCGATCGCTTAGTATTTCCTCAAATTGAGGCGGATGGGCGGCCTGCAATTGTAGTTGTTCTGCATGAGGCATCTCGTACAGGTGCCCCACTTCTCGGATGGGCAGTGGCGCAAGGGCTTCGTGAGAAATATAATATCGTTTCTCTCTTAATGCGCGGGGGCGCACTGGAAGCTCATTTTGGCGAGATCTCGAAAGTTATTATAGGTCCTTTAGTTTGGGAAGAGTGGTCAGAGATAGAACTCACCAGAATTGCCCAGCGTATATCGCATTTATATCGTCCCTTATATGTAATCGCCAATAGTATTGAGACAAGATTGGCTGTGCCAGCTTTCGCGAAGTTTGGTATTCCTTCAGTCGCTCTGGTGCATGAGTTCGCCAGTTACACACGCCCAATCGAAAAGATGCGTGACGTTTTTGATTGGGCTTCACACATTATTTTTCCAGCAAACATTGTGCAACGAGCCTCTTTCGCGAGTTTTCCGTCTCTGGCCTACCGAAGAGGAGTGCATGTTCTTGCGCAGGGACCAGTACCTCTTCCGTCGAATTTGAGTACTGACCATTCGATAAGCGAAAAATCGAAATCCCAGCTCGCACTTGAAAAATCGATTTACGAAGCAAAGAGTCGAGGTGAATTTCTTGTTGTTGGTTTAGGAACTATACAGTTACGCAAAGGAGTCGATTTATTTATAGCCGCTGCCGCAGCGGTTAAGCTTCTAATGCCTGAATTACCTGTCAGATTCTTGTTTGTAGGTGAAGGCTACAACCCTAGAGATGATTGGTCATACTCTGTATACCTTGCGGAGCAAATTATTCAGTCTAATCTCCAAGACTATCTTGAAATCCTCGAACCCGTCGCAAATCTTGAGCCGATCTATGAAAGCATGGATCTATTTTTCATGTCATCCCGGTTGGATCCGCAGCCTAATGTGGGCATTGATGCCGTCACGCGGGGTATTCCGACCGTGTGCTTCGCTGGCGCATGTGGGACAGCTGAGATTCTTGCTAAGGATCCTGTAACCGATTTACTGGTTGTTCCGCATCTCAATGCGCATCTGGCCGGCGAAGCAATTATGAAAGTTGCAAAAGATCCTTCTCTGCTAAAGATAGTTCGCGAGAGAACGAAGGAAGTCGGAAGCATATCCTATAATATGAGGACCTATGTTGATCGCATCGATGATTGGGGCGTCGAAGCTAGTCGTGCTTTAAGAACCGGAAGAATCGATAGTTCTTTCGACCATTCTTCGATTGACCCTGAACTAGCGTTGCCTCCTGGGGTTAATGTGCCAGGTGCGTTTGGGCTGGAGCGCTGCGTTGAACATCAGTGGGCAGTGGTCGGCCTGAGTCCTGATCAGGTTAGCAATCCCTACTTTCGTCGACCCTATCCAGGCTTTCATCCTCAAGCATATGCTCAAGCATATTTTGACGATTGTGTGGTCGAGGGCCATAATCCTTTTGCGCATTGGCTCAGGTCAGGAAAGCCGTTGGGCCCGTGGAGCAGGAAAGTTTTCTCGCCTCAAGCTTCAGCATCTTTCTCTCATGGATCGTTGCGGATTTTGCTACATGGACATTTCTTCTATACGGACTCCGCGCCAGATTTATTACGTAGACTCTCTGTAAATAAAGCCGTTTGTGACTTGATACTTACAACCGATACAGACGATAAAGCTCAGCGGTTGCTACGGCTTACATCGAGTTATCCCGGCCATGTCGAAGTACGCGTAATGCCTAATTCAGGACGTGATATCGGCCCATTGATCACAGGTTTGCGTGAAGAACTTTCTAGCTCCACATACGACCTTATCGGGCATGTTCATGGCAAACATAGTGCTGGAATAGATACCGCTATGGGGCGGGTTTGGCGGGATTTTATCTGGGATAACCTTATTGGAGGAGGCGCGCCGATGCTCGATGTGGCAATCACGGCCTTCGGTGAAAACTTAGACTTGGGTCTTTTGATCCCGGAAGACCCACATCTCGTAGGTTGGGATAGTAATCGGAGTATTGCTAAGGAACTCGCTGATAAGATGCATATATCAGAGCCTTTACCCGATTTTTTCGATTTCCCTTTGGGAACAATGTTTTGGGCGAGGCCTGAGGCACTAAAGCCTTTAGTGGCCCTGGGTTTGAGTTGGGAAGATTATCCTTCTGAGCCTTTGCCTGACGATGGGACACTTCTGCATGCTATCGAACGGTTGATTCCCTTTTCTGTCAGAAAAAGCGGTTTCGAAATCGGAGGCTTACGGATGCCCGGATCGACATGGTGAGACCGTGATCGGTGAGCTGGCGCTTGCTTGGTCGAGAGGCAATAATCATCAACGATGGCTGACAATTAGAGACTTTTGTCAATCATTCCTGGGCTTTTCTTACCAGTATTTGATTCGTTCCCTCCGCGACTTGCAAGAGTGCGCGGAGGGCGAGGATACCTCAGTAAGTAAACGAAATACTGCCGAGGAACGTGCGTCCGACAGAAGGTGTGGCGCGGTCGCTGAACAGATTGGAATAGTTCAGACGATTGGCCAGATTGTAGCCATTGAGCGCCAGACGCCAACGATGCCCGACCATATGCGACATCATGGCATCCCATTCCGTCGTGTGCGGCACACGTGCCGTATTGGCTGCGTCGAGCCAGACAGAGTCACGCCATGTCAGTCCACCACCGAAAGTGAGGTTCCAGGGCTTGTCGGGGGCAATCGTATAGGTGCTCCAAATGGTCGCCATATTCTTGGGCGCATATTGAATGCGTTTGCCAATATCCGCCGCCGTCAGCGAGCCTGTCGTTGTGGCGTCGTAATAGGCATAGGTGCCGATCAGGCTCCAGTTTCGGGTAATCTGACCGGAAAGACTCAGTTCGACGCCCTGATTACGCTGCGTGTCGCTCGACGAAGAAACACTCCCCGTCGAGGGATCGGTCATGAGCGCATTGCCTTTCTCCAGTCGGAAAAGCGACGCGGTCGCGCCCAGACGGCCGTGCAGGAATTGCTGTTTGACGCCAATCTCATACAGGCTCGCCTTTTCGGGCTTGAAGCCCTGAGTCGAGGTCTTGAGCGGTTCCGAGCTGTTGGTCACATACAGCCCAAGCGGCGTGGTCGAGCGCGCCCAGTTGAAATAGACCATCGTGTTGTCGCTCGGCGTGTACATCAGGCTCACGGTCGGGTTGATCGTATTCTGCTGCTGCGACAGACGCGTATCGGCTGCCGTTGCGCCTTCGGTCGCTGCATAATGACTGTTCCAGTGATCCCAGCGAAAACCGCCGCGGATCGAGAACCAGGGTGCCAGCCACATCTGCTCTGACAGGAAAGCCCCCACATCGGTGGCATCGCCGGTTTTATAGAGCTTGCGCCCTGCCCCGCCCGACAGATTGACCAGATCGTACTGATATTGGCCCAAGCCCCCGAGCAACAGACCCGGCTGGGTGTGGGAGGGGTTGATCATGCTGGTCGTATCGGTACGTGTCCCGTTCTGACCATTGAAGTTATAAGCGTAATTGGTGCGACGATCGTAGATATGCTCGACATCCCAGCCTGCGATGACCTGATGGCGAATGAAGCCCGTCTTGAAATTGGCGCGCGCGGAGAAAACATTCTGCACCGACCAGTCATTCTGCTGATAGGGCTCCGGCCCGCCGAGATGACCGCGGCGATTGATCTGCGCCTGTGACGGGTTGGTGAAAAACAGCTTCTGACAGGTCGCGTCGCAGCCCGGCTGAGAGGACGAGAAATAACGATCGTAAAGGCCGCCGCGCAGATCATCGGAAATCGTGAGATGCTGGCTGATTTCCGAATTCAGACGCGCCGTGAGCATGTTCACATTCGACACGTCCTGATCGTAATTCGTGCCGTACCAGCTATGCCGGTCGAGCCCGTACTCCGTCGCGGGACGTCCGATCGTGCTGCCAGGCTTGGTAACAACCGGCACGCCATAGTCGGGGATGCGGTTATCGGATTGATGAAAATATTCGAGCGTGAAACTGGTCTTTTTGCCGAGCCCGAAACCGATAGAAGGCGCCAGCCCCCAGCGATGGGAATAGATATTGTCACGGCCGACAACGTTATTCTCATTACCCATGCCGGTAATACGCACCGCGCTGGACTCGCCGATCTGCTTGTTCACATCCAGCGTGCCACGGTAATACTCACCAGACCCACCGGAAAACTGTGCATTATAGGTATCGCCCAGATGCGCCACCTTGGTCACGATATTGATCGCGCCGCCCGTGGTGCCATTGCCGAATACTTCCGATGACGGGCCCTTGATGACCGAGATATGGTCGTAATCGAAGCTGTCACGTGTATAGACGCCGAAGTCGCGCAATCCGTTTTCGTAGATATCGTTCTGGGCCGCAAAGCCGCGAATCAGGAACTGATCGCCCGCCATGCCCCCCTCGCCCTCACCAACCGATGCCGTGATGCCCGGCACGTTGCGCAGCGCCTCATCGAGCGATTTCACATTCTGCTGCTGCATCAGGATCTGGGGCACGGCATTAACGGTCTGAGGCGTGTGCATGATGTCGTCGGGCATGCGCCCCAGACCGATCGGCTCATGCAGGATGTTCATCGCCGCGCCGTGAACCACGAGATGCTCATCGACCCCGTCCTGTTGCGTAGTCTGAGCCTTGTCTGCGCGTTTTTTCTTCGCGTCCTGTTGGGCCTCTTCCTTCGATTTCTTGCGATGCGTGCTGCCATCGTCGCTTTGTGCCGATTGGGCATGTGCGGCGGAACAAGCGAGGGTCATGCCGACCAACAGGGATACGGGATAGGAAGGGCGAACCCATTTCACGGACAACACGTAGTCTCCACACGCAAAAGAAGGAATCAGTCTCTGCAATTGAGAATAGTTCCTATCTTTCGTGACAAAGTGCTGCAACCAGCTCGCAATCGCATCACACCGCTTTATGTCGTTGTGTTGCTTGAATGCGACACTCGATGTCGGCGAGTTTACGAGAAAGCCCTCATGACGCGCTTACGCCCCGCCAACACGGGCGGTTCACAGCTCTCAAACGGGATTAACCGGCCCGGTAAATCGGTCAGATCGATCAATTGCCCCTTCCTGTTGCGGCGCGGTCACGCCCAATTGCTCAAGCCGAAGCTCGACCTGTGCGAGCAAAGCCTCACGCCGGGGCGATTGCATCGGCCGCAACTGGCGTTGCATCGCGAGCAGAATGTCAGAGGTCGCCTCGATGACGGCCTTGTCCCACCAGTCATAAGCCTCATCCTCACGCCCCAAAGCGCAGAGCGCCGTCGCGTAATTATGCTGGCCGCGATAATCGCCACCTTCAGCCGAGCGTCGATACCAGTCAAAAGCAAGCACCGAGTCACGGGGCGTATGCCAGCCTTCCTCAATAAAGCGGGCGAGCAAATTCATCGATTTTGCGTGTCCGCGCTCGGCGCCGCTGCGAAACAGCGCCAGCGCGCGCGGCAAATCGGCCTTCATGCCGATGCCGCGCATGACCATGATTGCAAGGTTGTAATTGCCCCAGAGATCGCCCAGCTCGGCGGCTTGTCCGTAATATTTCGCAGCCGCCATGTGGTCTATCGAACAGCCCCAACCGAAATGATGGCAACGCCCGAGCATATTCAGCGCAGGGGCATAACCTGCCGAGGCCGCGATCTCATACCACTGGCGCGCCCGTGCCGGATCGGGCGGCAGATAAATGCTTTTGAGCAGGATATCCCCCCATCGCACCTGCTCGGCAACGTATCCTTGCATAGCACGGGCGCGAATTGCCTCAATTGCGTCAGGCAATTGGGGGATTGGCGCCTTAGCCTTGTGCCGACGCTTCAGTGAAAGCGCAAAGAGCTTCGAAACACGTGCCAATGGTACCTCATCCCATCGAGAGAGCGACCACCGGAGGCCACAGGATCATGCTGTGATAATATTAATAATATATCGCAACAAGCCATTCCGAAAACCGGTTGAGGTCGTTCCACCAGCGTTTCAGCCATCGCGAAAAAACGGAAAAACCGGACGTCCATAAAATCAGTCAAGCCGCATATCCAGAGAGAAAAAGAACCGTATTTCGCGCGATGGAACAGGGATTTTCTGCGATCCCAACACATCGCGATTACCCTCTCGGCAACTGCACTATTCCTCGACCGTGAATAGCGGTTTTGGCGCAGGTAAGCCCGGAAGATACCACGAATTGTAACGAAAAGTTTTCCCAACGAGTCAAATTCATATCTTTAGGTTTCTTAATGAAACGATTATCCGCTTGTTGATAGTGATTCTCAACATATCAACCGAACGGATCAAGCGTCTTGAGCTACGCAATCAATCGGTGTCGCATGCTGACACTGGGAACCTGCCTTGCCTTCCTGCCTTTTTCGGCCGCGCTGGCCGAAACGAGCGATCCGGCTGTAACAGATCGCGCGACCTCTTCCTCAGAGCATCCCGAAAAACACAGGCATCGTCATGGGAAGCCAGGTCACGACAAAGCGGGAAAAAGACACTCAGCTCATGACAGTGATGATGCCAAGAGACGGGAAGAAAAAATCGATGTCCGAGCGCGACTTTGGGAAAAGGGCAGCTACACGATATCGGAAACCAGCACCTCCACAGGTTTACCGCTGAGCCTTCGTGAGACGCCACAGACGGTCACCGTTATTTCACGCCAGCTGATGGATGATCAACAGATCAACACTCTGGACGATGTATTAGGAACAGCGCCAGGCATCTCGTCCTACTCGAATGATAATGCAGGCCGGACCACTTATCGGGCCCGAGGCTTTGATATCACCAATTACAAGATCGATGGCATGCAGATCGACGCATCCGCAAGTTTCGGCGGTGTCGGTTCCTCCATGAATATGGATCTTTACGACAATGCCCAGATCGTGCGCGGCGCAAACGGATTGCTCGGCGGTACGGGCGATCCATCGGCGACGATCTATCTGCAACGAAAAGCACCGACGAAAACATTTTCCGCAAGCGGGTTGCTGCGACTGGGCAACTGGAACGAGCGTCGCGTCATGGCGGATATCAATGCGCCAATCACCCATTCCGGATCCATCCGAAGCCGTTATGTTTTCTCATGGGATGACACGGACACATTCCGCATCCGAGAGCATGTGAACCGTATCGGGGCCTTGGCCAATTACACGGCGGATCTCTCGACACGCGATACGCTCAACTATGGATTCCAGTATGAGCGCACACGCAATGATGGTGCGTCCTGGGGCGCCAACGTACCCATCTGGTTCGCCGATGGCTCTCCTGCCAATCTGCCTCGCAGTACCAATCCGGTTGCAAACTGGAGCACCGCTTTGCGTGACCAGTACACAGCCTTCGCCAATTACGATCACAGTCTTGGCGGGGAATGGCATCTCAAAGTCGGCTATATGCGAACCGAAGGCGGCTCCTACAGCAATCTTGGTATAGCGAAGGTCAATAACGCGGCCAGAAATGTCGGTGGCTATGCCGGATTCTTCAATCAGGACGGCACTGGTGGCTATCTGAATGCCCTCCACTCTGAATATCACGATTCACGTGATAATGCCGATGTGCATATCGGCGGGCCGTTTCGGGCCTTCGGCCATACGCATCAGCTTGTCTTCGGCTTCAATGGCTACAACGACACCCTGACGACCTATAGTTTCAGCAAGGCGCTGGGTAATTGCTCGATTGCCGGTGTTGCACCGTTCAATGGCTGTCAATACCGCGCAACGGGTCTGCCGATAGCGAACTGGCGCACATGGAATGGCGATTACCCCAATTATCAGACACATAGAACCCGCGCCCGTCAGGTCGATGTGACGCGCAATTACGGTGCCTACGCTTCCGGCCGTTTTGTGCTGGCGCGAGGGCTGTCACTCATCCTGGGCGGACGCGTAAGCACCTATGAGGCCTATAGCGGCACTTATACGACGGCCAATGTCTATTCCGGCCAAAATGGCACAGGACGTCAGAATGCAGTCCTCACGCCTTACGCTGGTGCCGTTTACGATTTTACGAAAAATCTTTCCCTGTATGGCAGCTACACGAATGTCTACACGCCGCAATCCCAACTGCGCGACATCGACAATCAGCCCCTCGCCCCAGTTACCGGGCGAAGCTACGAAACGGGCATCAAAGGCGCCTTCTATGGTGGTCGTCTGAATACCACCCTCGCCTTCTACCTGAATCAGCAGAATAACGTGGCACAGGCAACAGGGGCGACCAACTTCCAGACAGGTGAGTCAGTTTATGAATCGGTAAATGGCGTAAAGACGAAGGGCATCGATTTCGATGCCTCGGGCGAAATCCTTCCCGGATGGAACGTGCTGTTTGGCTACAGCTATCTGGATGAACAAGGTCTGAGCTATCGTCAGGATCCCCGTCATCTCGTGCGCCTCACCACCAGCTACACATTCCATGGACGCCTGAAAAACCTGACGATTGGCGGCGGCGTATCGAGTCAGACAACGACGCAGTGGGCTACAAATCCCGGACGCCCACTGGGTAAAGGCAAATACGACTCTTCGAATCTCAGCGTAAATGGCTACACACTGGTGAATCTGATGGCTCGCTATCGCCTGATGAAATGGCTCGACCTGACAGGCAACATCACCAACCTGACAGACAAGAGCTTTGTACGTCAGGCCGGATTTTATGACGGCATGATCTACGGTCAGCCCCGGACATTCAGCTTTACGCTACGCGGGCATTATTGATCGGCTCGGAGCGGTCCTGACGGGCCGCTCCGGAACCTTGCAAAACTCAGGACCCTGAAAGGCGGTTCAGAGCCGCAACAAGACGGGCACGATCATGGGTGAAGCTGGTCAGACGTTCACGGTTTTCTTCCACCACTTCCGGCTTGGCGCGGGCGACAAAATCGGCATTGCCGAGCTTGCGCTCAACCTTGTCGATCTCCTTGCCAAGACGATCGATTTCCTTTTCGAGACGCTGGATTTCGGCACCGATATCAATCAGCCCCTCGAGCGGCAGCACAAGGGTCGCTTCATCGATTACCGTCAGAGCGGCAGCTTTCGGCGGTTCGCCCGACAGGGCCGAAACGGATGCGACCCGCGCCATACGCCCGATCACGGCAGACCAGCTTTCGGCGCGCGCCAATGTCTGGGAAGCGGCATCGCGCAGAAGCACCGGCACCATCTGTGCAGGCGGAATGTTCATCTCCGAGCGAATGGTGCGAATCTCGCCGATAAGACGAATAACCCAATCCATTTCGGCTGAGGCCTGAGCCGCATCACGAGGCTGGGGCGGAACGGGCCAAGCCGATTGCGCAACACTGCCGCCAAAGCCGAAAGACTGCCATAGCTCTTCGGTCACGAACGGAATGACCGGGTGCATGATCTGCAGGATCGTGCCCAGAACATGGGCGGTAACCGCACGGATTTCATCCTGCTCTGGCGTGTTTTCTGACGCGAAAGCGGGCTTGGCCAGCTCCAGGAACCAGTCGCAGAAGACGTTCCAGACGAAGCGGTAGCAAGCTGCCGCGAGCTCGTCGAAACGATAGGCATCGAGTGCCGCCTTGGCCGCGCTGACCGCCTTGGCCGTCTCATCCAGAATCCAGCGGCCCAATACGCTCTGGACCTTCGCCGGATCGAAGCCCTCAACCGGCTTCACGCCGTTCATCTCGCAGAACCGAGCCGCGTTCCAGATCTTGGTGATGAAGGTGCGATAATCCTCGACGCGCTTGCGACCGAACTTGATATCGCGCCCCGGCCCGGTAAGAGCGCAGATCGCCATACGCGTGGCATCCGCACCGAATTCTCCAACCAGCTCAAGCGGGTCGAGACCGTTGCCCTTGCTCTTGGACATTTTCTGGCCACGCTCGTCACGCACCAGTCCATGGATGAGCACCGTGCGAAACGGCACGTCGTCCATGAAGTGCAGCCCCATCATCATCATCCGGGCGACCCAGAAGAAAATGATATCGAACCCGGTAACAAGCGTGCTGGTCGGATAATAGCGTGCCAGTTCGGGCGTCTTGTCGGGCCAGCCAAGCGTTGTGAAGGGCCAGAGCGCGGAGCTGAACCACGTGTCCAGCACGTCTTCATCACGGGTCAGGCTAACATCGGCACCAAATTGCGTGCGAGCCTGCTCGAGAGCCTCTTCTTCGCTGCGAGCAACAAAAACACTGCCTTCGGGACCGTACCAGGCCGGAATGCGATGCCCCCACCAGAGCTGGCGGCTGATGCACCAAGGCTGGATGTCGCGCATCCAGGCAAAATAGGTGTTTTCCCATTGCTGCGGCTCAAAACGGATACGCCCGTCTTCGACCGCCTTGATGGCAGGCTGGGCCAGGGTGGCAGCGTCGCAGTACCACTGCTCGGTCAGACGCGGCTCGACAATGGCACCGCCGCGCTCGGCATAGGGCACTTGCAGCGTATGCGGCTCGATCTTCTCGATCTGCTCCAGACGCTCGAGTTCCTCGACAATGCGCTTGCGGGCCTCAAGACGGTCGATACCCTCAAGCGAGCGCACGAAAGCAATCGAGGACAGCCCCTCGACATCACGCAGTTCATCCGCGATCTCATCCAGCCAAATGGCAGCAGCCTCATCGAGGATGCTTGGCATCGGCAGATCGTGTCGCTTGCCGACCTCGAAATCGTTGAAATCATGACCCGGCGTGATCTTGACCGCACCGCTGCCCTTTTCCGGGTCGGAGTAGGTATCGGCCACGATAGGAATACGACGACCCGTCAGTGGCAGTGTGACAAACTTGCCGATCAACGCGGTATAACGCTCATCCTCCGGATGCACGGCCACAGCCGTATCGCCCAGCATGGTTTCGGGACGCGTGGTGCCGACCACGATCGTGCCGCCGCCCTCGACCGGGTAGCGCAGATACCACATCGACCCCTTGGTCTCGCGGTTTTCGACCTCAAGATCGGAAATGGCCGAGCGGAAAGCGGGATCCCAATTAACGAGGCGCTTGGCGCGATAGATAAGCCCCTGCTGGTGCAGCGTGACGAACACGTCGCGCACAGCGCGCGACAGGCCTTCATCCATGGTGAAGCGCTCGCGCTCCCAGTCGGCCGACGCGCCGAGCGTGCGAAGCTGCTGAATGATCTGGCCGCCGGACTGTTCTTTCCACGCCCAGACGCGTTCGAGAAATTTCTCGCGTCCCATTTCCTTGCGGCTGAGACCTTCCTTGTCGAGAACGCGCTCGACCACCATCTGCGTGGCAATACCGGCATGATCGGTGCCAGGCTGCCAGAGCACATTGCCCCCTTCGAGGCGCTTCCAGCGAATCAGGATATCCTGCAGCACGAAATCGAGTGCATGGCCGAAATGCAGCGTACCGGTGACGTTCGGCGGCGGGAACATGATGGAATAGGCGTCGCCCGGCGCCTCGGGATGTGCCGCGAAAAGACCCGACTTCTCCCACTGGGCGTAGAGGCGGGCTTCACATGCCGCGGGGTCAAAGGTCTTTTCGAGCATATTCTTCCTGTCACCTGTCTGGTCCTGCCCAGCTCGAAAGCCACGCCGGACACGCTTTGAAGCTGCCGAACTCTCTCGCTTCCATAGTCCTCCGGCGTCGCCAGATGGAGCCACGGACAGCCGTTGAGAGCGAGGCAGGATTCCGTATTTCAGACACGAAGCGTATGACCAGATGAACGGCAAGTTTCAAGACTGAACGGCAGTCCAGCCGCGTTTTGACCGAACGCCCGAAGGCAAAGTTGCGCCCGGCTGTTAGTCAGATCGCGGCAGGCAGGCGCCCGCCAGAAAGACGAACGCTCGGAGGGGCAAGAACCGCGCGCCCCATAACCCGTCCATGAGATCAGCGGCCGGGCTGACCGACAGCGTAGTCGTTAATACCCCAGAGCCGATCCTTGACCGCGTTGTAATAGGCCTTCTCATCGTAGATCGGCACGTTGAGCTTGAGGTCGGCAGCGGTCAGACGGCCCATCGCTGCGGCCACGGCATAGGACGACTGCACCAGACCACTCAGATTCTGTACGAGAGCCGTCTGGGCCTGAAGCAGGGTCTGCTGCTGCTGAAGCACTTCAAGCGTCGAACTCGTCCCGACAATCGCCTGGCGCTCTACGCCATCGAGAGCCACGACGTTGGCGGCGATGGCCGCACGATTGCTCGAAATCGAGTCGGTATAGGAGTGCAATTGCTGCCAGTTTGCGGAAGCCGACTGAGCCGCGCTACGGCGGGCGATATCGACGGCGCGGCGTGCAGCGAGGTATTGCTGACGCGCCTGACGGACAGCGGCATACTCAGCTCCACCCTGATAAATCGGCACGTCGAAATTGATGGTGCCGAATTTGTTATCGGTGACCATGCGGCCGTAGCCCTGGTTCTTCACATAGGAATAGCCGAGCTGAGCCGAGATTTTCGGCATGATCGTCGCCATCTGGACAGAAAAATTATCTTTCTGCGCCGCCTCGGTGAAAAGAGCGTTGATGATTGTCGGGTTATTGCGTGTCGCCTCGACAACGGCGTCACGTTCGATCTTGACGGGAAGAGAGAGTGGCTGAGGGGCTACAAGATTCGGTGCGGGCGGCACGCCCACGATCTGCAGGTAGGTGGCCTGTGCTGCCCTCAAGGTACCTTCGCCCTGCTGACGCGAAGCCTTCGCTGTTGCCAGGGCAGCCTGCGCCTGCGCCACATCCGTGCGGGTAATCTCGCCCTGCTGGAAACGATCCTGCGTCGCCTTGAGCTGCTCTTCGAGCACATGCTCGTTATTGATGTTGATCTGAAGAAGCTGCTCGCTGCGCACCACGCCGAGATAGGCAGAAACGACGTCAGTAAAGACTTCCTGCTCGGTCTCGATCAGCTGGGCCCGTTCAGCCATGACCGTATTGACGGCCTGATGAGACTGGGCAGTCGTTTTACCGCCTTGATAGAGATTCTCGGTAATCGTCACGCCGCCCTGATATCCAGGCGTGGCATATTTGCGGTTATAGGCAGGCGTACCGAACGCCGAACCGGGCTGAGCACCCTGAGCACCGTACGCGTTGATGCCCTGATAATAGGTCAGGGCCGCCTGCCCTTCGATTTTCGGTCTCCAGCCCGCTAGCGCCGTCGGCACCTGCTCGTCTGCCGCGCGCAGCTTTGCACGTTCCTGCTGGAGGGTCGGATTCGTCAGATAAGCCGTTGCCAAGGCTTCCTGCAGCGTATGGGGAACGAATTCGGGCGAGCCTTTACCGTCATAGGTCTGGGCAAGCGCAGTCGTACTCCTGAGAAGAACGACCAGGCCAACGCCCAGAGAAGTATAGACCCGTGATTGATCCCGTTTCATGGATGCCCTTTCGAATGAGGACGGCGCTGAGATGACGTAATGACAGTGATCATCTCTTCGGTATCAGGCGTCCCGCAGCATCTCTATGGCATATTTGGCCGACTGCGGAAATTTCTTCTTATTTCTCGCGCCTCAACGAGATACCCCCTTGACCCCGGCGCCCGGTAAAGAGATATAGCGCTCACACCCGGTAAGGTCCGGTGGCAGAATGGTGATGTAGCGGACTGCAAATCCGCGAATGTGGGTTCGATTCCCGCCCGGACCTCCAATTTCCCCGAAAAAGCGCAGAAAACTGCCATTTATGAGAAGTTTTACAGAACTTCCTAGCGGCGTTTTACAATCTCCATGCGTTTCATAGCAGAGGTGGCCCCCTCCGTTTGGACAGTTTTTGGGGCCTGATAAGCTATAGCCGGTCGTTGTTATGCCGCCCGTTTGACGGCGTTGCTGTTGGCCCTTGGGTCCGGGATTAACCCCGGACCCAAGGGCGTTGGCGCGTCATGATACGCCTCATCCGACGTGCGTCCAGCCAAAGCCGAATGCGGCCGCTTTCCGTTCTAATGGTTGATCCATGCCGTAAGGCCGGTCCGCAGTTCCGATCCGGTCTCAAAAGCGTGCAGATAGACGCATTCGTATTTCAGGGATCGCCACAGGCGCTCGATGAAGACGTTGTCCAGCCACCGCCCACGCCCGTCCATGCTGATGCGTATCTGACGCGCTTCCAGAACTTCAGTGAACCGGGGTGTCGTGAATTGCGACCCCTGATCCGTATTGAAAATCTCGGGTGCACCATAGCGCACTAGGGCCTCCCGCAGCGCCTCGATGCAGAACTCCGCATCCATCGTGTTCGACAGCCGCCACGACAGCACCTTGCGGGTCGACCAATCCATGATCGCCACGAGATACAGGAAGCCCTTGCGCATCGGAATGTAGGTGATGTCCGAACACCAGACCTGATTGGGTCGGTCGATCACCAAGTCCCGCAGGAGATAAGGACATGTCCGATGCGCCGGATGCGGTACGGTCGTGCGTGGCGCCTGGTAGATCGCCCGCAGCCTCATGATTGCCATAAGCCGACGCACCCGCTTGCGCCCGACATCATGGCCGAGCCGCTGAAGATATCGCGTCATCTGCCGCGACCCGTAATACGGCGTCTCCAGAAACTGCGCGTCGATCAGCCGCATCAGGGCAAGGTTCGCGTCGTCCTCCGGCACGGGCCGGTAGTAGACGCCAGACCGGTTCAGCTGCAGCAGCGTGCACTGCCGCACCACGGAAAGCCGAGGCCGCTTCAGGTCAATCATTTGTCGCCTCTGAGCACGCCCAACCGCACAGAGGCATCCCGTAAAAAATCCCGTTCCACCAGCAATTGGCCGATCTTGGCGTGGAGTTTCTCCACATCGGCCGGACTGGCTGTCGCCTCCGGTGCTGGCTTGCCGGAGAAGATGCCTGCCATGCCCTCAACTGCCTGGCGCTTCCACTGGGCAATCATCGTCTGATGCACACCGTGCTTCGACGCCAGTTCCGCCAGCGTCTGCTCGCCCCGGATCGCCTCCAGGGCAACACGAGACTTGAACTCACCCGAATACCGTTTCCGCGTAACCTTACCCATAAACCAGTCCTTTCTCAGGCCGGTCTATAGCTTAACCCCCTGTCTGAAAAATGGGGTCCACCTCTCTTCTCCCCGGCGCTACTGACAGTGCCTTTCATAAGAATGCGGGAATGGGAAACAGCACGATCGGCCGTAGTCCCAAGAACGATAGGGTAGACGTCGCCCGACAGGGTTTCGGAGCCCTGATGAACGACGTGGATCACATTATGGGCGGTGATCGCGCGACCAAGGAGCAAGAGCTTCAGAACCGTACGACGCCTTCGAAGTCATGGCGCAACGTTACGCGCAGATAGCCAGGATCGACGACTGAACCTGACAACAGAGAGAGCTCTTGTGACACGACATCATCTGAGAAATCTTCAGGCGGGGCCTTCTCTCACGCCATCCAGACGACTGGCGGCGCAGAGAAAGTCCACGACCTTCCCTGTCTCTCTCATTTGGGTGGCGCGGCTTGATGCTGGGCTTTCTGGCCCATCCTGACCGAAGCTGTTAGGCCTGTGAGTGCTGCGACTGCCGGGCAATCGGCGGTTACATTGATGAACCGAAAGACTGCGTCACGGCGCTCGATCCGTACAATGCCCGCCCTTGTTGCGGTTCGTGCCACGTCGCCAAGCTCGCCCGTCTCCGGGCGATCCGTTGTTCCAGACGGTGTAGAGAGTGGTTCAGGCGCTTTGTTTCGAAACCTCGGGACTCCGGTGTGAACCGTCGAGTTCGCACCAAAGCATATGAGCCGCAGCGACAATAGCCGGCCCAATGAAGAGGCCTACCAGGCCAAGCATGTGCAGTCCCCCCAGGATGGCAATCATCGTGTGCAGGAACGGCAGGCGGGTCTCGTCGGAAATGAACTTCGGACGGGCGAAATGCTCTCCGCAGAACAGAACGAAAACGCCCCAGCCGGCAACGGCAATGCCCATATTCATCGACCCTGAGGCCGCGACGATGCCGCCGACAAGAATCGCCGCCGGATAACCGCAGAAGGGAATCGATGCGGCAATGGCCAAAACGATTGTCAGGATGACGGCATGCCCGGCATCCGCAATGAAGATCAAGGGCGAGCATATGAGCGCCTCACCGATACCGACGAGAACCAGCCCGTTGACGGCACCACGAACGCTGCGAACGATGTGCAGGAGAATATCGTCGCGCTGTGTGAGTTCAATGCTGACCGTACGGAGAGACGAAGTAATTCGCCCGTAGGACAGAAGGCAGCAAGCTGCAGTGAGCATGGCAATGAAAAAGGCTTCCAAGAGATGCGGAATACCTTTGAGGAAGGATAACGCAGCAAGCCCTGCGATCTTCGAGATAGATTTGGCCTGAGCCTTGGCCATCTTAATGATCTGCTGCGGGTCGATCTTGTTTGCTAGGCTTGCAGGGAGAATGCTTTTGACCTTGTCAATCCGCGCGGAGACGGCTGGGGGAAGGACGGGCTTAGCCCCGTCGGTTAAGCCCGAACCAGCTTCTCTCTCGTTGTGATCCGCCGCGGCAGGCTTCCCGGCACTCTCGTCATTCTGCGGCGGTACCGCACGGTCTTGCGTGGCGAAGTCAGAACCATTCGCCGGGGCTGATGTCTCATGAGGGGCGATAAAACGATGGGCTTTTGCAGAAAGCGAGCCGATTTCGGTCACCGCACCATATCCCGCGATGCCCGCCATGATTGTGAAGATTACGCATGTCAGCCCGATAAGGCTGACGGCAGCAAGCTTCGCACCGATGAACTGCCCGAGTTTACGCTGTATTGGTCGTACAGCAATGGCGATGACCGCCCCCCATGCCAAAGCGACGATAAGCGAGAACGAGATCCAGATTGCCCCAGCGTATATCGCAACGCCCATGCTGATAAGTGCGAGATACTTTACCCAAGGATGACGTTCAGAAATGAGACGAGAGGCCATCTGACAATATGTTCCTTTTTGACGGTTGGTGTGCTGTCGGGATCGTGATGTCGATATCAAGTAGCTGCGGGAGGAACAGGGTCGACCGTTATAGCCGCCCCGCTTTGCAGTAAGTCTTTTGCTTCTTCGGCACTGCCTACGGCTGGCGGTGATCCTCGCAAAGGCATTCCAGCCGTTTCGCGAACAGTAAGCATAGTGACGATGCCGACGAATGCTGCCCCCATCAGGTACCAGGCAGGCGTGTCCAGATATGTTGTCTTCTTGACCAGCCAAGCCATAAGGAGGGGTGTCGTCCCGCCGAACAGAGAAACAGACAGGTTGAACGCTACCGAAAGAGCCGTGTAGCGAATAGGGGTGTAAAATAATGCTGGCAGTGTAGATGGCATGGAGCTTGTAAACCCCGCCAACGCAATGCCGAGCAGCATTAGCCCCATAAAGATAAGACTGTCAGAATGGCTCTGAATCAAATGAAAGCACGGGATGGAAAGAAGGAGCAGTGCGGCTGACGCTCCCAATATCATCGGGCGGCGTCCGATACGATCGCTAAGAAAACCACCAGCAATGTTGAGCGGCATCATCAGGATCATCACAACAATGACGAGGATCAGCCCCTTGCTCTCCGCGTAGCCCAGAGAAACAGTCATGTAGCTCGGGATGTAAGCGAGCAGCATGTAGTCGGTTACGTTGAAGACCAGCACGAGCCCAACGCATTTGGCCAGTTGTCGCCAGTGCGCGGTGAAGAGATAGCGCCAGCCTGGGCGTGCATGTTCCCGCTTTTCAGCTTCAAGGGCATAGGCTTTGAAAGACGGTGTCTCTTCCAGTCTCGTACGGGCATATAACCCCAGAAGCCCTAAAGGCGCGGCGAGAAGGAACGGAACGCGCCAGCCCCAAGCTAGCATCGTCTGCTCGCCTAAACCTACTTGCAACAAGGTCACGAGACCTGCGCCGGCGACATATCCTGCAAGAGTGCCAAACTCCAGCCAGCTTCCCATCAGGCCTCTGCGGCGATCTGTTGAATACTCGGCGATGAACGTCGCGGCGCCTCCATACTCGCCACCAGTCGAGAACCCTTGGACGAGGCGCGCAGTGAGTAGCGCTATCGGCGCCCATATACCGATGGAGGCGTAGGACGGGATAAGACCGATCGCAAAGGTTCCGAGCGCCATGGCGATCATGGTGGCGGCGAGAACTCTCTGTCGACCATACCTGTCGCCCAGAGGGCCGAAGAATGCCCCACCGATGGGTCGTATGAGAAATGCGATCGCAAATGTGGCCAAGGTCGCGATCAGACTGGTCGACGCATCGGTAGTAGGAAAAAAGACCTTTCCCAGCGTTACGGCGATGTAGCCATAAACGCCGAAATCGAACCACTCCATGGCGTTGCCGAGTGCTGCAGCACCGACAGCACGTTTTAGCATATCAGAATCGACGACAGTGATATCACGACGATCGAGCTGACGTCGATGTTTGAACCATCCGAGATGAGGGTGAGAAAAAGAGCTTTTTTTCATCGAGCAAGCTTCCTCTTCGTTTTGAGGGCTCGGTTTTCATTGCAGGGTATGAGCCCTACTTTCGCAGACGCTAACGAAATCATGAACTTATGATATCATATCACTCTTAAAATGTCGAAAATGTAACCTTGTTCGAGGCGTAAAAGTATTCCGCTTGACGGACGTAATTGTACACGTCAGGCCGACCGTGAGTTCCTATAGTGCTGCTCGAAACGGAGACCCTGCGAAAACCCGCCTCCCATGTTACATGCGGTCCAACGGCCACGCAGAGAACTGGTCCGTAAAAGACCCCCTGAAATTGCCCTAAACGCTAAGGTGCAAACAGGAATTTTATCCGTATGATGAGTGGCCATCCGGCTAGGGCCTGTTAGGTCTTGAAGATGCAGTAGGTCCGCAAAGCTCTTGATGATGAGGCTGATGTAGTCTGTGATTTCTGATAATACGTGGCGGGTTCGGAAGCCTTTGATCGAGGTGGTGCGACCCAAAGGCAAAACACCGGCATGCACCCTACGCCTGACGGTATCGGCGATCTTCTAACGTCACCAGAATGGCGCAAAATGTTGCTCTCTTCCTTCGGAGTTCGGCCTCTGGTGAACCGCTGCTCAACTTTTCATTCGCTGGGCGAGGCTTGGTGTGTGGGATGCACTATTCGAGCAAGCGATAGACCGGGATCCAGCCTCGAGCATGGTCTTTCTCGACGACACAACATCAGGGCGCACTACCAGGCGGCAGAGGCCTTCAAAAAGGGGAATCCCGAGAAAACCAGAGACTTTGGCAGCAAGGTCTGCGTGGCGGCCGAGGGGCGCGAAAAGCGCTTTAATCTACCTTGACCCTGGGGCAGGCCGCACGAACTGTCGGCTGCCATAGCTCTCCTGAGCGCATTGCCGGCTGCGCCCCGCAATGTCGTCTGCGACCGGGGATATGCCTCAAACCGGGTTCGTGAAGATTTGTGGGGCAGAGGCTCGCGGCCGGTCATTCCGACCGAACGAAATGAGCCGTCCCTTTAGTGCCCCAAATGAGCCTATCGAAATCGTCACCTGGTGGAAAAACTTTGGGCTCGGTCAGAGGGTGGAGAGCCATTGCCCTCCGATACGAGAAAACCGCCATCTCCGTCTCCTCAGAGATCTGCATCGCAGCCGCCGCAGATCACATCAAGACCTAATAGGGCATAGCCGAAGCCGTGATATCGGCGCCACAAGCGCCAAACCGCTCAAGTAGCTAAACCCCAGACATGTTTGCACAGAACAGTTGATACCAGTTACGTGACCGGTCGTCGGAGCGATAACTTGCAGACTCCTGTCCTCTATATCGAGAGCCTGTTACTGCGTGGAAGAGGTTCGCACGTCAAAGAATTACAGAAATATAGCTGGCAGCCATTCTGATGCTCAGTATACGCTAAACATCACTCAACATCAGAAAGAGAAGAAAGAAAGAAAAAGGCCAAGCGAATTACCGATGAGACTAAAGGAAAACCGATTCGATTTTTTCTTTCTGATTACGCCAGTCATATTGCGCCATGGCATGTTGGCGGCTTCGGCAAAGAAGCTCCCGCTGCGATCCACTATCAAAGAGTGAGATCACATGCTCAAGAGTTTCCTTCCATTTATGCGCTGCTGATAGAAAACCATTTTCGCCCTGTTTGATAGCATGGCGATAGGCATGCGTGGGCGACGCAACGGTAACGGCACCGACAATTGCCGCTTCGAAATATTTCAACTCTGATTTGCAATTCGTAAAGGGGTTGTCCTGCAGCGGCACAAGATTGATTTCAACTGCCCCTATTTCTCGTTGAAGATTTATAAAATCTTTTAAAGAAAGAATAGTAACACGATCTGAATGCCTACTCAGAGGCGTCGAGTTATTCAGAAAGCCAACGATGATAAGCCTTACCCGGCTATCGTAGTCCATGATTTTTGCGATAGGATCAGCAATAAGACTAAAGTCACGGTCATGAGAGGGTGATCCACTGAAATAGGCAAGATGAATATATTCATCTCTCGACCACGAATCTCTCTCTTTACACACCCATATTTCTTCTGAGATATCACCCTGCTCTTTATTATAGAAATTAGGTAATATCTTCGCCTCTTTTCCCGACCATTTCTGCGCCCGCTCAGCCAAGAAGTCGTTTGTCACTATAGCTGCATCCGCCAATTCGAAAGTAGCGCCAGCACGACCTATGTAGGCATGCCAGTAATCCCATACTCCGTCATTGTTGAGATCGACGTTTAAAGTATCCATTAACAAGTGAGTATAGGACGGATCAAATACGAGATCATCAACGTCGAAATAAATACGCCTTCCAAGCGTTCGGGCCCGTGCGGCTAACCGTGCCACTTTACCATTGTAAAGGGAGTTACGACACAGAACTAAAGCATCGCACGAATCAAGAACACGCCCCATTCTGGCAAAATCATCCGCGACAAACCAAGACGCTGAGACGGTACTTTCCTCAGGGCCGAGAGCTAGTGCTTGAGAAACATTAAAAGCGCGATATCGGAACGTGCTTGTGTCGGGTGTCGCATAGTAATATGCGACACGATATTTTCCTCGCGTAAGCAGATCGAATCTCTGCTCAAATGATACATCCCAAGGGTTTGAATATGTATATGGAACTATACTTGATGTATACATATTTTAGACTCTCACCCAGCTTTCAAGACGATCAAGCGCTGGTGCCATAGATTCCGTCCAGTTACGGGCCAGACCGTTTCGAGCATAACGTCGCTGCTTTTCATCAATATCAGCGGAAAGCGCCAAAGCCTCTCGCGTGGCGGATACAAGAGACTCCAGATCTGGATCTGCGCAAATAATATTTTCGGAATATTTATCTAGATTTGTCTTGATGCCACATTTGTTAGTTACAACAACACATCCGCTTGCAGCAAGATCTAGAGGAGGATAACTAGGATGAGGCGTATACATAAGCGATAGCCCCAGATCCATCTCTCTTATAAATCCCGCGTACTCTGGCCATGTCATAACGCCCGGCGTGATCGACTGAGTATTTCTAGGCAGAGAGATCGCTCCCGTACCATGACCGGCAAAATAAAAATCCCATTCGTCAGGATTGAGTATTCCCCTTTCTATACATGCACATATTACCTCCAACCCTCTATAGTACAAATTTCTGTAATTATGCGGTCGAGCATAAAAAAAGAACTTCTTTTTCTGCTTTGCCGCAGTTTCTTTCTCAACATCGCAGTAATATAACTCAGACGGGAAAGACGGCTCGAAAGCGATAGCATCTTCCAGTACCCCGCTCCTTCTGAAGTGATCGAGAAGGATGTTGGAATTAACTATCTTAAGAGTGCCGTTCGTGGAGAACACTTCGCTACAACGTAAAAATTCGTCTCCCATCGGGTAAAACATCCGCTCATCTTCTTGGATGAACTGAATCACCTTACGGGCTCCTACCGCCTGTAGCGTCGATCGCGTCGTCCACCAAGATGTCGTCACGAAAAGATCATGTTCAGATACTGGGACATTATGTCCCTCTACTTCGAAGCCCTTGGGAGAATAGAGTATCTCCACATTTCCTTCCCATGATACGCCACTACCTGCGAACAAGGCGGTAAGAGGATCGGCGCTCGATTCTTGAGAGCGCGTCACTATGCGAAGATCAGCGCCTAAACGGTTTGCCGCTAGCGCCGAAAACAGCAGCGCAGTTCCCACTCCCCCATATAGACTTTCGCGCCCGATACTATCCGTGACAACGGTAATCCGGCGCTTAACTCCCGGCGACGCATAGACTGCGAGCGGCGTCAGATCCGGAAAACGTCGCTCAACGATGTCATGAGCGGTTTCCAAAACCTGATTCAGCGCTGGATTACTGGGGGCAAGGAATAGCCTACGGGAAGCAGAAAGTTCAGTTCCACTACGAGGCGGAATCCCGTCTTTCACAGTGTCGTTACGCAGTGCCTCGAAAAAGATCTCTCCGGGCGTTCCATCCGCTGCGGGGTGAATGAAGCGATATCGCTCGACGTCAAATTCGGGATGCGGTGTTCTGTTTTCAAGATAACCAAAGCGAGCATAGTGGATCGCTGGGTCGAGACCGCTCATAGCCACATCGGGATAGCGACCTAGATACCATTTAGAATCGAAAAACGCACTCGATGAGAGAAGCCTTAAGCGCTCACGAAAACCCTTAGGGCCTCCACGCAACTGCAACGCTCTCAAACTCCGCACGAAACGAGCACCTCTCCTCATAAGGCGCCTACTTCTGGGCGCAGCGAGAGGCGGGAACGCAAGAACCTTCGACGTCGCTTTCCAGACCGTAGAATTCACTACTGCTGCGTGATGCGCCTGATGTAGATCGCGCTCTCTATTAGAGCGTTCGAGATTTTCCCGAAGTTCTGACATCTTTGTTTCCTGGTGATGATAATCACCACGAAACTTATTTAGGTCGTAAAGTAGTTTCTCTTTTTCGCGATTTATTATTTTTATTTTATGACGCATGTCGAGCGTCTCTTTTTGAAGAACTTTTCGCTCAAGCGCCATTTCGTCACTTTGCGACTTCAGTACAGCGTTTTGCGTCTCGCAGGCCGCGCGAGTCCGAGAAAGCTCTTCCCTCAGTTCTACGCACTGTGTCCCTAGCGACGCCAGCGCTAACCGATGACGAATTCTATCCGCGAAAGAAACGAGATCGCGATAGCTTCTTCCCTCCTCCGATCGCTCGAGGACATACGCATGGGGCGCAAGATAGCCCGCGTCATGGGTAATATTTGGCGCAAACCCCGCGTCCGCCCACAATTCCAACCAATAAAGCGACGGTCGCACATTTACATGCGTCGGCTCGTCAAAATCGACTGGAGTCGATGAAAACAAAACGCGCGAAGTAGAAGCCGCAATCTGCGCAATAGCTTTCCTAGCCGTTGCATCCTCTAAATGCTCAAAAACCTCGATGCAACTTATGAAATCGAATTTCTCATTGATGGGCTCGGCTATCGAACCTTCTTCGAGATACGGACGGATATCCGGGCGGGCCTGCTCAAGAGCATAGCTAGATACATCACGCCCATGTGTCTCTACGCCTCGATCCCATAAGCACTCTACGAGGAGACCAATCGCACACCCAGCGTCAAATGCCTTACGGGGGGCGAAAGCTCTAACTATATTATCTGCAATATTACCAAAACAATTTATCCAATAACTATCCCGCTTGTATGGTATCGGACCACAGTGAGACCTGTAATACTCTTCGTTATAGATATTTTGCTCGGTTTTTTTCTCTATATCCATGATGAAAATTCTCGAGACCTCACTCTGCAACGCGGCACGTTACGAAAACTCAAGTTTAAACTCTACATCTCTCGATAATGCAAAGCAATTATTTCAGGTTGTTTCTTACTCACAATAGTCCCCAGCAACGTGCTTGACGCCATTCTAGTAAGATGGGGACTCAATATTGCCGATTACACACACGGACAATAACCAGCCAGAGCATAGCTCGCGCATTGGTTCGAAAAAATCACTGATATAATATGAAAAAATGGCGGAGGGGATGGGATTCGAACCCACGGTACGACTTGACATCGTACAACGGTTTAGCAAACCGCCGCCTTCAGCCTCTCGGCCACCCCTCCGCCTTGAGGGACGCAGTTTTCACGGCGTTTGCAGAACTGCTTCTAGGGGGATTTGCGGCTTGCGTCAAACCCCCCTTTTGCAGATTTTTTATTCTGCCAGAAGCTTTTGCAGCAATTCGTTCACCATAGCCGGATTGGCCTTACCCTTCATGGCTTTCATGGTCTGGCCAACGAAGAACCCGAAGAGCTTGTCCTTACCGCTCTTATATTCGGCCAGCTTGTCAGCATGGGCCTGAAGGATGCCACGGATCTCAGCTTCGATAGCGCCGGTATCGGTAACCTGACGCAGCCCCTTACGCTCGACAATGACGGAGGCCGAATCGCCCGTCTCAAACATGTCTTCGAGCACTTCCTTGGCGATCTTGCCGTTGATCGTCGAGTCCGTGATCAGTGCCAGCAGCTCCATGAGCCCCTCAGCCTTGACCGGGCTCGTTTCGATCGTGGCGCCCGTGCGGTTCAGCGCAGCAAAGAAATCGCCCAGCATCCAGGTGACGGCCAGACGCGCGTCACTTCCCTTGGCTACCGTCTCGAAGAAATCGGCGATACCCTGCTCGACCGTCAGAACGCCCGACTCATAGCGTGAAATACCGTACGTCTTTTCCAGACGCTCGCGCTTTGCCTCCGGCAGTTCCGGCAAGGCGGCTCGCAGGCCTTCAACCCAGTCGCGCTCGATGAGAAGCGGCAGAAGATCCGGGTCAGGGAAGTAGCGGTAATCATGCGCATCTTCCTTGGAACGGAGGGAGCGCGTCTCGCTGCGAACATGATCGAACAGACGTGTTTCCTGATCGACCGTGCCGCCTGCCTCCCAGATCTCGACTTGACGCTGTGCTTCGACCTCGATCGACTGCATGACATAGCGGATCGAATTGACGTTCTTGATCTCGCAGCGTGTGCGGTACTCTTCGCCAGCCTTGCGCACCGAGACGTTAACGTCTGCGCGCATCGAGCCTTCTTCCATGTTCCCGTCACACGTACCGAGATAACGCAATATCTGACGCAGCTTGCGCAGATAGGCCCCAGCCTCTTCAGGCGAGCGGATATCGGGCTCACTGACGATTTCCATCAGCGCCACACCAGCACGGTTGAGGTCAATGAACGAGCGCGTCGGGTCCTGATCATGCATCGATTTGCCGGCATCCTGTTCAAGATGCAGACGGGTCACGCCGATATGGCGCACCGAACCATCGGCGAGTTCGATCTCGACCTGCCCCTCACCCACGATTGGATGCGCGAACTGGCTGATCTGATAGCCCTGCGGCAGATCGGCATAGAAGTAGTTCTTGCGGTCGAAGCGGCTCATCAGATGGATCTGGGCGTTCAGGCCGAGACCCGTACGCACGGCCTGCGCCACGCACTCGGCGTTGATCACCGGCAACATGCCCGGGAATCCCGCATCGATCAGGCTCACATGCGTATTGGGCTCGCCGCCATATTCGGCAGAGGCACCTGAAAACAGCTTAGCATGGCTGATAACCTGGGCGTGGACCTCAAGTCCGACAACGATTTCCCAGACGCCTGTCGCGCCTTCGATATGATAGCTGCTCATGCGAACGCTCCCGCATGCAAGGCGGGTCTATGCGTAAAGCCCGCCGCTTTTTCCATGACACGTCCAGCGGCGAACAAGGTTTCTTCCTCGAAATAACGCCCAATGAGCTGCAACCCGAGCGGCAACCCGTCGTGATCGAGCCCGGCAGGAAGCGACAGAGCCGGAACGCCTGCCATGCTCGCAGGCACAGTGAAAATGTCGTTCAGATAGATCTGCACAGGGTCGGTCGGGCGTTCAGAATGGGCGAAGGCAGCCGACGGCGCCGTTGGCGTCAGCAGCACATCGACCTTCTCGAACGCATTCAGGAAGTCGCGCTGGATCAGCGTGCGAACCTTCTGGGCGCGCAGATAATACGCATCGTAATAGCCAGACGACAGCACAAACGTCCCCATCAGGATACGACGGCGCACTTCCTCGCCGAACCCGGCGTGACGGGTAGCTTCATAAAGCTCATCCAGCGTGCCCGCATCGACGCGCTCGCCGAAACGCACACCGTCATAGCGGGAGAGATTCGAAGAAGCCTCGGCCAGCGCCACGATATAATAGGTCGGCAGGCCGTATTTCGTGTGCGGCAGGGAGACATCAACTATTTCGGCGCCAGCGTCACGCAGCCAGGCGATGCCCTGATCCCAAAGCGCTGCAATATCGGCAGGCAGCGTGTCAGGACAGTATTCACGAGGGATACCGACCTTCAATCCCTTCACGCCACGCTCAAGAGCGTCTTCGTAGCGCGGCACCGGACGATCCACCGAGGTGCTGTCCTTCGCGTCGAAACCGGCCATAGATTCGAGCAGAATGGCGCAGTCTTCCATGGTGCGCGCCATCGGTCCCGCCTGATCGAGCGAACTTGCGAAAGCGATCGTACCAAAGCGCGAGCAGCGACCATAGGTCGGCTTGATGCCCGTGATGCCGCAGAAAGCCGCAGGCTGGCGGATAGAGCCGCCCGTATCGGTACCGGTCGTTCCAAGAGCGAGCCCGGCAGCGACAGCGGCAGCCGAACCGCCCGACGAGCCGCCTGGCACCAGCTTCACGTCAGAGCCCTTGCGACGCCACGGGTTGGTAACCGGACCGAAGGCCGAGGTCATGTTCGTCGAGCCCATGGCGAACTCGTCGAGATTCATCTTGCCGAGAAAGATCGCGCCATCAGCAAGGAGATTCGACGTCACCGTGCTTTCGTAAGGCGGCACAAAGTTACGCAGGATGTTGCTCGACGCTGTGGTGCGCACACCATTGGTGCAGAACAGATCCTTGATGCCCAGAGGCAGGCCGCAAAGCGACGGTGCGTTATCGGTCACGAGCAGCGCATCGGCAGCTCGGGCGGCGGCACGGGCCTGATCTTCGGTAACCGTCACGAAGCTGTTGATCTCACCATCCAGCTTCTTGATCGAGGCCAGAAAATGATCGGTCAGTTCGACGGCCGAGAGACGACGCTCCCTGAGAGCCTTTCGCGCTGAGGCGAGGGTCAGATCATGCATCACTCAACAACCTTCGGAACGGTAAAATAAGGCCCGACGCTGTCGGGTGCGTTGGCCAGGACGGCATCGCGCTTGTCGCCATCGGTCACAACGTCGTCACGCAGGCGCGGCACGGCCAGACCAGTGCCAATCATGGGCGGCACGTCGGTGACATCGACCTCATTCAGTTGCTCGACCCAACCCAGGATGCCACTCAGCTCCTGGCGCATGGCTTCGCATTCCTGATCACTGAGGCCAATTCTGGCCAGTTTTGCTATGCGCCTGACTGTGCGCGTTTCCAACGACATAAAGGATCGACTTTCCTGAAAGTGAGCGGATAATCCCGACGGTCCAGAATTTAGCGAGATCATAACGCCTTCCCATGAGTCTGTTCAATCCATACGCCCTGCGCGACGCCCTCTCCCCCGGCCTGAGGCTGCTTGGGCTAGACCCCGGCCAGAAGACGATCGGTCTCGCCCTGAGCGATGTCACGCTCATGCTGGCCTCGCCCTATAAGAGCCTCAAACGCGGAAAATTCGGCGAGACAGCACAGGAAATCGGCAGGATCGTGCAGCGCGAAGGGATCGGTGGCCTTATCTGCGGCCTCCCCCTCTCGCTCGACGGGTCTTTCGGGCCTGCCGCACGCGCGGCGCAGGACTGGATGACCGAACTCTCGAACCGCCTCGGTTTGCCCGCCTGTTGCTGGGACGAGCGACTCTCCTCGAGCGCGGTCAACCGATTTCTGATTCAGGAAGCCGACATGACCCGTAAACGACGCGCTGAGGTGGTAGATAAAATGGCCGCCGCGTATACGCTTCAATCCTGGCTGGATGCCACGGCGCCGGAACGGGAAGAGCTGATCTGACCCGTCATGACTGGATCACATCGCACTCAGGATCTGCTTCGGCTCAAGCAGTCGTCATATGGTAGCGCCTGAGGCGCGTTCGGACGGAATGCGACTAGTCCAGCAGATGATCCAAGGCGATGCCTACTCACGGCGGTCAACAAGCAGAACCTTATCTAGGGCGCCACATTTCAATGGCGCCATTTTCGCAAGACACGCCCGAGCTCCAAAAAAAAGACAGTAATGCTCTCGCCCGCCCAATCAAGATCACTCAGAAAGCGACAAGACGCTCGTTATACAGATGCAGCGCCACTGACCTACCGGAACGCCCTGAAGGTGCTATTGCCTGGCGGCGCAGGATTTCCGACCCTAGTTGCGCTGCGCAGGCACGTCGGAAGGGTATCATTCGCGACGCCCCCATGCCGCAGGGCGGATGCGTGCCACGCAGAACGATGCCCTTGCAAACCACCCATAGAGTCGGTCAGGCCGACGGCAGTTCAGATACCTAGAGCTCTACCGGTCTTTTCCCGTATAGCGCGGCAGGCGGCTTCATCCTTGCGTAGATCGATACCGTAGCTAGGGATGATTTTTTTAAGCTTCTCCTGCCATTCGGGAAGACGATGGGCGAAGTTTTTAGTCACGACCTGCAACGCCACTGAAGCCGCGATCGACGCTCCGGGCGATGCTCCGAGTACCGCAGCCAGGCTACGATCCTGCGCGCCCAGAACTTCGGTGCCGAATTTCAGGGTCCCGCGACCATTCTCGGTCTTGATGATCTGTACGCGCTGACCGGCCACTGCCACGCGCCAGTCTTGCTCACGCGCCGCAGGGTAAAATTCCTGCAACGCCACAAAACGCGACGACTGCTTTTGCATTACCTGACCGACAAGATAGCGCACCAGATCATGATTATCGACCATGACATCGAGCATCGCCTTGATGTTGTCGCGCGTAATAGAGCGCGGCAGATCGGTCCATTTACCCGATTTGAGGAATTTGGTCGTGAACCCCGCATAGGGCCCGAAAAGCAGATAGGGCCTGCCTCCGATTACGCGGGTGTCGAGATGCGGCACCGACATGGGAGGCGAACCGACCGCAGCCTTGCCATAGACCTTGGCCGTATGACGCTGGCAGAGATCGAGATTATCGGCGTGCAGGAAAAGCCCACTGACAGGAAAGCCAGCATAACCATGTGCTTCCGGCAGATCGGCGCGTTTGAGAAGATCGAGAGCCGCCCCCCCTGCCCCGACGAAGACAAAACCGGCAGAGACGCTCTTCGTCTCACCAGTCGAGGTGTTCAGCGTGCTCACCCGCCAGCGTCCGCCTGGCTCACGCGCGAGCGCTGTCACCTTGTGGCGATAATGGAGACCGACACCCTGCTCGCGCCCCAGCTTGGAAAAGAGCAGGCGCGTCAGCGTGCCGAAATCGACATCCGTGCCTTCGGTCACGCGCGTTGCGGCCAGCTTCTCGCCTGAGGCACGGCGCCCCATCATGAGCGGCGCCCATTGCGCAATCGTAGCAGGGTCTTCGGTGTAGCTCATGGTATCGAAACAGTGATGCCGCACCATAGCGTCGTAACGGGCGCGCAGAAACGCCACGTTTTCCTCACCGCGCACAAAGCTCATATGCGGGCAGTTACGGATGAACGCAGACGGATCGTCGATCCAGCCTTTTTCGACCAGATGCGTCCAGAGCTGACGCGACAGGTCGAATTCCGTGTTTACATCGAGCGCCTTCGCGATATCGATGCTGCCATCCTTACGCCGCGTCGTATAATTCAGCTCGCAGTAGGCGGCATGACCGGTTCCGGCGTTGTTCCACGCCTCGGAGCTTTCTCTGGCACAGGAATCGAGTGTTTCGAACACGCTAAGCGTCAGAGACGGGTCGAGACACCGGATCAGCGCTGCAAAGCTCGCGCTCATGACAC
Organism: Asaia sp. BMEF1; assembly: GCF_051628905.1. Lineage (GTDB taxonomy): Bacteria > Pseudomonadota > Alphaproteobacteria > Acetobacterales > Acetobacteraceae > Asaia. The sequence continues at coordinate 3,387,461 of NZ_CP157575.1, read as the reverse complement.
CCGCACCGATCAGGACGATATCCGGGCGCTCTTCAGGGGTAAAGGTCATGAGGCAAGTCTTCCAGTCTTGTGAAATACCATATGCTTAACCGGCGCGACGAGACGTCGTTCCGCAAGTCAGGCGCTCTTTGAAACACAGCTTGGTGGTATCAATCGAGCCCCCTTGCTGCGCAATCAGCCGGAGTTGATCGCAAGGCGCGCCTGTCAGGCGCAGACGCGCTCGCTCTGCGTCGGCTCTAGCTTACGTGCCAGAGTGATCGCCTCAGGCAAAAAATGCTCGAATCGCGTCTGAACCGAGTCGAAGGACGCAGAGGGCTGAACAGCCTGTTCATCGAGATAGAGCCCGCGACCGATTTCCATCTGTATGACGTGAACGCCCCCGGATGGCTTGCCGTGACGCGCGGTTATATAGCCACCCGCATAAGGCCGATTGCGCCCTGTAGAAAAACCCGCTCCCGACAAGCTGGCAGCCAACCCATCCACAACATGTCTGGCGCAGCTCTCTCCATGGAGGTCGCCCAGCACGATATCGGGCAGTCGCAGATGGGCAAAACTGGGCATGGAATGAAGGTCTATCATCAGGCAGACGCCAAAGCGCGCGAGACTGCGCTCGATCATCGCTTCCAGTGCTTCGTGATAAGGCAGCCAGCAGGAAGCGATGCGTAATCGTGCTTCCGACACGGGCAACTGATGACGGTAGATACCGCGCCCTGCTCCGGCAATGCGCGCCATCATACCCAGGCCACTACGTACCTTGTCAGTGTTCGTGAGGCTGCCTTCTGGCAGGCGCTCACGGAACATTCCTTGGTCCAGCTCCCATGCGTAACGGTTCACGTCACAATAAGACCGCGGAAACGTCGCGCAGAGAAGTGGCACCCCCCATCGTGGCGCAGCCTCAAATAACCTATCAACATAAGCGTCCTCGCTGCGACGCAGAGAAAGAAGATCGAGGCGTGATTGCTGAAGAAAGGATTTCGGATAACAGCGCCCCGAATGCGGCGACGCCAGCACTAGTGGCGAAGCAGGCTCGGCAACGTCATGCAGCAGAAAATTCTTTGAAAGACAGAGCTCTGGCTCCGCCGGAGCGCCTGGATTCATTTTTTTTCCGGTTTGGTGATTTTTTTAGAAAACCCATCTTGCCAGCCTCGTCAACGCCCGCTAAAAGGCCGCTCACGGACCGGATGGGCGCATAGCTCAGCGGTAGAGCACTACCTTGACATGGTAGGGGTCACAGGTTCAATCCCTGTTGCGCCCACCATCCGGTCCGTAGAAGTATCCGGAAAAACGCAAAAAAATGCTGCCAGCGCCGCCATTATCACCAATGGACGGGACGTCGTAGTTTTTTTCTATCAAGCCCTCCTTCTTCTTCGACAGATGCGCTGGGCTGATAGCCTTAAAGCGCCGCGGAGCCCCTCCGGGATCGTCGCAGCTCGGGCCCTGTCAGCGGCGCTGTCCCGCCCTCGCCAGTCCGAACCTGAACCCTCTTTTTCTTGCATAACGTCGCGTCATCATGACGCCCGACCCCAGCCCACATAGCGTGAAAATCCTGCTCGAAGCGTCGTGGTCTGCTTACACCAGATTTTCGTAATCGGAATTATTTCAAAAATGAAATAGCTGCCCGCCAATCACGAATTTATGAAAACCGTAAATTTGAGAATAATTACCGTCAACCCGCTCTTAATAGGCATTATTTGCCTACCATGAACAGAACGGCGGATGGGGCAACACTATGACACAATAGTACTCGTGACGAGCCTCTGCGCATACAGAAAATTCTGGTAAATAAGAAAATTGAAAAAAGATACCGATTATAAAAACTATTTTTTACTGCAAAATTGTCTTGCAATCCGATCGTTAATCAACGTTAACTTTGCTCAACACCTTTGCGTGAAAAACATGAAATAATGTTTGGGACAACCATGCTCAGAAATTCGCTTCCCATTCTTCTGGCGCTCTGCATCTGGGCAATTTCTTCAGCTCTCGCTACACTTTCCACGCAGGAAACGTCACCGCTGACCGACACGCTCGATCTACTCGGAGAGGCGGTTTTCATTGGTGGTTTGCTCATGATTTTTGCGCGTCTTGCAATTGGAATCATCAGACCGGCACGCGAGGGCCGCTCCTCCCGCTGATTCCACCTTAGCTATACCCAGAAACGGCCTCAGCTCTCGGTAACGTGCTGCCACTGACTGACCCCCATCGAGGCCAAGCAGGTTAAAATCTGGATGCAGGTTCGTGCGGTGCCTGTCTGCTTTGACGGGGCACTATCCTGCGCCGACACCCATGAATGACATTCATGTGATTCAGGAGCGCTGTACGATTGCCAAATCTTGCTGGCGCAGCACCACTCAAGAAAACCTGATCCATGTCTTTCGTGCCGCTTCTGCTATGCGTTGAGAGACAGAGCATCGAAGGCAAACGACCTAGATGGCGGTGTCGGGATCAGGTCTGGCTTTTCAGGCAAACCCTAAGCGCCTTGACGGCCGTTCGCCGGGCCACTCTGCCTCAGATAGCCGGGTACAGTTAATCTTTCCGTGCTGACCTGGTTCTGTAGAGTCGACTCGAATCTGGAGACCAGCGCGCTCATGCCCTCATCGACCCTGACACCGCAGCGAGTTCCTGTGGACGATGCTCTTGCTAAGGTTTTTCCCGAACGTCACGCTCTCATGCGCGCCTTGGTAGCAAAGGCCTCCCGGCTCGGCCCTGTACCCTACGCCATCGTCTGGCCTTGTAGCAGTCACGCGCTTGGAGGGGCCGTCGAAGCCTTCCGGCACGGGATCATCATACCGATACTGGTCGGCGACCGCGAACTCATTGAGCAGACCGCCGCCCAGGCTGGGCTCGACATCAACGGTATGCGTATCGAGCACGCAACAAGCCCGGAGGAGTCGGTGAAGCAAGCGATCGCACTCGTACATGAAGGCGAGGTGTTCGGCCTGACCAAAGGGAGCCTTCACACGGACACATTCATGGCAGGCGTCATCAGGCAGGAGAGCGGGCTGCGCACGAAGCGGCGCATGAGCCATGTCTTTTGCATCGCCGTGCCAGACTATCCCGACCTTCTTCTGGTCTCCGATGCAGCCATCAATATCGCGCCGGATCTCATGACCAAACGCGACATCGTGCAGAACGCCATAGATCTACATCATGCTCTCGGCCTCGGCACACCACGCGTTGCTCTGCTCTCCGCTGTGGAAACGATCAATACGAAAATTCAGGGCACACTCGATGCAGCCAGCCTCTGCAAAATGGCTGATCGCAAGGAAATTACCGGAGCGATGCTTGACGGCCCGCTGGCTTTGGATGTCGCCGTTAGCCTCGGCTCGGCAGAAATTAAAGGAGTCGATTCTCCAGTTGCAGGTCGCGCTCAGGTTTTGATCGCTCCTGACCTCGAATCAGGCAATATCCTGGTCAAGACATTGGCCTTTTTGGGCAAAGCCGCGACATCGGGAATTGTCATGGGGGCAAAAGTGCCCGTGCTGCTGACCAGCCGGGCCGATGATGCGACGGCGCGACTTGCCTCAACGGCTATCGGCGCTCTTTATGCGCGTCACCTTGAGGAACGCGCAAACGACTGAAAAACGATCGACTATCCCAATCGGAGATGTGCCGCGGGAAGGGGCGCTGCCGGGCGCCCTATAGGCGAGCCCTAGAGCCGCCCCGCCAGCCAGCTTTCCTGAGGCAGGGCAAAGCCATGCCAGGCCGCCGCGCCCATCTCCATGGCATTATGAGGCACATATTTCGTAACCATCAGCTTCGTCCCGTCCGGCAAAAGCTTGGCGAGCACGTCGCGCAGATCCGAGATAATCAGGTTCGACGCAACGATCCAGAAATTATCGATTTCATGAAAGGCCTCACCGAAGCTAGCGAGCTTCTGCTCAACCGCTTCGTAGGAGTCGCCCTGCTTCTTTTCATAAACGACGAGATAAGTGGTCAAAACTTCTCACTCCCCCAGGCGAGATCCAACAGGATCACTTTTTCAGCCTGAATATTAACGTTTCGCTAGCTTCATCCGCATTATTGATTATTGACAGCAATCTATTGTTCTTGCGGTATTTTTCCCGAGAAATTTCTCTCTTTCGGCACGAAAGCCAGTTCCATTGGTGTCAATTAATATGACAGTGTCGTGAATTAATTGCCATAGAGGCGCCGTGTTTAGCGTATTTATCTTGCCTCAGGAGACAAGATAAATGACGATTTTTGAACTACACTGGCACGCTCTCAGAACCTTCACACGCCGCTTTTTTCTCAAAGATCTGCGCCTCCCCGAGGCATGACGGTACCGGGACCCATATAAGACCCCGGAGGCGGTCGATCGATCGGCGGCGATATAGCCTCGGCGCTGGGCCATGCATCCTCGCCGGGACGTGGCGGCACGACTGCAAAGCGAGACCTCGGTAATGCTTCAGGGCACTCGGCGCGCATACGAAGAATGATTTTCTCCCGGATGTCGCAACGAAGATCCCAGCTTTGCAACGCGTTACGCGCGCTGGCGATGATACGGATCTTGAGAGTATGAGCGTCGCAATCCGCCACCTGACAATCGAAAACCTTGCCGTCCCAGAGTGGACAGGTCTTGATGATTTCTCCAAGGAAGCCGCGGATCGTTTCAATGGGCGCTTCATAATCGACATAAAGAAACACCACACCAATGATGGCTGCCGAATTATGGGTCCAGTTTTCGAAGCGGTTTTCGAGAAAATAGGAAATTGGCACGATATGGCGGCGCCAGTCCCAGACGCGCAACACGACATAGGTCGACGTGATTTCCTCCACCCAGGCCCAGTCACCATTGATGATGATCAGATCTTCCATTCTGATCGGCTGGGTGATGGCAATCTGTACCCCGGCCAGAAGGTTGGTGAGCAACCCTCGGGCCGAGAGGCCGACAATCAGCGACGCCGCCCCGGCCGAAGCGAAAAGAGACACGCCATATTGCCGGACGGAATCGAACGTCATGAGCGCTGCGGCCACCGTGACGATACCGACCAAAATTTCGATCAGGCGCCGCAATACCCTGATCTGGGTCTGATGCGTCCTGATCATGATATCGTCCGAATGGTCGCGCGAGGTGATGCGCTGCAGATAGGCTTCAGTCATGATTCTGAAAGCCACGATCGCCGCATAACCGACCATCAGAATACCGATAAACAGCAGCAGCTTCTGCAAAAGCTGTGTCGTTTCCCAGGTAAATCCCGAGGCTGCGGGCAGCGCCGAGAGCAGCACCGCCAGCACAACCATGACGCGCACAGGCCGACGCATGGCCAGTATGATCTTGCGCAGCACCGCATCTTCGCGATTGCCGAAAATACGCAGGATGACCACAGAAATGAGTTTGCTGGCATAGAAAGAGACTATGGCGAGCACGACGAGCATGAGAATGGAGACGAGCTGGGCGGGCAGCCAGTCGAAATAGGAGCGCAGGACGAAAAGGGAGCTGAGAAACTGCTGCTTCAAATCTGAGATCCAGATCCTTGAGAGGGATGAGGCGTATTGGGCGCGCTGAGGAGTAACGCATCGTCTAACCCATTGGCGCACAATGCCACAGAGTGCCGAAGGCGCAAAAACACGATGCGCGCAAAAACCTCGCGTCAGAGTGTTGACACATCCGCCCAACCCTTTTAATTCCACGCCCACCGGTCGCGATGGCGGCGTAGCTCAGCGGTAGAGCAGGGGAATCATAATCCCTTGGTCGGCGGTTCAAATCCGTCCGCCGCTACCATCCGACCGGTTCTCTCCCTTCGCATCAGATAGACAAGTTTCTTTCGCCTGCGTTAAGAACGTTCATGAGAGCGCCTCTTGCAGTCGTTACGATGGTCTATAACGAGCCAGTCTTTCTGCCGGTCTGGCTGCGTCATTATGCGCGTATCGTCGGCATGGAACGGTGCTACGTCATCGATCATGGCACGGATGACGGCTCGACCGACGCCCTGCCCTGCAACCGTCTGCGCATTCCTCGTTCGCCCCAGGACGATGCCCAGCGCACGCGTGCGATTAGCGCCTTTTGCGCCGGACTTCTGGAATGGTACGAAACGGTTCTCTACTGCGACGTCGACGAAATACTGGTAGCAGATCCCGCATGTTTTCCTTCGCTTCAGGCGCTCTGCGCCTCGCGATCAGCGCCCTATCTGACGGCCATAGGGTTTGACTTGATTCATCATGCCGAGCAAGAGCCCGACCTCGATTTCAACCGCCCCCTATCGCTGCAACGCAAATCGCTTCGTTTCTCAGCCGCTATGTGCAAGCCCTGCCTGATAAGGACACCTGCAACCTGGTCGCCCGGCTTCCATAGCGTGAAGGAATCCCTGCCGAGCCCCGATCCGGCGCTCATGCTCTTTCATCTGCGCTATAGCGATCTGAAAGAGGGGCTGAGGCGGCTCGCACGCACACGCAAACAGGCCTGGTGCAGCAGACAGGCGGGCGCCCATCAGCGCATGTCCAACAGAGCGTGGCGTGAGATGCTGGCCGGTATGGCTGGCCTGACACCTGAGGAAACGACTTTACTTGGAGACGATCCGACCCTGACGCACTGGCGCGAGCGCCTCGTCAGGGAAGGTGTCGAACGGGCCGGAGATCCCTACCCGATCGATCTGAGTCTGTCGGGTGACAGGCTCTGGCCCCTGCCCAAACGGTTCAGGGGTCTTTTCTGAAGGAGAGAACAGGCTCTTACTCTGCGGTTTCCTCAACCTGCTCTTCGCTGTCGTTTTCCGCGCCCGACTCATCGCCCTGACGACGATCATCCTGCTCCTGCTGGCTGCGCGCGCGCTGCTGATGACGCTCCTGACGCTCCATCTGGCTCTGCTGCGCGGCCTGCGTCATGGCGTTCAGGATGCGGAAATAATGCTCGGCATGCTGGAAATAAGCTTCGGCAAGAATTCGGTCGCCAGTGCCCGTCGCATCGCGGCCGAGCTGGAGATATTTCTCGAAAAGCTGCTGGGCGGTGCCGCGCACACGCATGTCAGGGCCATTGCTATCGAAGACATGGTTGCGATTCAGAGGCGTCTGACCATTGGATTGACGCGACCCGCCACCGCTCGGGCGATGGTGACGGCTTCTCATACGTTTCATGTTCATGGATCCGCGTAGCACTTTCGTATTCGCAATCCCGATCCGTCACGAGAGGGATCCAAGCGATTGCAGGGAATGAATGACCCTTGGTTTGTCTCATGATGGCCGGATTACGAGATCAGGCCGGTAATCCGCTCAGCTCAATCATCAAGATCATTGCGAGGGGCGGAAGACGCCTTGCCGTGTCGGTGGGCATCACCGCGACCCGGGCAAGTCGATCTGCTCAAACTAGCAAGGTTACGCCATTCTGCCAATGGTTTTCATGCATAAGACTGTGACGGGGTAAGAGAGCGCTCGAAACACAATGCTCTGACGATCCCGCCGAGATCGGCTCTGGCCTCGACGAGCGCAAAACCGGCTATTGCTGCCAGCTCTGTGACTTCCGTCTCCTGCCCCTGCCCTATCTCGAAAATCAACAGCCCGTCAGGGGCAAGATAAGCCTGCGCCTGAGCGATGATGAGCCGATAGGCATCGAGCCCGTCTTCTCCTGCAACGAGCGCACGCGCTGGCTCATGGTCGCGCACTTCGGGCATCAGCCCTTCGAGATCGCCCGCGCGAATATAGGGCGGGTTACTTACAATCACGTCGAATTGCCCGCGGAGCGCTGCAAACCAGCTTCCTGCAAGAAAGCTGGCACGGGAGGAGAGCGCGTTGCGCCAGGCATTGGCCCTGGCAAGAGCGGCAGCATCTGGCGCGAGATCGACACCAACGCCATAGGCCTGACCGTATTCGCTCAACGCCGCCAGAAGCAGACAACCCGTGCCCGTGCCCAGATCGAGGATCGAGCGTACACTTCTCTTATCCGGCCGTAGGCTCAGCAGGGCCTCGATCAAGGTTTCGCTATCGCCTCGGGGAATGAGCGTGGCCGAGGATACCGAGAGCATCAGGGTCCAGAATCCCGCCTGGCCCTCGATGAGCGCGAGTGGGCGGCGCGTACAACGCTGGGCAATGCCGCAAGCAAGTTTGGGCGCCGCGTCCTCAGGCAGGTGATCGAGCGAGAGGAGAGCAGACGCTTCGCAGCCGATTGCCCAACAGACAAGGCGACGGGCCTCCATGCGCGGCGCCTCGATACCCGCTTTTTGCAGGGAGGCAGCCGTTTCGATCAGCACATCCTTGAGGGCAGGTCGATTACCGCTCACCAAAAACTCCTGAATCATCCTATAAAAAGGAAATGAGAAAGACACTCTTCCTGCTGGCAGTCGCGATCGGCGCCAGCCCCGGTATCGCTCTGGCCGAGAGCTTTACCGTTACCGATGACCGCGCGCCCATCGAAGTCTCGGAGATATCGCGCCTCTACATCGACGGAATACTCGCCGCGACCTTCCGCCTTGATGACAAGACGCCCAGCCTGACAAAAAAAATCGAGATCCCTCTCGGGCGCGTCAATCACAGCTACGCGCTCTGCGGTCAGATTACTGTGGTCAACGCCGAAGGGCGTGCCGAAACACATCAGGTCAGCAGTGAAGGCACCTTGACCCATCCCGAGGGGCATCATCTGGTAGCCCTCGGCGATGAAGGCTTCACCGATTTCTTTCTGCGCGATCCGACCGACTCCGAGGTCGCCAAGCATCATCCTGGCCACGCGGATATCTGCGCCTCTCCTGTGAGCTGAACCTGACCGGGTCAACGTAACAGGGGCCTGCCTCAGCTCAGCCCCTCTGCCGCCAGAAGAGCCGTCTGCTCTTCCCGGGCCAGGGCATCGACAATTTCGTCGAATTCACCGAGCATGACACGGTCGATCTTGTGCAAGGTCAGGTTGATGCGATGATCGGTTACCCTCCCCTGAGGGAAATTATAGGTACGGATGCGCTCCGAGCGATCGCCTGTGCCGACCTGTGACTTGCGATCGGCCGCGCGGTTTGCATGGGCCTCTGCGCGCTGCCTCTCATAGAGACGGGCCCGCAGAATCTTCATTGCCTTGGCCTTGTTCTTGTGCTGGCTCTTCTCTTCCTGCATTGCCACCACGACGCCACTGGGCATGTGGGTGATACGCACCGCACTCTCGGTCTTGTTGACGTGCTGCCCACCTGCGCCCGAGGCACGATAAACGTCGATGCGCAGATCGCCCTCGTCGATCGCGACATCGACCTCTTCTGCCTCCGGCATGATGGCGACCGTTACCGTTGACGTATGAATACGTCCCTGACTCTCCGTCGCGGGCACGCGCTGCACACGGTGAACACCTGATTCGTATTTCAGACGCGCGAAAACAGACCGCCCCGAGATAGTCGCGACGCCCTCGCGCAATCCCGAGAGATCGCTTTCGTCATATTCCATGATCTCGAAACGCCAGCCATGCAAATCGGCAAAACGCTTATAGGCGCCAAAAATCTCAGCCGCGAAAAGTGCGGCCTCATCCCCACCCGCGGCAGGGCGTATCTCGAGAATGGCGCTGCGCTCATCGGCTTCGTCGCGAGGCAAAAGCGCCAGACGAACCTGCTGGTGCAGTATCTCGAGCTGCCCCTCGATTTCATCTATCTCGCCCTGGGCCAGCTCGCGCATCTCAGGGTCTTCGAGCAGGGCAACAGCATCCTTGCGCGCCGTATCGGCACGACGATAGGCTAGGATGGACGAGACAACCGGCTCCAGCTCGGCGAATTCGCGCGAGGCCCGCACGAAATCGTCACCCTGGATTTCGCCGCTGGACATCAGCGCCTGCAATTCATCCGACCGGGCGACGATACGCTCCAGCCTGTCGTCGAGAGCCACGATCAGACAGCTTTCAGGAAATGTTCCGCCAGAGAATCGAGAGCGATTTCGACCTGCTCCCGCTTGCCAAGATCGCGCACGGTCACCGCTCCGCGTGCCAGCTCGTCTTCACCCACCAGAACCATATGGGCAGCGCCCGACTTGACCACGCGCTCCATACGCTTCTTGAGCGACGAGCGCGTTTCCAGCGCGGCCGCGAAACCGGCCTGACGCAGCGCCTGTACAGCCGTGACAGAGGCAGGCAGGGTGGACTCACCTGTAGGAAGAATAGCGATAGGGCTAGCCTGCTCGGGAGCGCCCTCGATGAGGAGAGCCAGACGCTCTATCCCGCCAGCCCAGCCGATGGCTGGCGTCGCCGGGCCACCCATCTGGGCAACAAGCCCCTCATAGCGACCGCCAGCCAGAACCGTGCCCTGCGCACCGAGGCGATCGGTCACGAATTCGAAGGCGGTATGGCTATAATAATCGAGGCCGCGCACGATATGCGGGTTTTCGACAAAACCGACACCGAACAGATCGAGATTGCGACGCAGATCGTCCCAGAAGTTCTGCGAGGCCTCGTTCAGGTAGGCACCGAACTTCGGCGCCTCTTCCAGAAGCGCCCTGTCCTGCGACGATTTGCTGTCGAGAATGCGCAGCGGGTTGGCTTCCAGACGCGCTCGGCTCTCTTCCGACAGCGCCTCGGCATGAGACTGAAAATAGGCGACCAGCGCCTCGCGCCACGCCTGACGGCTCTCTAGATCGCCAAGCGTATTGATTTCGAGCGTGACCGCCTCGCCCAGACCCAGCGCCTCGAGAATGGCATGCGCCATGGCGATGGTCTCGGCATCCATCAGGGCATCGGTCGCTCCCAGCAGCTCGGCGCCGATCTGGTGGAACTGACGAAAACGCCCCTTTTGCGGACGCTCATAGCGAAACATCGGCCCCTGATAGAAGACGCGCTGCGGCAGGGCCTGAGTCAGCCCGTTCGTCACGAAAGCACGACAGATGGCCGCGGTGCCCTCGGGACGCAGCGTCAGGCTGTCGCCGCCTCGATCCTCGAACGTGTACATTTCTTTCGTCACGACATCGGAGGTATCGCCGAGCGTGCGCGAGAAAACACGCGTATCCTCGAAAATCGGGGTCGACCATTCCTCGTAGCCATAGCGGCGCGTGACTTCACGCGCTGTTTCGACGACATGGGCGTGGCGACGGGCCGTATCGCCAATCAGATCATGCGTGCCACGAACCGGCTGCAACTGGCTCATGGTTTCAGACGCCCGCCGAGGCGAGCGCGGCCTCGGCCTGCTGAGCCGCTTCCTGCTCGGCCTGTTCTGCCTTCTCGGCTTCGATCTTCGCCACACGCTCTTCGACCAGATCGACGATATGCTCGATCATGTTCTGGCCTTCGTTCAGGCGGTGATCCTGCTTGCCCGCCGAATAGACCATGTGACGACCGGCACCACCGCCCGTCACGCCAAGATCGGTCATAAGCGCCTCACCCGGGCCATTCACGACGCAGCCGATGATCGACAGTGTGAGCGGTGTCTTGATGTGTTGCAGGCGATCTTCGAGGGTTTGTACGGTCTCGACCACGTTGAAGCCCTGACGCGCACAGGATGGGCAGGAGATGATCTTGACGCCGCGATGACGCAGGCCCAGCGACTTGAGAATATCCCAGCCCACGAGCACTTCTTCTTCCGGGGGGGCAGAAAGCGAGACGCGCATCGTGTCGCCCACACCGGCCCAGAGCAGATTGCCCAGACCGATCGACGATTTGACGGTGCCCGCGCGCTTCGACCCGGCTTCGGTGATGCCGATATGCAGCGGGTGATCGCATACTTCTGCGAGCTGCTGATAGGCCGCAACCGCCATGAAGACGTCAGACGCCTTTACGCTGATCTTGAATTCATGGAAATCATGATCCTGAAGGATCTTGGCGTGTTCGAGGGCGCTCTCGACCAGCGCGTCGGGATTGGGCTCACCATATTTTTCAAGCAGGTGCTTCTCGAGCGATCCGGCATTCACGCCGATACGGATCGAGCAGCCATAATCGCGCGCAGCATTCACGACTTCGCGCACGCGCTCGGCGTTGCCGATATTGCCCGGATTGATGCGCAGGCAGGCCGCACCGGCCTTGGCGGCTTCAATGGCGCGCTTGTAGTGAAAATGGATGTCGGCAACGATCGGCACGTTCACTTCGCGCACGATCTCGGTGAGAGCTGCCGTGCTTTCCTCGTCGGGGCACGAAACGCGCACGATGTCCACACCCGCGATTTCCGACAGGCGGATCTGCTCGATCGTCGCCTTGGCATCGGAAGTCAGGGTGTTGGTCATGGTCTGGACCGAGATCGGCGCATCCCCGCCGACCGCCACCTTGCCAACATGAATCTGACGGGACTTGCGACGTTCGATATACTGGTAGGGGCGATATCCGCTCATAATCTCGTCTCCGTAACGGAAAACCAGAGCCAGCCCTGTTTTCCGGGGTAAGCGCCGGAACCCAGTCCCATGTCGCTTACCCATGTCTGTGTCATGCTGGCCAGCGCACCCCATTGCGAAGCGCCCTGCCCGTCTCGTCGAAACCCCGTCTCACCGAAAATGACCGGCGCTCGGGGTCTGTAATCGTTTCTCAGGCCTGCATTACCTATCGAAGCATGGCTCCGATAGGGGGCAGGCTTTAGCGCGGCTGCGCCGTTTGTTCCAGTTGCCGCGCGTTCAGACGGTCGGTTTCCGACTCATGGGTCGCTGCCGTAACTTTTGGTGTCGTGGCCGCCTTTTTCAAGACCGGCGCCGTATTCTGACTTGTCGGTGTGTCACCAGTTTCAGGGGAAACGCCGGAGGCAGCAGGAACAACCGGCGTGCCCGCGGCACTGTCCTGACCGAGCTGTCCGTTGCGGATCGCTGCTGCGGTAACGACAAGGCCTCGACGCACCGCGCCGACGCGTCCTAGCGCGGAAGTCGTCACATCGCCCGCGCTCAGCGTCAGACCACCGGCATTGCCCAGTGTCATACGATACGGCCCGGCATCCTCCGGTCCCTGCCAGGTTTCACCCGATTTCAGCACCCGGCTGAAAACGGTGGCCCCGGCCTTGTCCCTGATCGACACCCAGGCATCGGCGGCAGCATGCAGGACGATCATGTTCGCCGGCGCTGCGGAAGCTGTTGAAGCCGTAGGACCAGCCGAGGCGGTCGCCGCGGCAGGAAGCTGGGATACCCCTGACTGGCTCGATACCGGCTGGGTTGAACCGGGCTGGCCGGACACTAACTGTGTTGACCCAGGCAAAGCCGACTGGTTCGTACCTGGCTGAGACGTGACTGCCGTCGGCAGAGGCGGCGTAGGCTGCCCGTTCTGCGGCGCAGCCGTGACAATGGCCGGATTACTACCCGTAATCGCTGCCGCAGCGACGCTCTGGCTCTGGGGGAGAGACGCCTGAGCGCCGGTCGACACCGGGCTGCTCTGGGCTATGGCAGGCGAGGCAGACGGTGCATTTTGAGGCGATGGTGCCAGTCCGCGATCGGGCATCACCGCAGCGATTTGCGGCGACGGCGTACCGTGCTGGGTTACGCCCGGCATAATTTCCGCCACGGGTGGCATCTGATGGGTAGGCGCCGGATCGGCACCGAAGAAATGATAATAGCCGATATAAGTGCCCACCAGAACGGCGAGCCCGGCCCCGACCCAGAGCCCGACCGGCACGCCGCGCTCTGAGACGGGCTCAGGAAAACTCAATTCGGGCTTGCGGTCCAGCGCGCCACGCATGTCCTGCCTGAAGCGCGACACCGCGTGATCGGGATCCATCCCGAGAGCCTGCGCGTAGCTGCGCAGAAACCCGAGCGCGTAGGCACTACCCGGAAAGACGCTCGTATTCCCCTCTTCGAGGGCGAGAAGATACGCCTCGCGAATGCGCAGCCAGTTTGCTACATCGGGCAAAGCCCAGCCGAGCTCTTCTCGTCTGGCGCGCAGATCGGCGCCAAGGCCGCGCGCACCATCTGCGCTACCGCCCTGCCATCCCGGAATACGGTCTGTCGTCTTCTCTGGCATGATTACCCGATTGCGATCTCAGAGGGATGAAGATGCCCGGTACGCGCCTCTCTTGCAACCAGTGCGTCGACGGCCTGCTCGACCAGATCATGCAGAATCTCCGCTACGGGGCGCACGGCCTTGACCATACCGACAGACTGGCCGGCCATCACCGAACCTTCTTCCACATCGCCCTCAATCACCGCGCGGCGTAGGGCGCCCGCCCAGAAATGCTCGATTTCGAGCTGCGCATCTTCCTTGCTCAGCTCGCCAGAGGTGAAGCGTGCCAGCGTTGCAGCCTGATGGGCCATGAAGCGGCGCGTCCCCGCGTTGTTGAGCCCACGCACCGGGATGACCGGAAAACGCTCATCAATCTGGTTCGAGGTGACGGCATCGCGCGCGGCCGCCCGCACAAAAGCCTTCTTGAATGCCTCGTGCGCGATGCTTTCGGTGCTGGCCGCAAAGAGCGTCCCGAGCTGCGCTCCCGCAGCCCCCTGCTCCAGAAACCCCAGCACGGCATCGCCTCGGGCCAGGCCACCGGCGACGAATACCGGCACACCAGCGATATGGGGCAGAATTTCCTGTGCCAGCACGTTCAGCGAGACAGGACCGACGTGACCGCCAGCTTCCGAGCCTTCGATCACCAGCGCCTCTATACCCTGCTTGACCAGACGCTTGCCCAGCGCCAGCGCCGGGGCAAAACCGACAGCGCGCGCGCCACCGTCACGCACCCGCTTGATGATCGCCCCACTCGGCACGCCACCGGCAAGCACGATATGGCCGACCTTGTGCTCCAGGCAGACATCCACCAGCTTTTCGAGTTCGGGATGCATGGTAATGAGGTTCACGCCGAAGGGCTTGTCGGTCAAAGCCTGCGTGGCGGCAATTTCTTCCGCAAGACGATCGGGCATCATCGCACCGCAGGCAATGACGCCGAACCCACCGGCATTCGAGATGGCCGAAACGAGGTTACGCTCGCTGACCCATGACATGGCCCCACCGAGAATAGCGGTCGGTGTACCCAGAAATTCGCAGCCCGGCGCCCAGAGACGATCGAGCGTCGTGCGGGCTTTCTGACGGGTTTGATCGGTGTCTGTCATGCTTATTCCCCGTCCAGACCATAGGCCGTGTGCAGCGCCCGCATGGCGAGCTCCATATATTCCGCATCGATCAGCACCGAGATCTTGATCTCGCTGGTCGAGATAACCTGAACATTGATGCCGCGCTCTGCGAGAGTCTGGAACATCGTGCTGGCCATACCCGAATGAGAGCGCATGCCGATGCCCACGACACTGATCTTGACCACGTCATTGGCCGTATGGATTTCGCCATACTGGATGTCGCCGCGGGCAGCCTCAAGGGCGGCAAGCGCACGCGCCTGATCGCCCTTGGGCACGGTAAACGTCATGTTGGTCGAGCCATCGGAGCCAACGCTCTGGACGATCATGTCCACATTGACGCGCGCAGCCGTCAGCGGGCTGAAAATGGCGGCGGCAATGCCCGGACGGTCCGGGATACGGCTCACCGAGATCTTTGCCTCATCCAGGGAGTAGGCGATCCCCGTGACCAGTTCCTTTTCCATCATCTCGTCCTCATCCACCACCAACGACCCGGAGAGTTCAGTCTCGGGCTCGAAACTCGACAACACGCGCACGCGCACTTTTTCTTTCATCGCCAGCCCGACAGAACGGGTCTGGAGTACCTTCGCCCCAACCGAAGCCAGCTCCAGCATCTCCTCGAAGGTGATGCGATCCAGCTTCTTGGCCTTTTTCACGATACGCGGGTCGGTCGTATAGATGCCATCGACATCGGTATAGATATCGCACCGATCGGCCCTGATCGCTGCCGCCACCGCCACGGCTGACGTGTCCGACCCGCCACGCCCGAGCGTGCTGATGCGCTCGCCCGGTGCCACACCCTGAAAACCGGCAATCACTGGCACCTCGCCCCGGTCCATGCACGCAATCAGCGCCGCACCCTCGACATCGCCGATACGAGCCTTGCCATGAGCGTCGTCAGTGCGGAACGGAATCTGCCACCCCTGCCACGAGCGCGACGGCACGCCCAGCGCCTGAAGCGCGATGGCCGTCAGGCCGCTCGTCACCTGCTCACCACTCGCCACGACAGCGTCATATTCGCGCGCATCGGCCATGGGGTCGAGCGCCTGAACATAGCTCACCATCTGATTGGTCACACCGGCCATGGCTGAAACGACCACGGCAACCTGATGCCCCTTGTCACGCTCAATACGTACACGTTCGGCCACAGCGCGTATGCGATCCAGGTCGGCCACGGAGGTGCCGCCGAATTTCATGACGATCCGGGTTGGGCGCTGGTCTGATGACGTCATAATGGTGCACCTGGCTCCGTACGTAGCAGAAAGCGGTCAATCACAGAGCGCCGGGATCGTATTTTCCAGCCTGCGATGTTGCGCAAGGAAAGGCCGGTCACATACTAAGTCCGGATCGCGCCGTCCAGATACTCTGGTAAAACGGTCTCATTTCTGTCTTTTTGGATCCATGATGCCAGATACCGCCGCCTCTTCCGTTTCCGATCGCGAGATTGCCCATTTTGATCAGCTGGCTGCGACCTGGTGGGATCCTAAGGGGCCGATGAAGCCCCTGCACGACATGAATCCCATGCGCACCCAATGGGTAAACGCCCATCTCAGACGTCTCGAAGCGCTGCGCGGCGGCTCGCTCTCGGTCCTCGATATCGGTTGCGGCGCCGGCCTGGCCAGCGAGGCCTTCGCTCGAATGGGCCATGAGGTGCTCGGCCTCGATGCCTCCCCCGAGGGAATCCGCGCCGCAGAGGCCCATCTGGCGGCACACCCGCTACCCGCAGGCTCGGGCACTCTGACTTATCGCAAGAGCAGCGCCGAGGAGCTGGTGCGCGAAGGAAAGAGCTTCGACGCCATCTCGGCGCTCGAAGTGATCGAGCATGTGAACGATCCGCAGGAATTCCTGTCGCTATTGCGCTCACTCACCAGACCGGGCGGTCTGATTGCGGTCTCGACGCTCAATCGCACCCTGCGCTCACTGGCTGTCGCCAAGATCGGTGCGGAATATATTGCGCGTCTTCTGCCTGTCGGCACACATGACTGGAAGAAATTTATAAAGCCGGAAGAGCTGCATCGCATGGGCCGTTCGGTCGGGCTCCGCATGATCGATGTCGCCGGAATGAGCTATCGTCCGATGCATTGGCGCATGACGCGCGATACCAGCATCAATTACATCACGATGTTCGTTCGCGACTGAACCGGTTTAGCCCGGTGTTAAAGCCGGTATGGAGAGAAGGCTTCGAGGCTGTTTCCTCCCCGGTTTCAGCCCCGGTCAGATCTGAATCAGGACTGGGCCACAAAAAGAGGAAACGAGCAAATGCCCGCCTCCTCCGCCTGTCTCTCCTCAGACTTCCGTATCCATGAACGCGAAGGTGGTCGGGCTGCCCACCGGGGTGAAGTTTTCGGTAAAGCCAAGCTGACCGCTCGCCTTGTCCACACGGAACGAGGTAACGGCATCGCTGCGCTGATTGGCACAGAAGAGGAAATTTCCCGAAGGATCGAACATCATTGCGCGGCCGTAATCAGCGTGCATCCAGGCTTCGTCCTGCAGGGTCAGCGTACCGTCCTCACCGACCTTGAACACGGCGAGCGAGTCACCGAGGCGGTTCGACGCATAGACGAAACGGTCATCTGCCGAGATCAGGATCTCAGCCGCCAGCGTACTGCCACGGAAATGCGAGGTGACCGTACTGACCGATTGCAGGTTGTTGATGGCGCCGGTCTGCGGGTCGAAAGCACTGACGACGATCTTCGAGTCCTGCTCGCAGAGATTATACATCAGTTTGCCGGAACGGTTGAACTGGAAGTGGCGCGGCGCGCTGCCTGGCGTCATGTCGTAATACGGCACCTTGGCAGGGACCAGCTTGCCCGTCTGGAGATTCAGCGTCCAGACATAGACACGATCGAGACCGGCATCGTCAGCGATCACGTATTTGCCGCTCGGGTCGCTCTGGATCATATGCGGGTGCGAGCCGGAATGGTCCGATACCGCGAAATTGCCCTGAGGATTATCCGCAGCCCGTTCCGGCTGACGGGGGCCGGTATTATGAACGACGTCGGTGGCAGGGCCGAGCGATCCATCAGGACGGATGGGCAGCACGCCGACAGACCCGCCCATATAATTGGCGACCAGCACGTAGCGGCCCGAATGATGCACGCTCAGATGCGCCGGCACCGCGCCGCCAGAGCTGACAGAGTTAAGCTTCTTGAGCGACCCGGTCTTGCGATCGACGGCAAAAGCCGTGACGGAGCCATCACCATCCTTGTTGAAATCATCGACCTCACTCAGCGCATAAAGAAAGCGCTTGTCATGAGAGAGCGTAATGAAAGACGGGCTGGCAATATCGGTGAAGGTCGTCACCGGCGTCAGAACGCCGCTTTCCCGATCCATTTCGAAGACGGCGATCCCCTCGCCATTGCCGGCGCCGCCCGCAGGGGCGTGCTTGGTGTAGCCCCCGACGAAACAGATCGTCTTGGAAACCTGCTTGGGCGGCGGCGGCGGCGCGGCCGGTGCCTTGTCAGTCGCGTCCTGCGCTTGCGCGGTGGCGCATCCCAGCAGGCCAAGGGTACCCAACGCGAAGCTGCGGCGGGAAAGGGTCGTCTTCATGGTCTGATCTCAAGCTCCTCGGGTGGCGTTCCGGCTCAGGGCAATTTGCACTCGGGTCCGATCGTACCTCGATAACGGGTCCAGGTCTGCGTCTTGCCGAAAAGGGGAATTCCAAGAATGAAACCGCGCAGCTTCAGCACCTCAGCAGACTCGGCATGGATACGAGCGTCATAGGTACGCCCTGTTTCCGGGTCGAGAATATGCCCCCGCCACACGTTTTCGTCCTTGCTTAGTCGGAAATCGGTCAGCATGACCAGCCCACATTGTGAACGACCCCACACATCCTTGGGAACGGGGCCGTCATATTGCATGCCAATCAGCCTTCCGCAGAGCGTCTCGCCGCAGCGACCGATCTGAAACACACCATCGTGATCCTGCGCCAGCCAAAGCCCTTCTTCCGGCGCAGGCGGATTGCCGACAGTCTGAGCCATGGCGTGCGATGCCCCAAGAAAGGCCAGAAGCGGGATAAGCCTCGCCATATGGGCTGCACCCGTCAGCAGGGCGCGTGCGCCCGATAGACCCTTACGACTCCGAGCGGTCGATCCAGGGAACCGGGGTAAAATCGACGCCTTCATCTTCGAGCCTTTCCCTTTCGGAGTCGCTCATCGTGCCATAGATGCCACGATCGGACTGGCGCTCCCCGTCGTCGCGCGCATCATGACGCTTCAACGCTTCTTCGGCAAATCGGTCTCCGACATCGTCACAGCGTGACTCGACCTCTCTCCGGATGGCGCGCAACGCCATACGGATCTGATCGGCCGGGGCGATCGGAGGCGGCTCGGCAGAACGCGCCAGGGCCGGTGCCATCAGACTCTTCTCGACCGCACTCACACCGCATTGCGGACACAGCACCAGACCATGCGCCTTCTGCCTGTCGAAGGATTCTGCGCTGGGGAACCAGCCTTCGAATTCATGCCCGAGCGTGCAATGCAGTCTATAACAAATCATTACTTGCCGAGAATCGCATCGAGCTTGCCGCTCGCCTCGAGTTGCATGAGGTCGGTGCAGCCCCCGAGCGCCTGCTCGCCGACGAAAATCTGGGGCACGGTCCGCCCTCCCCCTGAACGGCGGATCGCATCCTGACGCTCGGGAGTGCCGTGCGGCGCATCGATCTCTTCGAATGCAACGTTTTTGGACGCCAAAATCTGAACGGCGCGCACGCAATAAGGGCAACCCGGCTGGGTATATATCTCAATTTTCTGCACGATAAGCTGAATCCTCACTGCCATTAAGCGTCAAACGTGTCGGGTCCCTCTGCAGCCTTGACAGTACGCGCAGCCACCAGAACATCCACACGCTTCGCCCCCGCCTCCCGGAGATGCCTTGCGCAAATGGAGGCGGTAGCGCCTGTGGTCAAGATATCGTCGATCAGAACGATATGCCTCCCGGCCAGGAGATCCCGCTTCGAAGCTGCTACTTTAAACGCATTTTCGAGTGCTTTCGCGCGCTGATCATGAAACAGGCTGGCAAGCGTCTGTGTTGCCCGGTAGCGAATCAGGGCGTCAGGCAAAACGCGCAGGCCAGGCCGCAAGCACGCGATGTGCCGGGCAAGAAGCGCCGCCTGATTGTAGCGCCGTTGCCAGAAACGACGCCGGTGCAGCGGCACAGGCACAAGATAATCTGCGCCGCCCAGCATATGACTGGCTGCGGTCACCATGCCACGCGCAAGGAAAGCGCCGCTTTCCAGCCGATCGCCGTATTTGAACTGCAGGATCAGGCGCCGCGCTGTGTCCTCATAAAGCCAGGCCGCCTGTGCCCTATCCCAACAATGCACAGGATGGGCGCATTTGGCGCAGCACCCGGTGGGATCGAGATATGCCTCGGACGCTACCGGCAGGGCACAATGACCACATGACAGGACGATAGGGTGCAGGCGTTGAAAGCAGGCGAGACAGACCAGACCTGCCTGAGCGGTTTCACCCCCGCAAGAAAGGCAGGCAGGCGGGAAAAATAGATCGAGCCCTGCGCGGACGAGAAAACGCAGCGCCCTCACCGTCCCGCCCTTCCTCACCCGATCACGATCAGATCGACTAGCTGCGCATTGACGAGTACCTTGCCCCTGTTTTCGAAGTTGATCGTCACGCGATGGCCCGTAACGCTCTGGACCTGGCCGATACCCCAATCCGGGCAGTTGGGATGCGCCACGAGCTGGCCTGGCTCGTAGAAACTGATGATCGGCCTCACGATTCTGCCTCGCCTAGGTTCGGGGAAAACCCTTCTATCACCGGAAACACGACACCCTCGTCCTGGAGCAGGCGGGCTATATGGGCGAGCATGTCCTGACAGGTAGCGTGATTGCTGCCCTCGACACGCGCCACCAGCGCTGGCTGGGTGTTCGATGCCCTGAGCAGCCACCAGCCATGCATCGCCTTCACACGCACCCCATCCGTCAGCACAAGGTCATCACCCGCGGCACGACATCGGGCCACAATCCTGTCGATCACTGCAAACTTGATGTCATCGTCACACTCGAAGCGAATTTCCGGCGTCGAAACGAGATCAGGCAGAGCCTCGCAAAGCTTCGAAAGCGTCTGGCTCTGTCCCGCCAGCAAATCGATCAGACGGATAGCCGCATAGAGCCCGTCATCGAAGCCCGGCCAATGATCGGCAAAAAAGAAGTGGCCCGACATCTCTCCGGCAAAAGCCGCGCCGGTCTCACGCATCGCCGATTTGACCTCGGAATGACCGCTCGGGCACATCGCAACACGACCACCGGCCGCCACAACGCCGTCGAAAAAGACCTGCGACATTTTTACATCGCCCAGAATCATCGCGCCGGGCCGTTCCTGGAGAATGGACTGCGCAAAAATCAGGCTCAATCGATCTGCCTGAATAAGGGCGCCGCTCTCATTGACCACCCCCAGACGATCCGCATCACCATCGAACGCGACACCGAGATCGGCGGCATTAACGCGCACGGCATGCTGAAGCTGGACCATGTTTTCAGGCAGCGTCGGGTCAGGATGATGCGCGGGGAAAAGCCCGTCAACCGTCCCATTCAGCACGATATGCTCACCGGGCAAGCGAAGCAGAAGCCGGGAAAGCGCATAAGCGGCCGAGGAGTGGCTGTTATCCCAGACAACACGCAATTTGCGCGCCCGATGGCGCAGCCCCTCCGCCAGGGCTGCTTCATAACGCCCATCGGAATCGCACCAGCGCGCCTGACCGCTCTGCACACCCAGTTGCACACCGCCGCGCAATGCTTGCGCTAACCCGAGAAGGGCCTCGCCAAAAAAGGGCTGATTACCTAGGACGATCTTGAAGCCATTATAACCGATTGGGTTATGGCTGCCCGTCACCATGATGGCGCCTGCTGCCTTATCACTGAAAGAGGCAAAATAAAGCTCTGGAGTGGGGCAACATCCCAGACGCTTCACGGTCATGCCGCCCGAGACAAGCCCCCCGACCAGAGCCTGCTCCAGACCGGGAGAGCTATCGCGACCGTCATGCCCGACCACTACATGGTCACGACCCTGCTCGCGTAACACAGACGCAAAAACGACGCCCAAAGCCTGAGCGTCGTTTTCGAAAAGCGTTTTACCGACCATCCCGCGGATATCGTATTCCCGCAGGATGGAAGGATGGAACTCATGTCGAAACAGAGTGCCCATCAGGCATCGGCGTATTTCTTGATGAAACCGCGCATGGCTTCGCGCAGATCCGGGCGCTCGAGAGCAAAGGCAATCTGAGCTTCCAGATAGCCGGCCTTGTCACCGCAATCATAGCGAATACCGTCATAGCGCAGACCATGGAACGGCGTGTGGCCGATCATCTTCGCCATGGCGTCCGTAAGCTGTACTTCGCCACCGGCACCACGTTCCAGCTTGGAGAGATGGGTCATGATCTCGGGCAGAAGCACATAGCGACCGATAATGGACAGATTTGAGGGGGCATCTTCGGGGTCGGGTTTCTCAACCAGCCCCTTCACCTCGACCAGTTTTCCATCATCCTTGCCGACATCGAGAATACCGTAGCGATTTGTATGCTCCTTGGGCACTTCCGAGACAGCCACAACGTTACCGCCAGTCTGGTTATAGACCTCGACCAACTGCGAAACGCAGCCCTTCTCTCCCTGCACGATGTCGTCAGGCAGAAGGATGGCGAACGGATCGTCACCGATAAACGAGCGCGCACACCAGATGGCGTGACCCAGGCCAAGCGGCTCCTGCTGGCGCACGGCGGCGAGCGAGCCAGCTTCGATCGAACTGGGTTGAAGCGTCTCGAGCAGCGCATTCTTGCCACGCTCTTTGAGTGTGGTTTCGAGCTCGAACGCCACGTCGAAGTAATCGATAAGGCTATCCTTGCCACGCCCGGTAATCAGACAGAACTGATCGATACCTGCCTTGCGTGCCTCATCAATCGCATACTGGATAAGAGGGCGGTCGACGACCGGCAGCATCTCTTTTGGCATAGCCTTCGTGGCGGGAAGGAAGCGCGTTCCCATACCAGCAACGGGGAGTACAGCTTTTCTGAGCGGCTTGATCACGATTTCCGACCTTTAGAACTTTACAGAGTATGCGACGCAGCCCTGCGCGTTTAATTCCAGACTGTAAGCGTGGACCACACATCCAGATCGCACGATGACTGCATCATATCCAGTATCTGGACGGCAAACTTCGGCAAAGTGATGGCACGAACACAAAATTTCACAAAAACCACGGCAGTAGAAAGCCTGCAGGTTAATGAAAGTTCATTTCGTCCGCATAAGATTTTTAGAATTCTTTGGTGGACTGGCACCCCCCTAAGGGGGTGCTTCCAGTTCCGATGGTGCGGTCGAGAAGACTCGAACTTCCACGGGGTTGCCCCCACAAGCACCTCAAGCTTGCGCGTCTACCATTCCGCCACGACCGCATCGTGACAAGCGGCCCGCTCTGGGCGATACCGCTCGTGTGAAGGGGGCTATAGCCGATGACCGATGAGCAGGCAATCGCCGAAAAGGCGATTTTCGACAAAATATCCTGGAAAAAGGAAAAAGGGCTGATTCCCTATGAACTGGCGTTCAGGGCGATGCAGGACCGCGCTGCATCCATCAGGGCGGATAAGGCCGAAGAGCACCTGTGGTTTCTGGAGCATCCTCGTCTTTACACGGCCGGCACCTCGGCAAAACCAGCCGATCTGATCAATCCCGACCAGCTACCCACCTATGACGCCGGTCGCGGCGGGCAATGGACGTACCATGGGCCGGGACAGAGAATCGTCTATGTGATGCTCGATCTCCAGCGCAGCCACGGCCCGACCCCTGCACGCGATCTGCGCGCCTTCGTTCAGAGCCTCGAGCGTTGGGTAATTGCAAGCCTGGCGCAGCTAGGAATCGAGGGACGCACCGAATGTGGACGAATCGGCGTATGGGTCAATGATCCCGTCTCAGGGCTGGAAACCAAGATTGCGGCTATCGGCATACGTGTAAGCCGATGGGTCTCCTGGCATGGGATCTCGATAAACTTCGACCCACGCCTGAGCGACTTCGATGGAATTATCCCCTGCGGCATCAAGGAATTCGGCGTGAGCAGTGTGAAGCGCTTCAACCATGATCTCACGATGGAGGATCTGGACGAAGCACTTCTTGCCATTTGGCCTCAGTTCTTCGGTGACTCGCCGGTTTCAATCACGTCAGAGAGCGACAACACGATTCGATTTCCTCGCGCATCGACGCCATCGAGAGAGGAAAGCTGAAGCCCGCTTTTGGTCTCTATCAGTTGCAGGGTCAGTAGACCCTGTGACGGATTATCGGACTCAGCGAGTGATATCTGTGCCGCCCCAGGGGTGGCGCGGATATCTGTCACACGGATAGCGCCCGCAAAACGCACCGGTATATGCAACAGCAGGCCGAGCGGGTTGCGCGCCAGACTGACTCGGGTCACCGCACCTGTCTGTTTATCGTCGAGCACGAGATGCGTGCCGGAAGCTCTGAGCGTCATGGGGTGGGGCGACACATAGTCCAGGGCAAGTGCACCGGGACGATAAGAAAAATGCCCTGCCCCGCCATTCTGTCCGGGCCCCATCTGTACGAAGTGCCCCTCGAGCGTAACCGGACGGTTTAGGGCCGCCTCAACACGATGCGCCTCACGCTGCTGCGGGGTGGAAAGCCCTTCCATGCCGTTCACGGCGCATCCTGCCAACGCGCCAGCGAAAGCCAGGGCAGAGAACAGACGTGTAGCTGCTTTCATCTTTCGCCCGGCGCCGAGAGGGTAAGGGAAAGCGCATGAAGCCCGGACTCGAATTCCGGCTTAAGCAGGTCGTTAACGAGTCTGTGCCGAGCTACCCGGTTCATGCCACCGAAGCGCTCACTTAGGATCGTCATGGTGAAATGGGTCTCGTCACCCTCAACACCGTTGCGCCCCGCATGGTGCGCATGTCGCTTGCTGTCGTCGCGTATCGTCATCTCGACAGGCTGCAACGCAGCATCGAGTTCAGCCTTCATGCGCGCTGCGCGTTCCTTGAGGTCACTCATGAGCACTCCCTTCTTGCATCGGCGTCTCTAACAACGCACATAAACCCGATCATGCAGCGTAAATCCACAAAACACAGGGCATTCGACCCTGATCCCGATGCACCGGAGCGCTATTGCGACATGCCCGGCTGCACCGAGCATGCGGGATATCGTGCGCCGAAGGACCGCACGCAGTTACGACAATATTTCTGGTTCTGCCTGGACCATGTCCGTCAATACAACGCGCGGTGGGATTTCTACAAAGGCATGACGCCCGGCCAGATCGAGTCCCAACTCAGAGCCGATATCTCCTGGCAGCGCCCTTCATGGAAGCTCGGCACGAGAGGCGGGCAGAATTTCGATGAAGAAGAGGTTCTCGACCCGCTCGATATTCTCGCTTCAACCCGCGCAAGACGTGCTCAGGCGGCAAGACAGCGCCATCAGCAGGCCCGCGAGACCGCCCCGCCGGCCCTGCGCGACCATCTCCGTGCGCTCGCGCTCGACTGGCCGGTGACAATCGACGCGCTCAAGCTGCGCTATAAGGAACTGGCACGCAAGCATCATCCTGATGCCAATGCGGGAGATCCTGCCGCGGAAGACCGTTTTAAGACGGTCAGCGTCGCCTATAGTGCGATTCGCGCCCATCTGGTCAGTCCCTAGAGCGGTTTATTGCGCGTTTCCCTCTGGCCATCGGGGGAAACATGACCATATCCTTGCCGAGAACCTGACAAGACAGACTGTTGCAAGACAGAGTGAAAGACGGATTGAACCCATGAGCGATCTCGCCTCCATCGACGCACCGGAAACGGTTGTCACCGCTGAACAGAACGCGGTGCCCACCCATGTACTTGGCGCGCCCGATCGGATCGTCTCCGCCCGTGACGTTTTCGGCATCGATTGCGATATGGAGGTGCCTGCCTTCTCTATCCGCACCGAGCATGTGCCCGATATCGACCCCAGCTACCAGTTCGACTGCGACACCACGCGCGCTATTCTGGCAGGCTTTGCCAATAATCGTCGCGTCATGGTGCAGGGCTTTCATGGCACCGGCAAATCGTCTCATATCGAACAGATCGCGGCCCGGCTGAACTGGCCGACGGTTCGTATCAATCTCGACAGCCATATTTCGCGTATCGATCTGATCGGCAAGGACGCTATCGTTTTGCGTGACGGCAAGCAGATCACGGAGTTCCGCGAAGGTCTGCTGCCTTGGTGCCTGCAACACCCTGTCGCTCTGATTTTCGACGAATACGATGCCGGTCGCCCCGATGTGATGTTCGTCATCCAGCGCGTGCTCGAGGCAGAGGGCCATCTGACCCTCCTCGACCAGAACCGCGTCATTCGCCCGCATTCCGGTTTCCGTCTTTTTGCAACGGCCAACACGGTCGGGCTCGGCGATACGACCGGGCTTTACCACGGCACGCAGCAGATCAATCAGGGCCAGATGGACCGCTGGAACATCGTGGCCTCGCTCAACTACCTGCCGCTCGATCAGGAGGTGGGTATCGTGCGCGCCAAGCTCGGGCTGGGTGACGAGCCCGCCATTACCAAACGTCTCGAAAGCATGGTCGCGCTCGCTAATCTGACCCGCGCCGGGTTCATGGCGGGCGATATCTCGACCGTCATGTCGCCACGTGCCGTCATTACCTGGGCGGAAAACGAACGCATTTTCGGCGATCTCGCCTTCGCATTCCGCCTCACCTTCCTGAACAAATGCGATGAGGCCGAGCGAGGGATCGTCGCTGAGTACTATCAGCGCTGCTTCAACCAGTCTCCGCTGAACACCTGAAGGGGGCGGGTTCATGGCTTCCGCCAGGCCGAAGACGCCAGACCGCAACACGACCGACCTTGCCCTGCCCGGCAGTGAGCGCACCGATGCCTTTCGGCGCGCCACGACTGCTGCCCTGCGCGCCATGTCGGGTGAGGCCGAGACGGAGATAAGTTTTGCTGCCTCGGCAACGTCGAAGCAGGCCAAGGGCATCCAGCTTCCCTATGTATCGCGTGCCCTCACCCCGCAGGAAATGCAGCGTGTGCGTGGCGCTGCCGACGCCGCGGCTCTACGGCTCAAGCATCATGACGACGCGCTCGCCCCCCTGCCGCTGAACAGCGACACGCCGGAAACGCGACCGCTCTACGACACACTTGAGCAGGTACGTTGCGAGGTTTTCGGCGCCCGTCACATGGCCGGGGTGCAGGCAAATCTGCGCCAGAAACTCGCGCTGGACTGTCACGAGGGTGGCTATGGGCGTATGGCGGCACGCGACGACATGCCCGCTTCCGTGGCCCTGCCGCTTCTGGTGCGTGAGGCACTTTCTGGCGAGTCTTCCCCGTCACAAGCGGGCCCTGCTCTGAAAGCCTGGCGCGAAACCCTCACCCCAGACGCCCAGCGCGCTCTGAAAAGCCTTGCCTCCTCGCAGATGGACCAGCGGCGCTTTGCCGAAGCCTGTTCAGGGCTTTTCAAGGCTTTCGACCTGACCGAAGAGCCGGAGCCGAATGACGAAAGTCAGGCTGACGATCCGGATCAGGACGATGACAGCCAGACCGAATCCGATCAGGCCGACGACGAGCCCTCACCGCAGGACCAGGACGACAGCGATACCCACGGCTTTCAGCCTGAGCCCACCGAGCAGCCCGATAGCCGCGAGGCGAGCGATTCTGACCTTCAGGACGAAGGCGCGGAACAGCCTGCGGGAACACTCGAGGACGACGAAGGCAAGGAAAACGAGGCCAGCAGCGCCCCGCCAGCCTATAAAATGTTCACGACGGCTTTCGATGAAGAAGCCGACGCCGCCGAACTCTGCGACCCGGATGAACTCGCCCGACTGCGCCAGCAACTCGACCAGCAACTGAGCACTCTGCAAGGCGTGGTCTCGCGCCTTGCGCATCGTCTGCAACGCAAGCTCATGGCGCAGCAGCAGCGCTCATGGGCCTTCGATCAGGAGGAAGGCATTCTTGACGCGGCCCGTCTGGCTCGTGTCGTCGCCAATCCCACGCTCTCCCTGTCCTACAAGATCGAACGTCAGGCCGAATTCCGCGATACGGTCGTGACCCTGCTGATCGATAATTCCGGCTCGATGCGCGGACGTCCCATTTCTGTCGCTGCCATGTGCGGCGACATTCTTGCCCGCACGCTCGAACGCTGCGGCGTCAAGACCGAGGTTCTCGGCTTCACTACCCGCGCCTGGAAAGGCGGCCAGAGCCGCGAACGATGGGTTGCAGCCGGTCGCCCCCCCGAGCCGGGCCGTCTGAACGATCTGCGTCACATCATCTACAAGGATGCCGATACCCCCCTGCGTCGCGCCCGCAACAATCTCGGTCTCATGCTGCGCGAAGGGCTGCTCAAGGAAAACATCGATGGCGAGGCCCTGCTCTGGGCCTGGAAACGCCTGCGTCGCAGACCGGAGCATCGTCGCATTCTGATGGTCATTTCCGACGGGGCGCCTGTCGATGACAGCACGTTCTC
This sequence comes from Asaia sp. BMEF1, assembly GCF_051628905.1. Taxonomy (GTDB): domain Bacteria; phylum Pseudomonadota; class Alphaproteobacteria; order Acetobacterales; family Acetobacteraceae; genus Asaia. Next base: position 3,359,121 of record NZ_CP157575.1, on the reverse strand, counting down.
GACCAATCCGAGTTCCTATCTCGAAGACCATCTGCGTTCGGTCATCGCGCGCATCGAATCCTCGCCAGAGACCGAACTTCTGGCCATCGGTATCGGCCATGACGTCACGCGCTATTATCGCAATTCGGTAACGCTCACCAACGCAGAGGAACTCGGCGGCACGATGATCAAGCAGCTTTCCGACCTCTTCGTCGCCCGATAACCGCGTTTTATCCAAGCGCACATATCTTGATCCGGCTGTTCGGTCAGAACGCTCCTTAAGTAACAGTCTTGACCAGTGACGACGCTGACAGACGCTCTTGAACGAGCATCTGTCAGAGCCGGAGCGTTAGCATCGCAGGTAACCGTTCTACGGTTCGGCAAAGACTGAAAAGCTACTGCTAATAAAACAGCCGCTCATCGCTGCATCATGTCGGGCTCTACCTACCCCGCGAAACCCAGCAAGCCGGTCGGGCAACGGGCAAAATCCGGGTGTAAGACTGACGTTGGCAAGCCCCTGCCAGCCCTCATCGTCCCCCAAGAAAGCCGTGCCACGCACCCATAGCGTTCTGCGCGGAAAATTGCGCCCATCACCCTTTCCCTATTTTATACCTGTGAATTTCGCTCGCAGGAACGAAACGGAGTTCGAAGGCAAGCCGGTCTACCGGGTGTATTTCTCAGCCAGTTCGCCGATCTGAGCAAGCATCGCGTCGATTGTGGCCCGCGTCGTGCGATGGTTCACAATCGCTGCCCGGATTACCAATTGCCCTTCGATACGTGTCGTCGACGGGGCAGCAACACCGCTCTCGTGCAGATCCTTGACCAGTTCGTCGATTGCCTCATCGTCGAAATCGACCAGAGTGAAGCACACGACATTGAGCGCGACCGGCGCCATCAGCAGATAGCGGTCGTCGCTCTCGATGCATTCGGCCAGATGGCGGGCCACATCGCAGCATTCCGCCACCATTTCGCCCATGCGCGGCGCCCCGTAATGCGCGAGCGTCATCCAGACCTTCAGTGCACGAAAACCGCGTGACAGATCAGGACCGAAATCGCAGGGCCAGGGCGCATTGCCCGCGAGCCCGCGATCGGCGCGTGTCAGATAGCTGAGCGACTGAGCAAAAGCCTGCGCGTGGGCTGCCCGATCGCGCACCAGAACGCATCCGGCGTCATAAGGCACCTGCCCCCATTTATGGAAATCGAGCGCCAGACTATCGGCTCTTTCAATGCCATCGAGCATGATCGCGTGTTCGGGCGACAATCGGGCAAAAGCGCCGAAAGCCCCATCAACGTGAAACCAGCATTTCTCTGCCTGAGCGATATCGGCCAACGCCTCTAGCGGATCGACCGCGCCGCAATCGACGCTGCCCGCCGTGCCCACAATGATGAACGGATGATAGCCTGCCGCACGATCTTCCCGGATGCGCGCCGCAAGCGCCAGATCATCCATGCGATAGAGTTCGTCCACCGGAATCAGACGCAGCGCCTCGCTACCGAGCCCGGCCAGATCGAAAGCCCGGCTGACGCAGCCATGGGCCGTCTCGGCGGCATAGCCCACAAGCTTGCGTCCCGACACGCCCTGCTCCCGCATAGCCGGATCGACCGCACGACTTGCCGTGATGATGCCGATGAAATTGGCCAAAGAAGACCCGGTCACCAAACAGCCAGATGATTCTAGGGGCATGCCGACCATCTCTGCCGCCCAGCGGATAACCTGACGCTCGACCTCGATGGCCGCATGATCGCGCCCACCGCAATTATCGTTCAGGCTGGCAGCAAGCAGCTCGGCCAGAATGCCGATAGGCGTACCCGCACCCTGAACCCACCCCATGAAGCCGGGATGCGGATTGCCGTTGGAATAAGGGCGTATCTGCTGAAGAAACTGTCCATAAAGCGTTTCTGCCGTTGCGCCTTGCTGCGGCAGACCCAGCCTGAATGCCTCACGTGCGTTTTCCGGCATGGGCTGCCAGACCGGGCCTTCGCCCATATGCTCGGCACGATCGAACACGTCATCGAGCATCCGGTGGGCGAGCGCTCGCAGCGGCGCGAAATCTTCCGGGTCCAGTCCACTCATCGCTCTTATTCCTCTCGCCACACCGTGTCCGACCGACCGATTACCGGCCGAAGCCTCTCTTATCGAGTCCTGCCTTCGCCGCAGCAAGAGGGACCGCGCGCGTTCGGTCGATGTCACAAGCGTCCAGAAGAGAGAGCCAGCCAACGCCCCTGACCTGGCGTTAGCCGGGTGCCGCACTCTTGCCGCAAAATTCCAGTTGTCTGGCCGCATGAACAGCCCCATCGTCGTGTCCATGAAATACGCTACTGCTTCTCTCCTGACCCTGCTCGCCATCGGGGCCCTACCCCACTCGGCCAAGGCCGACGCCGTTCCCGCTGCGTGCATGAGTACCGACTCGGCCTCACGCACGATGGGAACTGCCTCCTTTGGCATGTCAGGTTATTCCGCCCGCCTCGTCGGAGCCGAGGCAGTCGTTCATGTGCAGCAGGTCACGGTGAGAGATCGACAGGGGCATCTGACCCTGCCGAACCTGCGCGATGCGAATGACCTCGTCTCTCTCGGGCTTCTGAAGCTGGTTCATGACTCGTCGCCTGCGAGCTGCCATGGCGTCGACGGGCGGCCAGCCCTGCGCAATCTGCGCGATGCCCTGCATCAAGGCGCTGTAGCGGAAATGATCTGGAACAAGGTCGCTTTATCGGATGGCAGCACACATTATTCGGCTGAGCAGATCACTGTCACAATGCGCGCCAGTCAGGCCCCTGGCGGTATCGATGTCGTCGTTGCGTCATCGGGGCTTTCGGCGCCCGGCGGGTCGGCCTTGCCCGGCAGCGTGAACACCACCCTCACCATCCCTGAGCAGATGCTTGACAGTACGCGCACGCCGTCAGGAAAAATCACCATTTCGTCGCTTCAGGCCCTCTGGGCCAAGGGGCGTCTTGACGGTTCGGGCTGGATCACACCCGGCCGCGACGCTGCCACCAGCACCGGGGCGCTTCACATTGCCATCACAGATCTGAGCGACCTGCTCGCCACCATCCGCCCGGTAGTGCCAACCGGCGTAACCACAGCGCTCTCGGTCGCCCAGTTCATGGGCCATCACAACGGCAATCAGGTGCTCTGGGATCTGGCACTCGATGGCGGCATTCTCAAGGTCAATTCAATCCCCATCCCCGTCAACTGAAGGCAAAGGAGGGGCGGGCCCGGCGCCCCTCGATGCGCTTCGCGCCTAGCCCGGATGACGCAGGAGCCCACCCTCCACACGCAGCGCAGCTCCCGACGTCGCCGAAGCCAGCGGCGAGCAGATATAGGCAACCATATTCGCCACCTCTTCCGGCTCTTCCAGCCTCTTCAAAAGAGATGTGGGGCGGTTATCCTTCAGGAAGCTCGCCTCGGTTTCCTCAAGCGTGCGGCCCGTTTTTTCTGCCGCCTTCTGCATCATGGTCATGACGCCCTCTGTCCGTGTCGGTCCCGGCAGCACGCTGTTGACCGTAACACCGCTGCCCGCCACGCTTTCCGCAAGACCGCGCGCAATCGCAATCTGAGCCGCCTTGCTGAACCCGTAATGGATCATCTCAGCCGGAATATTCAGCCCGGACTCGCTTGAAATGAAGACGATGCGCCCGCGCTTTTCTGCCACCATGCCCGGCAGATAGGCACGCGATAAACGCACCCCGCTCATTACATTGATATCGAAAAAGCGCTGCCAGTCATCGTCGGATATCTCGGCGAAAGGCGTTTCCTCGAAGATACCGAGATTATTGACGAGGATATCCAGCACGGGATGCGCCTGCTGCAGGCTGGCAATGATCGCAGGCTGCGCCACGTCACCCGCGAAACCGGTCACCTGCGCGTCAGGCACCTTCTTCCGGACCGCCTCGACCGCCACCTGCGTCCGTTCCTCGCCGCGCCCATTGACAATCACATGGGCTCCCGCCTGGGCCAGTCGTTCGGCAATCGCGAGACCGATACCGCCAGTGGAACCGGTGACAAGAGCTTTTTGCCCCGAAAGATCGAGTGTCAACATATGTCTCTCCATTCATTCGATATCAATCGAACAAACAAGAGGAGGATAAGTTGCGTTCATGGGGCCCTGCCCCATTCCCCGCCAAAGGGCGGTCGCCCTTTGGAAACCCGTTTCCACACACAGGATTGAAAACGGTGCGTAGGTTCAGATGAAGACGGAACAGTGCCACACAGCGCGCTTCAAACAATTCAATACGCGCAAAACCCAAGCAGGATCACCCCCCCCCGAGACAGAGTCATCACCCTTCAAGAACACGCCTTCGGAAAGGGATGAAAGGGGCGCGCCCCTTTCCGGGGTGCGGGGCAGCGCCCCGCATCACTCCCCGGTTCAGCTATCCGCTTTCTCTGCCAGCTTCTTCATGGCGCCCATCACCTTTCGCGCCATGGTAATGCGCTGCGCGTTGGTCATCTCGCGCACCACGGCAAGTTTCTGGTCAGGACGTAGTTTCACCCCCTGATCCTTGTGCCGCTCGACCCATTTGAGCAGACCCATCGGGTTGCGGAACTTGCGGTTACGGAACTGGATGACCATGCCCTTCGGCCCGGCCTCCAGACGGTCAACCCCAGCAGCACTACAGAGCCGCTTGATGATCACGACATCGAGCAGGTTCTCGACCTCCTGCGGCAGAGAGCCGAAGCGATCGACCATTTCGGCGCGCATCGCATCGAGTTCCGCCTCGCCCTCAAGCCCGGCGATGCGCCGATAGAGACCCAGACGCACAGGCAGATCACGCACATAGGTTTCGGGAATCAGAACCGGCAGGCCGAGGATGATGTTGGGCGTCCAGTCCTTGTCTTCCTCACGCTTTTGATCGCGCTGGAGACGCATGGTGGTGACGGCATCTTCGAGCATCTGCTGGTAAAGCTCGATGCCAACCTCCTTGATATGGCCTGATTGCTCATCGCCCAGCAGGTTGCCTGCACCGCGCAGATCGAGATCATGAGAGGCAAGGGTGAAACCAGCACCAAGCGTGTCGAGTGTCTGCATGATCTCGAGCCGTTTCTCGGAAGCGACCGACAGGCGATGGCTCTGCGGCCAGGTCAGATAGGCATAACCACGCTGTTTGCCACGGCCCACGCGCCCGCGAAGCTGATAGAGCTGCCCAAGACCGAACATGTCGGCGCGATGGATGATGAGCGTATTCACAGCAGGCATATCGAGCCCGCTTTCGACAATATTGGTCGACAGCAGAACATCGTATCGCCCGTCGGAGAACTCGGTCATGACGCGTTCGAGTTCGGCGGGCGTCAGACGGCCATGGGCTTGAACGGTCTTGGCGTCGGGCACAATGTCGCGCAGACGCTCGGCCATGCGATCCATATCCTCGATGCGCGGCACGACACAGAAAATCTGCCCTCCGCGAAAACGCTCGCGCTGGATGGCTTCGCGAATCATCACACTGTCGAAGGGCGTGATGAAAGTGCGCACCGCCAGCCTGTCCGTCGGCGGGGTTGCGATCAGGCTCATTTCACGCACGCCGCTCAGGGAGAGCTGAAGCGTGCGGGGGAGCGGCGTGGCCGAGAGCGTCAGCACATGTACGTCTTCGCGCAGCGACTTGAGACGCTCCTTGTGAGCAACGCCGAAATGCTGCTCCTCATCGATAATGAGCAGCCCCAGATTGGCGAAGGCCACCGATTTGGCGATCAGCGCATGCGTGCCGACCACGATATCGACCTCGCCCGCTTCAAGGGCGCGGCGGGTCTCGGCGGCTTCCTTTGCCGTCACAAGACGAGAGAGCTGGGCGATACGCACCGGGAAGCCCTCAAAACGCGTTGAGAAGCTGCGGAAATGCTGACGCGCGAGAAGCGTGGTCGGCACGACCACGGCCACCTGAACACCCGATAGCGCCGCAACGAAAGCAGCGCGCAGGGCGACTTCGGTCTTGCCGAAGCCGACATCGCCGCAGACCAGACGGTCCATCGGGCGACCTGAAGTCAGATCTTCAAGCACATCGGCGATGGCGCGCGACTGGTCCTCTGTTTCGACAAAAGGGAAACGCGCACAGAACTCGTCCCACAGCCCTTCGGCGGGCATGAGAGACGGCGCCTCCTTCATGGCGCGGCCGGCGGCAGTGCGTATCAGCTCGCCCGCCATATCGCGAATGCGCTCCTTCATCTTGGCCTTGCGCGCCTGCCAGGCCTGACCGCCCAGCTTGTCGAGCGCAACGCCCCCCTGATCGGAGCCGAAACGGCTCAGCAATTCGATATTCTCGACAGGCAGAAACAGCTTCTGTGCGCCGTCATAAAGCAGTCTGAGGCAGTCATGCGGCGCCACGCCATCGCTGACCGTCTCCAGCCCTTCATAGCGCCCGATACCGTAATCGGCATGCACAACCAGATCGCCCTCGGCGATTTCAGATGCTTCGGTAATGAACTGCTCGGCGCGGCGCTTGCGCCGGGGCGGGCGGGCGATACGCTCGCCCAGCAGGTCCTGCTCCGAGATGAACGCCATGCGGTCGCCCACAAAGCCTCGCTCGAGCCCGAGCACGACAAGCCCAACTGTGCCGGGCGCGATACCTGCCGCCGATGCCCAGCTATCGTGTAATTCGGTCGTGAAGCGATGTTCCTTGAGCAGCGAGGCGATGCGCTCACGCGAGCCTTTGGTCCAGGCCGTCACGTAACAGCGACGACCGGCCTTCTCCCACGACTCAAGCTGTGTGCGCAGGGCGTCAAAAGCCCCCTCGCGCGTGCCGTCCTTGCCACGCACGAAAATCGGGCCGGGGCGCCCACCGGCATCGAGGCCCTGTGTGGCGTCGGGCTTGGCAAAAGGATTAAGCGCGATGCAGGGCACGCGCGCCAGCATGGCGTCCCAGCCCGCGCGGTTGAGATATAGCAGATGGGATGGCAGGGCGCGATAAATGGCCTCGCCTTCACGAGCGGGGGCTTTTCTGGCCTCGTAGTGATCGGCGATCATCTCGAGACGTGCCTTGAGAATATCCGGCACCTGATGATCGATACTGACCGAAGCCTCGGGCAGATAATCGATCAGCGTATCCATGTGCTCATGAAAGAGCGGGATATAATGCTCAAGTCCGGGAAATCGTCGTCCCTCGCTGACATGCTCGTAAACGACATCGGATGCCGACGAAGGACCGAACAGGTCACGCCATGAAGAGCGAAAACGACTGATCGCATCGGGGCTGAGCGCATATTCCGAAACGGGACGCAGCTTGAAGGCATCAAGCGTTTCGGTCGAGCGCTGACTTGCCACGTCGAAGCGACGAATATTATCCACCTCATCACCGAACAGATCGAGGCGAATCGGCTCGCTTTCACCCGCCGGATAGAGGTCGAAAATACCGCCTCGGGTAGCGAATTCTCCGGCTTCCATGACCGTATCGGTACGCGTGTAGCCGCTGGCAATCAGCAACTCGATGAGCATGGCCTGATCGAGGGCCTCGCCCTTCCTGACCGCTATGGCCTGATTGCGAAACGCGTCACGCGGCGGCACGCGCTGGACCAGCGCATGCACCGTGGTCAGCACGATGCGACGCGTCTTACCTGCGGGTTCGAGCAATCGTGTCAGGGTGGCGGCGCGCTCGGCCGTGATGGCCGGATTAGGCGAGACGCGATCGTAAGGCAGGCAGTCCCAAGCGGGAAAGCGGAGCACGGCCACATCCGGTTCGACATAGGCCAGCATGTCGGCAAGAGCCGCTACGGCAGCGTCGTCGCGCCCAACATGGATGAGCGGGCCATCATGCTCGCCCAGGCGGCGACGCAGGAGGAACGCGGTATAGGCTTCCGGCACGCCCCAGAGGATCGGCCAGTCGGGGGTATCGGTCATTCAGAAATCCAAAGCACGCGCGCCACGATGCAGGCAGGCTGCCAGGCGATGGTTTCGTTTTGTTCCATGACAATTCTATCCTATAGCCTGTGCGTTTCCCGCTGTCAGCCCATGTTCCGCGAAGGCCATGCACCCAGAGTCATCAAGGATTTCGCCCCTGCTCGCCCCGCTGGCAACCCTGCCTGGCATCGGCCCTCGTTACGCCGATCTGCTGCGCAAGGTTGCTTGCGGCCCACGCGTGATCGATCTTCTTTTCACCCTGCCCACAAGCTACACAGACCGGCGCAGCGTGCTGACCTTGCGCGAGGCTCGCGACCAGCTGATGCCCGGCGCCACGCTGACGGCGAAGCTGCGCGTGCTGGATATCGTGGCGCCCTCGCGCCCTCGACAGCCTTTCCGCATTCGCGCCTGCGATGACACGGATGAAATCGACATTTTGTTCTTTCATCAGGCTTTCATCCGCTCTGTCGCGGTAGGTGACGAGCTGGCCATCTCGGGACGGCTCGAACGCTATGGGCTCTCGCTTACCATGCCGCATCCCGACTATATGCTGGGCTGGGCACGGCGAGACACGATTCCCCCAATTGACCCGGTCTGGCCACTTACGGCGGGGCTGTTCACCTCAGTCATGAGACGGGCGGTGCATAAGGCGCTCGATCTGATTCCAGCTCTGCCTGAATGGATTGATCCCGATCGCCTTGCCCGACGCAACTGGCCAGGCTTTGCACAGGCGCTTGGAACGCTGCATCGGCCTACATCCGATACCGGGCAGAACTGGTCGAGCCTCGCCCTACTGGCCCGCGAGCGACTGGCCTATGACGAGTGCCTCGCCGATCAGCTTTCCATCGCCATGGCGCGGCTCGAAGCGCGCGGCCAGACGGGACGTGTGATCATTGGCGATGACACTCTTCGCAGCGAAACCCTGACCCGCTTCGGTCATCAACCGACCGGCGCACAGATCAGGGCGCTAGCCGAAATAGATGCCGATCTCGCGGCCCCTGCGCCGATGATGCGCCTGCTTCAAGGGGATGTCGGCGCAGGCAAGACGCTCGTGGCACTGCTGGCCATGCTTCGTGCCGTCGAGTCCGGCGCTCAGGCGGCGCTTATGGCGCCCACCGAAATTCTCGCAACCCAGCATTTCGAGACAATCTCACGCCTGACCAGCGTACCCTGCGCCTATCTTTCGGGCAGCGTGAAAGGCAAGGCACGACGACTTGCCCTTGAGGCCATCTCAGACGGCTCGGCCAGACTGGTGATCGGCACTCATGCCCTTTTTCAGGAAAAGGTTGCGTTTCACGACCTCGCTCTGGCCGTCATTGACGAGCAGCATCGCTTTGGCGTGCAGCAACGCTCGATGCTCGGCGCCAAAGGTGAGCATACCGATATTCTGGTGATGACCGCCACCCCGATCCCGCGCACCTTGCTTCTGACGCAATGGGGCGATCTGAGCGTCAGCCGCCTCGACGAAAAACCGCCTGGACGCAAGCCGATCCAGACCTCGCTTCACCCGCTTTCCACGCTGGATGAAGTGATAAGCGGCATAACGCGCATTCTGCGCCATGGCGCCCAGATCTTCTGGGTCTGTCCTTTGGTGGAAGAAAGCGAAGTACTCGACGTGGCGGCAGCCGAGGCACGCTGGGGAGACCTCTCCCTGCGCCTCTCCGTGCCCGTCGGGCTGGCTCATGGCAGGCAGGAAATTGCCCAGAGACAGACGGAGCTGGACCGGTTCAGGCTGGGTGAAACACGCCTTTTAGTTGCCACCACGGTCATTGAGGTTGGGGTTGATATCCCAAACGCCTCTGTAATGGTGATCGAGCATGCGGAGCGCTTCGGTCTCGCCCAGCTTCATCAGCTACGCGGACGCGTGGGCCGCGGTGCCGCCGCCTCATACTGCCTGCTGATCTACGACGATGCGACCGGCGCCAACGGCAAGGAGCGCCTTGCTCTTCTACGCGAAACCGAGGACGGGTTCATGATTGCCGAGCGGGATTTCAAGCTGCGGGGAGGAGGCGACCTGGCCGGGAATCGTCAGTCCGGTCTACCCTTATTTCGCCTCACCGAGGGCGTAGACGCCGACTCTCTATTACATGAAGCGCATCGTGACGCTGTTGTTATTTCAGGGAAGTCGACAAAAATGACCGAGCTTGCGCTGGAACTTCAAATACTTCTCAATCTATTCGACCGCGATGACATGAAACGTATCAATCGCTCAGGATAAGTCGTCGACTACCCACCATACCAATACTTATTTAAGGATTTGAAATAATGTGTCATATAGATTTTTGACTGGAACTTGTGCATACTTGCTCAAACCTGCATTGTCTTTCATAAGCGGGTTTCCCGTGAGAGAGAGGCGTCATGTCCCTAAACAAACAGCTTCTGCCGCAAACAGCGATACTCGAAATCGCGCGCCGGTTGTTGAGCGCCTCGGCAGTATGCATCTGCGGCTATGACACGGAAGACGAGCTCGTAGAAATCGCCAGCGATGGCGATCATACGAAAAAGATTACCGGAGCCTGCGTCAAGACTGTCTGTGCCAGCCCCGATGCGCTGCATCTCGAAAAAACCGAGACCGGATACGAACTCGGCCTCGCCCTCGACACGGACGTCACGCTCCTCGCGCATATTCCGCTCACTGTCGAGGAAACCGAGCTGCGTGAGCTTGCGCCCTATCTGGCTGTGTGCGCAAAGACGATCCTGCGCAACCAGACCTTGCAGACCAGACGCCCGGACCTGCCAGATCGGGGGCTCTGCGCCGCCCATATCGAGCAGTTGATCGCGACAGCAGCATCCGAAATACGCAAAACCAGCTTTTCGGTCATGGCAATCGATCTCGACCATCTGAACACGCTCAATTTGCGCTATGGATGGGAAACATCCAATCGGATCATCGATGAGGCCATCGGGCGGGTAAAGACCATCCTGCCACAACACGCGTTTCTGAGCTATGCGGGCGGCGGCAGTATTCTCGTCGTGTCGCCGCCGGGCCTCTCTCTGGTGACCTCCCGCTCGCTGATCGCCACCATTCGCCAGTCGCTTTCTCCTACTATTCATGTTGAAGACAGCGAAATCCAGGCATCGTTCTCGATCGGCTGGGCACTCTTCCCTGAAGACGGCGCCACGACCGCGTCTCTTCTTCAAGCCGTCGATGCCGCCATGGCGGAAGTTCGTCATCACGGCGGCGCGCATGAGAGACGCGCGAGTTCGACCAGTATCGCCGCGCTGGTAGGCACCTCGGGGTTGGAGCGCGATCTGATCAGTGCCAGCGAACGCGGTGAATTCTCGCTCAACTGGATGCCGATCATCGCGTCAGGCTCTCAAACCGTCGTAGCCCTTGAGGCGCTGTTGCGCTGGGAGCGTCCCGGCAAGGGACAGGTGCCTCCCGACCTCTTTATTCAATGCGCCGAAAATGGTGGATTGATCGAAAAACTCGATCAATGGAGTCTGGAAACGGCCTGCAAGGCCGCAGCGTCATGGAGCCATCCGCTACGCGTCTGCGTAAACATCTCGCCAACCTGGCTCGCCAAGCGTCGCCTTTCTCACGTAGTTGAGAGCGTTCTCCGCGAGACAGGCCTTGCCGCTGAACGACTTCAGATCGAGCTCTCCGAAAAGCGCTCTTTCGGGCCGCGCGATATTGCTTATCAGGAACTCTCGCGCCTGCGTGCGCTAGGCGTTCATGTCGCGCTCGACGATTTCGGTGCCGGCTATTCCTCGCTCGAACGTCTGGCTAATTTTCCTGTCGATCAGATAAAATTCGACCGCTCTTTCATGCTGCGACTTACTGACGACCGTCGGGTTAACGAAGTCATGGGGCAGACCATCCAGATGGCACGGCGTCTAGGTATTTCCTGCTGCGCCAAAGGCGTGGAGACCGAGAGGCAAATGGCCTTTCTCGACTCCTATGGCTGCGAAGAGGTTCAGGGCTATCTGCTTGGCGTGCCCACCACCGACTATCTCTGATTGCCACGCCCGAAACGAACATAGGTGTAAAAAAGCCATGACACCGCGAGGTGCCATGGCTTTTCTTTGACCGGGTTGCTCCGACCGTACCCTCTCTCGGATCAGAACTTGACCGAAAGCTTGAGCGACCCGTAGTTGAACAGACCAGCCTTAGCCGTCTTGAACTGGGCTGTTTGCCAGTTCTGGCTATAAGACAGGCGGACACCATGCCACATGACAGCCACGCCGGCATGGATCATCCCGACATCCCAGGTCTTGCTGACATGAGGCGAGTTATCGCGCAGCGTATTGCCCTGAAGCGTCGAATCGTAGGCGACGGCCTGACCCTCGACCCCACCATAGACATACCAGGCGACCGGACGGGTCGCGACGAAAGCATCGGTGCCATCGAGGCCCGGCCCGATCGTCGCATTGCCGAAATCGCTATCCAGACCTTGACCGATGCGGAAAGTGCCTGCGGCATCGGCATAGGTGCGATAATCGCCCGCAGCGCCGGAAACGGCCGGCAGCACATCGGCGCTGATACCATAAAGATTCACGACGGGCAGGCGCCAGATGCGACCGGCCTGGATCTGAAAGACCGGCTGGTTCTGAAGCTGTGTGTGCCAGCCGCGATTCTTCGTATCGCCGATCGCGCCATGAAAACCGTTCTGAAGCTGACGACCCAGACCGGCAGGCCCCATCACACCGAACTGGATGCCTGCAACACTGCGCGACAGATCGGTATCATTGATGAAATTGACCGTACCCAGAAGCAGGCTCGAGTAAGGACGATCGCCTGAAGGGGGCTGTGCAAGCTGTGTATCGCGCGGCGTAAAGATGAGCTGCTGCACACCGAGGCTGACACGCTGCGTGCCGTTGCCGAGCAGGAAACGGTTCACATCGGCAAAAGGCTTGGGCAGGTTGTCGGTGCCCGACGTCCAGTTGAAGCGAAGACCCGACGTGTAATACTGGTCCGACGTTCCCTTCAAGGTCGAAACGGCGTCGTTCTCACCCTGAAGAGTCCAGGTGCCGTAAGGATCCTGCTTCGGCGTAGCATGGGCAGCAGAAGCGCCAACCAGCACGAGACCGAGAGCCGAAAGCGATCCCGTCTTGATCTGCCTGGCTTTCGGCCAGCGCGACTTTGAACAGCGCAAATCCATCCCTTTCTGAAATAGTAGGTTACTACCTTATCGCATTCCACGTATCAGGAAACAGTGGTTGACGGGAACGAAAAGACGATCTGCTCATAAAAACGCGATATAAAGAAAATCGTGGTAATCGAGCCACGTTTTCCAGTGGCATAGTTTGAAAAAACCGTGTTAGGGTTCCCCTGAAACCCCCTGTGGACATCGCCTGTTGCACTCAACTGCGGGCGGCCCTGTGCACAGCGTTTCGACTTACAACATTGGTGATTCTCACGAAGATGGATCACCGTACAGATCTCGGGATTAGACCGTTGAGAAGCAACCGTACCGACCGCAGCCCACGTTCCCCGCGCCGCGGCGGATTCGATGACGATTTTATGGCCCCCCCCTCCTTCGGCGGTGATCGTGGCGGGATGCAAAATCGTCGTCCCCCTTCGGGCGGCCCCCAGGTTCTGGCGTCAGGCCCTGAAGTAGGCGCCAGCGTCAAGTGGTTCAACAGCGAGAAGGGCTTCGGCTTCGTCGAACTGGCTGATGGATCAGGCGACGTTTTCCTTCACGCTAACGCGCTGTCCAGCGCTGGTCACACCAGCGTCAATCCGGGCACCACGCTGAACGTCCGCATCGGTCAGGGCCCCAAGGGTCGCCAGGTTGCCGAAGTTCTCACCGTCGACACCAGCACAGAAGAAGCCCCGCGCCCGCGCGCTGCTTTCAACCCGGCTGGCCCGCGTCCGTCCTTCGGCGGCGGCCGTCCGGCCCGTCCGGCCCCCGACCTGTCGCAGGCTCAGGAGCTTCGTGGCATTGTGAAGTGGTACAACGCCACGAAGGGCTTCGGCTTCATCACTCCGGAGAACGGCGGCAAGGACATCTTTATCCACGCCTCCGCTCTGGAGCGCTCAGGCCTGTCGAGCCTGAATGAAGGCCAGGCAGTCGACGTCAAGGTCGTTCAGGGCCAGAAGGGTCCTGAAGCCGCTGACATCAACATTGCCTGATTAGCTTTGCTTTTCAGAAAAACCCGGCCTTTGTGCCGGGTTTTTTTGTGCCTTACGACCGCTAAAAATCTGTTTCTATACTTTCAATCCCTCGAGATTCCGTTTTTTGGGTAATACAGATCCGCTATGGCGCACAAAAAAACCACACTCAAATATGGCGTGGTTTTTCTTTGGTTATCCTGTTCAGCTCAGGAACTTCCCGCTGCGGGCACCAAGAGCGGGATCCGGCTCAGTAATCCTTGCCTTTGCTTCGTAGAAGTCGAGCCTTGTCACGCTGCCAGTCACGCTCGGCAATAGCATGACGCTTATCCTCTTTCTTGCGCCCCTGACCAAGACCCAAAGTCAGCTTGGCCACGCCGCGCGCGTTGAAATGGATATCGAGCGGCACGAGCGAAGCCCCTGAGCGGGAAACCGCACCGAGAAGATGGTCGACCTGCTTCTTGTGCAAGAGCAGCTTGCGTGGCGCACGCGTGTCGAAGCGCGACAGAACCCCGCCCTGATATTCGGGAATATAGGAGTTCAGCAGCCAGATTTCGCCGTTGCGCTCTCCGGCATAGGCTTCGTTGATCGTGGCACGGCCCATGCGCAGGCTTTTCACCTCAGGCCCCTTGAGGACGATCCCCGCCTCGACGGTTTCGAGAATAGTATAATTGAACCGGCCTTTTCTGTTCTGCGAGGCGATGCCGTGCGAGATCAGACCGGATTTCTTCTTTTCAGCCACAATTCATCCTGACAGGCCTGTGTTCTTGAGGGCCTCATCGATGACAGCGCGAGACGCGGCACCGGGTTCACAAAGAGGCAGGCGCACGGTTGGCGTGCACAGCCTGAGGCGCGAAGCCGCATATTTCACGGGGCCGGGATTGCTCTCGCAGAACATCGCATCGTGAAGCGGCGTCAATATCTGCTGGATTTCCATAGCCCGCGCCACGTCGCCTGCCTGCCAGGCCTCATGCATATCCGCACAGAGACGCGGGGCAATATTGGCCGTCACACTGATGCATCCTGTCCCTCCTGCGGCAAGGAAAGAGACAGTGGTACCGTCATCGCCCGTCAGCAGGGTGAAAGGCTTGCCGCCAAGAAGATGGCGCAGCTGAAGCGGCCGCGAGAGATTGGCTGTCGCGTCCTTCGTGCCGACGATGTTGGGATGGTCAGCGAGACGCGCCATCGTTTCAGGCAGCACTTCGACCACCGAGCGGCCCGGCACATTATAGACGTAGAGCGGCAGATCGGTGGCGTCGGCCACGAGCATGAAATGCTGATACAGCCCTTCCTGCGTCGGCTTGTTATAATAGGGGGCTACGACCAGCAACGCATCGGCCCCCACAGCCTTGGCGTGACGCGCCATGCCGATGGCCTCATGGGTGCTGTTCGACCCGGCCCCGGCCATGACAGGCACGCGACCGCCAGATACCTTGACCGTATGCGCCACGACCAGAGCATGTTCGTCGTGGGTGAGCGTAGGGCTTTCACCCGTTGTGCCCGCAGGAATGAGCCCTGCCGTGCCCTGTTCGATCTGCCAGTCGATGAAACGACCGAGAGCAGCGAGATCGACCGTACCGTCATCGCGAAAAGGAGTCAGCAGCGCGGTCAGAGACCCCTTGAAATCCTTGTTTCGTGCCATGAGCCCTCACCTGCCGCGTTGAACAAACCTGCTGCTAAATAGAACTCTAAACGGCGCTGTCAAATGGATATCGCCGTGAGGGCGCCTATTCAGGATAGCGTGATGGGCTGGCCGGATAGACACCCAGTATCGCTATGTTTTCGCTGCATTCGCGCAGAACCGAAAGTGCCTCTCCCAAACCCGTCTGCTCTGGGTGGCCTTCGACATCGAGCAGAAATCCCGTCGCAGTCAGGGTGCCGGGACTCATATAGCTTTCAAGCCGGGTCATGTTGACGCCGTTTTCGGCAAAACCACCCAGCGCCTGATAAAGAGCGCCGGGGCGATTGAGCACACGAAACACCAGCGTGGTCATGACGCGCTCAGAGTCGGCGGCAGGCCATACGGCCTCACGCGCGACGAGGTAGAAGCGTGTCGTGTTATGGGCGGCATCTTCCACATTGGCGCGCAGAATTTCCAGCCCGTTCAATTCGGCGGCGAGAGAAGATGCGACGGCGCCATCTTCGCGCGACTGCCATTGCACGACCATTTCGGCCGCGCCCGCCGTGTCGAAAGCCGAGCATGGCTCGACACCAAGCTCTCGAACCAGATCGCGTATCTGGCCGAGCGCCACGGGGTGGGTGTGGATACGACGCAGATCTTCGATACGCGTACCCGGCAGGCCCAGCAGGCAATGCTCGACGCGCTGAAAATGCTCGCCGATGATAGGCAGCCCGGCTTCTGGCAAAAGCGCATGAATCTCGGGCACACGCCCGGCCAGAGAATTCTCGCAAGCGAGCATGCCTAGCGTGGCCCGCCCCTCGCGCACCGCGTCGATTGCCGACTGAAAGCTGGGGCAAGGCAGGGTTTCCCAGCCGGGGCGCGCCGTGCGGCAGGCGAGATCGGAATAGGCGCCGGGACGCCCCTGAAAAGCAATGATCCGGGTCATGAGCGAAGCGCCTGGCGAACACGAACGAGGTCCTCGGGCGTATCCACACCAAGCGGCGCCTCGTCAATCGCCACGCAGCCGATGCTCATACCCGCCTCAAGCGCGCGAAGCTGCTCAAGCGATTCCCGCTTCTCCAGCCCCGAAGGCGTCAGGGATACGAAACGCGTCAGTGCCTCACGACGCCAGGCATAGACCCCGACATGATGCCAGAGCGGCCCTGCCCCCCAGGGAATGGCACGACGCGAAAAGTAAAGCGCGCGAGCGATCGCCTGCCCCTCGGCGAAAGCGCAGGCGGCCTTCACGACTGAGTCCCGATTGGCCTCTTCCTGCGTCTCGACGGCTGCCACCAGCGTCCCAATATCGAATCCGCCCTGCGATACGGGAAGCAGCGCCGAGGCAAGGCAGGATGGGGCGATCAGAGGCAGATCGCCTTGAAGGTTGATCACGACATCATGATGCCCCTCAGGGTCATGACTCTGAAGAGCAGCGTAAACCCGGTCCGACCCGCTCGGCAGCGCCGGATCGGTCAGGACGCCTTCGACGCCATGATCGGCCAGAACATCGAGAATGGCTGAATCGCCAGATGCCACGAGCACCGGCCCGATCCCGGCGGCAAGCGCGCGCAGTGCCACCTGAAGAATCATGGGCTTGCCATCTATCTCGGCAAGAGGCTTGTTGGGCAGACGCGTCGATGCCAGACGTGATGGGATGACGATGATCGGTTTCATAGGGTAGAAGCAGGCTTTCCGCTTGTCTTGTGAGGGCTGCAGCGCATGGCCAGACATGCCGCACCCCCCTTGATGCGTCAATCGCCCGCAAGGCAGCATTGCGCGCCTTCTTGCCCTGTTTTCCCGCCCCCTGCCCCGGAAATAACCATCATGACGTCTCGGCCCGATCTCACAGCCTGCCTGGAAACCGCCCTGCTTTGCGCCGATCGCGCGCGCGAGGCGGTCTCACCCCATTTCCGCGTCGGGCTCACCGTGGACGATAAAAGTGATGAGAGCCCGGTCACGCGTGCCGATCGCGAGGCAGAGACAGCCATGCGCAACCTGATCACTCGGCGTCATCCCGATCAGGCGATATTGGGCGAGGAATTCGGCTTTTCGGGCGTGAAAGGCGACTGGGTATGGGTGCTCGATCCGATCGACGGCACGAGAGCGTTCATTACCGGGCGGCCGAGCTTTGCCACGCTCATCGCCCTGTTTCACAAGGGCAAGCCCGTTCTCGGCATCATCGACCAGCCTCTCACCCGGGAGCGCTGGATCGGCGTCGACGGCGCGCCGACCCGTTTCGACTCCGCCGCTATGCCGGGCACTATCGGCACGCGTTCCTGCCCTGCCCTCGAAGAGGCAGAACTCTCCTGCACGTCGCCGGATATGCTGATCGCCCCCTATGACGCGCGCTTCGCAGAACTCAAGGCAGCGACAAGGCGCACGAGCTGGGGCGGCGATGCCTATGGCTACGGGTTGCTGGCACTCGGCCAGATCGATGTGATCGCCGAATGCACCATGAAGCCCTGGGATTGGGGGGCTCTTGTCCCGGTAGTCGCTGGCGCGGGCGGCGTCATGACCGACTGGCAGGGCGCGCCCCTGACGCTGGAAAGCGACGGCACGGTTCTCGCCTGCGGCAACAAGGCCCTGCTGCAAGACGCGGTCGCGCGCCTTCGCCCTTCCCCCTGACAAGACTATAGGCTAGCACCGCTCTTCGGATTTGCGCCGCTGACAGGAGCCAAACATGGAAGCCTCGTTTTCTCTCCCCAAAGACCGCATTCGCATTCTTTTGCTCGAAGGCATTCATGAGAGCGCCGCGCAGCATCTTGCAGCGCAGGGCTACAGGCAGGTCACCTGCCTCAAGACCGCGCTTGAAGGCGAGGCCCTGACAGAGGCGCTCAAGGGGGTGCATATGGTGGGCATCCGCTCGCGCACACAGCTCACCGCACCAGTGATCGAGGCGGCTGACCGTCTCATGGCCATCGGCTGCTTCTGCATCGGGACCAATCAGGTCGATCTCAACGCGGCACGTATGGCAGGCATTCCGGTTTTCAACGCTCCTTTCAGCAATACGCGCTCGGTGGCCGAACTCGTCATGGGCGAAATCGTCATGCTGCTGCGTCGCATTCCGTCACGCTCCGAGCAGTGCCATGCGGGCGGCTGGGACAAATCGGCCATCAATGCCTGGGAAGTGCGCGGCAAGACGCTGGGCATCGTGGGCTATGGCTCGATCGGCTCACAGCTCTCCGTTCTGGCCGAGGCTTTCGGCCTGCGCGTAATCTTCTATGACACCATCGACAAACTGCCGCATGGCAATGCGACCCCGGTTGCCAGCCTGCAAGAGCTTCTGGCCCAATCGGATATCGTCAGCCTTCACGTGCCGCAGACCGATCAGACCAAGGACATGATCGGCGAGGCCGAAATTCGCGCCATGAAGCCGAATTCGATTCTGCTGAACAATGCGCGCGGCACGGTGGTCGATATCGATGCTCTTGCCGCTGCCCTGCGCGACGGCCATCTGATGGGCGCCGGCGTCGACGTATTCCCGAAAGAACCAAAAGGCGCTGGCGAGAGCTTCGTCTCTCCGTTGCAGGGCCTGCCCAATGTCATTCTGACCCCTCATATCGGCGGCTCGACCATGGAGGCGCAGGAGCGCATCGGCGTCGAAGTCGCCAAGCGTTTCGTCGAGTATTCCGATGTGGGCTCGACGCTTGGCGCCGTGAACTTCCCGCCCGTTCAGCTGCCCGAGCGTCCGCGTGGGACGCGATTCATGCATGTGCATGAAAACCGCCCTGGTATTCTGCGCCAGATCAACGAGATCTTTTCGAGCGAGGAATGCAACATTGTCGCACAATATCTGCAGACCGATGGCGAAGTCGGTTATGTGGTGGTCGAGATCGATGCGAGCCCCGACAGCGAACTCGACACCCGACTGCTCGCCCGACTGCGCGATCTCAAGGGCACGATGCGCGCCCGTCTGATCTATCAGCGCTGAATAATTATTAATGAATTATTGACGCGCCACCCGTAATCGTTAGGAACAGAGAGATCTGTTCCTGACTTTAGTGGGTGCCGTGACCTCTTCATCTTCATCGATTGCCCGTATTCAGAGCTTCGCCTTTGCGGGAATCGATGCCATACCGGTCACGGTAGAAATACAGATCTCATCCGGCCTGCCCGCCTTCATTATTGTGGGCCTGCCGGACAAGACGGTCGGCGAAGCCCGCGAGCGCGTTCGCGCTGCTTTGGCCGCCCTCGGTCTGGCACTGCCCCCAAAACGCATTCTGATCAATCTGGTGCCCGCCGACCTGCCCAAGGAAGGCTCTCATTTCGACCTGCCCATTGCCCTCGCCATCATGACAGCTATGGGGATTTTGTCCCATGAGGCGGTCAGCGCCTATGCCGCAATTGGCGAACTCTCTCTCGACGGTCGGCTCCAGGCCACGGGGGGCGTGTTATCCGCTGCGCTGGAAGCCGACAGAGCACAACTCGGCCTGATATGCCCCAGGCCACAGGCGCAGGAGGCACGCTGGGCAAGCGACACGCTCGATATTCTCGCCCCCGATACGCTTCGCGCCCTGCTCGCGCATTTCAACGGCGATCATGTCCTGCCCCCCCCGGAACTCGAACGCGTCGCCCCTCCGCCCAATCTGGCCGATCTGTCAGAAATCAGGGGGCTCGACCTGGGAAGACGCGCGCTGGAGATCGCAGCCAGTGGCGGTCATTCCCTGCTCATGACCGGGCCACCGGGCGCCGGAAAATCCATGCTTGCCCAATGCCTGCCGTCGATCCTGCCCGATCTGACCCATGAGCAGATTCTCGAATGCAGCCGTATTCACAGCCTCGGCGGTCAGGCGACTGGCAGTCTGCTGGTTACCCAGCCTCCGTTCAGGGCGCCACATCATTCCACCACCCTGCCCGCCCTTGTCGGTGGTGGAACACGATCGAGACCGGGCGAGGTCAGCCTCGCCCATAATGGCGTGCTGTTTCTGGATGAACTGCCTGAATTCTCTCGAGCCTGTCTGGAATCGCTGCGCCAACCGCTCGAAACCGGGACGATTACTGTGGCCCGCGCCAAACAGACCGTGCTCTACCCGTCGCGCTTTCAGTTCATTGCAGCCATGAACCCGTGCCGCTGCGGCTATCTGGGCGATGCGAGCCGCGCGTGCAGAAAAGCCCCCCAATGCGGCGAGGACTACCTGTCGCGCCTCTCCGGCCCGATGCTCGATCGCATGGATCTCTCGCTTTTCGTTACCCCGGTTTCGCCTATCGACATGATTACTGCCCCACCGGGAGAGAGCAGCGCTGCCGTTCGCGCTCGGGTCTGCGCTGCCAGAACCAGACAGCTCGCCCGTCAAGGCGTCCCCAACGCGCAGGCCAACGCCACGACTATCGCTCTAAGCCAGGAGGGACGCAGCCTTGTGACGGAAGCAGGCGAAAAACTGCGCCTCTCAGCCCGTGGACTGACACGCTTGCTCCGCGTCAGCCGCAGCATCGCCGATCTGGATGCAGTTGAAGAAGTCGGCGCCCCGCATATACGCGAGGCGCTCGGTTTCAGATTGCGTTAGTCGAACGCCTATCCGGCCAGGGACGCTCGAAGCACCTCCAGACCGCCTTCGAGATCTGCGATCAGATCATTGGGGTCTTCAAGCCCGATATGGAGCCTGAAGCTCGGCCCTTCGGGCATCGCATTGGGTAAAGAGCGCCGCACACCGCCGGTCGTGGGCAGAACAAGACTCTCATAGCCGCCCCAAGAGGCGCCTATGCCAAACAGCGCCAACGCGTCGATCATGTCGCGCATGGCGGCCACTGACAGATCGGCGCGCAGTTCGACGCCAAAAAGCGAACTCGCCCCCTCGAAATCACGCTGCCAGAATTCGTGTCCGGGGCATTCCTCGAAAGCAGGATGCAGCACGCGGGCTACTTCCGGTCGCCCACGCAGCCATTGCGCGACGAGCAGCGCCGATTGCGCCTGACGCTCGAGGCGCACGGCCATGGTGCGTAGACCACGCAGGGTCAGCCAGCACTCATCCGCTCCGGCGAGCTGACCGATCTGGATGGCCGCATCGCGCAGGTCTTTCCACAGCGCGCCATCGGCCACGGTAATCGCACCTGCGATGACGTCGGAATGACCGGCTGGATATTTGGTAAGCGCCTGAATCGACACATCCACCCCGTGACGGAACGGCTGGAAGATGCCTATGCCCCACGTATTGTCGAGCATCAGCAGCGCATTGCGCTCATGCGCGACACGCGCAAGCATCGGCACGTCCTGAACCTCGAAGGTGTGGCTACCGGGACTTTCGGCAAATACCACCCTCGTATTCTCGCGCATCATCCCGATGATCGTGGCCTCATCGGCGAGCGGCGCGTAATAGCTGGTCTCGATCCCCAAGCGTGCGAGCATCGTACTCGCAAAACGTCGCGTCGGCCCATAAACGGAATCCGGCAGAAGCAGATGGTCACCAGCATTCAGGAAAGCCAGCAACGGCAAGGTGCAGGCAGCCAGCCCCGATGAAACGACCTGGCTATGGGTGCCGCCCTCGATCAAGGCAATGAGCTTTTCGAGTTCATGCTGGATCGGCGTTCCCATGGCTCCGTAGATCAACTCATGCTCATGGCTGCGCAGCCCCTGCTCCTTCATGGCGGCAAGGGAGGGGAAAAGCACGGTAGAACCGCGGGTAACCGGGGCGTTGACGAAGCTTCCCTCTTCGGGCGTCGGCTCCGGACGGCCACCCTGCACCAGAAGGGAGGACAGGCGCTTCCAGCCGGAAGTAACCTGCTTTGCGGCGTTTTCCACTCTCTCTCGTCTCCTAAGAAGCTTCTATCGGGGTCGTGGGGTCGCTGCCCCACTCCGCCCATGACCCATCGTAAAGCTGTCCCGGCGCAAGACCGGCCACACGCAGCGCCATGGTCAATGTCGCCGCGGTCAACCCGGAGCCGCAACTGGTAATAACGTCTCGCTTCCCTGCGCCACAGCCGTTCAAACGCGCCATAAGCGCCTCAGGCTGCATGAAGCAGCCCTGACCGTCGAGCAGATCGCCATAGGGCAGATTGAGCGCTCCCGGCATGTGACCGCCCCGTGTGTTCGGCCTCGGCTCCGGCACCTCGGCATGGAACCTCGCAGCGCTCCGCGCATCTAGGACCAGCGCATTCGGGTCATCCAACGCAGCGAGCACGTCGCCTTTGCCCGCCAGCAGCGCGTAGCGCGCGCGCGGCCGATAGAACTCCGGCGCAGGAGCCGCCGGTTCGGGGGCCTCATGCGGACGGTGTCCTGCAAGGATAAATGCAGCCAGCCCTCCATCGAGCACATGAACAGCGTCGTGACCGAAAAGCGACGCCATCCAATGGGCGCGACACGCCCCGATGCTGCCTTTCTGGTCGTAAAATACGAGCCCGGTCTCGCGGGTAATGCCGAGCGCCGTCATGAATGCGGCAAAAACTGCCGCGCCCGGCACCATATGCGGAAGGCTGTCTGCCTTCTCGCATATCTCGTTGATACGGAAACGATCGGCCTGCGGAAACGCTAGTTCATGAAACGCGGCCTCGAGATCGCCTTCCTGACCGGGAAGAAGAATCGAGGCATCGAGATAACGATAGCGGCGCGCAGGAAGCGCCATCAGGGTCTGCACATTGATGAGGGGTGCCAGCGTCATGAACAGACCTTGCGAGAACGGGTTGAGAACCGCACGATAGCAGCCAGAAGCACGATCCGGTCAACTGGTGGGGCTGAGGGCCAGGGGAGTTTTTGTGACGACTGAACGCATCATGCTGGGATTGCTGCTTGTCGGTGTGGCCTATGGCTGCGGCGTCGTTCTGTGGCCTTTCCTCTCAGCTATCCTCTGGGGCGCCATTCTCACATTCACGACATGGCCGCTCTTCAAGCGCCTGCGCCGCCACATGCGCCCTTCGCTTGCCGCTGTTGTCATGATGGTCTGCAGCGCCATCGCCATCGTCATGCCACTCGCACTCCTCACCTCAACGGGCATCGCCGACCTGCCGCTCATCATCGGGGGCATCAATGCCGAAATCGAGGCGCTGGGTCGTACCCATCCTGCGCCGAACTGGCTTGCTTCCCTTCCCGCAATCGGCCCGCAGCTTTCAACTGCTTATCTGCACTGGAACCATGATGTCAGAGGCCTCGGTGAAGCACTCCACCCTTACGCAGGGCAGATCGCGCATTACGCGCTCAAGGCCCTGATGCAGATGGCGAGCGGTCTGGCCGAGCTGGTCATGGCGCTTTTCATCGCCCTTTTTTTCTGGATCAGCGGGGACTCTCTCGGTCGTGTCATTCATGCCGTCCTCACCCGCATCACCGGAAGCTATGCTGACCGGCTCATAACCATCATCGGCGGCGTGATACGCGGCACGGTGTACGGCATTCTCGGGACGGCCATCGTTCAGGGTGTGCTGACGGCCATCGGGCTGTTCATTTCCGGCGTCCCTGCGCCCGTGCTTCTCGGTGGCGTGGCCGCCTTCGTCGCCGTATTCCCGGTGGGAGCCCCGCTCGTCTGGGCCCCGGCAGCCATCTGGCTGGCCGTGCATCACCATCTCGGATGGGGGCTTTTTCTGGCTGGGTACGGCATCGTCTTCATCTCGGGCGCCGATCATATCATCCGTCCCGCCTTCATCGCACGCGGCGCGCAGCTGCCCTATCTGCTGACCGTGCTGGGCGTTCTGGGTGGCGTGGTCACATTAGGCGGACTGGGCATTTTCCTGGGCCCGGTATTGCTTGGGGTCGGCTATACATTGACCACCGAATTCGCTCGTGGCGCCTATCAAACCGAAAAGAAAATGCTGCAATGAGCCTCTCTTTACTTCAGGCAGAACCCAGCTCTTCCTCTGCAGACACCGGCACACCGCGAATCGGGCAGAGTTTTACCATTCTCAGCTGGAATCTCCTGCGTGCCGTAGGCGCCCCTCTCGATGAGGTCGTGGCTGTTACGCGCAGCGTGAAACCGGATATCTTTCTGATGCAGGAGGCAGTCGGCACATTCGACCGCCTGCCGGAAATACTCGGTGGGCATTACGCACGCATCCCCCTGCCAGATCGCATTCACGGCACAGCCTGCTGGAGCCGCTTCCCTTTTGCCCGCACCCCCGTTTCCTGCGCTTTGCCCTCTGGGCTGATGGTGCGGCGCACCGCACAGCTGATCGATTTCGGCTCGTTCTCCATTGCCAATGTTCATTTGTCGCACGGCCAGATTCTCAACCGGCGTCAGCTGCGTCGCATCGCGCCCATGCTGCGGCATAACGCCCTTGTCATGGGTGATTTCAATCTCGTGGGTCCCACCCTGATGCCCGGCTTCAGGGATGTCGGTCCGAGAGAAGCGACGCATCGCATGGCCGATGTGCTGCCCATTCGCATCGATCGCTGCATGGTGCGTGGCATGACACCGCTCGAAACCGCCGTTCTGCCTAACCAAAGCTCGGACCATCACCCGATCCGGGTGACATTACGGCTCGAAGCCCCGGACAGACACCGAAGCTTCTTCCAGCGATTGAAAGACAGACAGCAGCTTAAAGATAAGGGCTGAAGAGCCTGACGGAAGCGTTTCGGATTTTACGCACGGCGCTCATGCTGTCGAGCGCATGATGGGTCAGGCGCCGCGTGCGGTGGCGTTCGATGAAAGCGTTTAACTCCTGGGCCACGGACTCACTGTAGATTTCGAGATTGATCTCGAAATTCAGCCTCAGGCTACGCGCGTCGATATTGCTGCTCCCCACAAAGGACCATGCCTCATCGACGACAAGAAGCTTGGCATGGTTGAAGGGCGGTCGGCTCATCCAGACATGACACCCGGCTGTCAGGAAAGGCGCGAGACTGGCATCGCGGGCATAATCGATCAGACGATGATTGCTGCGTTTCGGCAGAATGATATCGATATCCACCCCGCGCAGGGCGGCTAGGCAAAGCTCGGATACCAGACGCTCATTGGGCAGAAAATACGGTGTCATGAGGCGCACGAAACGTCGTGAGAGCGCGATCGCCTGCAACATCGAAAATTCTATTTTCTCGAGATCGTTATCCGGCCCGGACGTCACGACACGCATCGGGATATCGCCCTGGCGCTCGGGCTCGGGAAAATAGATCTCGCCGTCGAGCTGCTCTCCGCAGGTGAAAGACCAGTCGCGCGCAAACGCCTCTGTCAGCTGATGCACCACTGGCCCTTCGAGACGGAAATGCGTGTCGGCGACCGGGTGCTTCGTGCGCAGGCGGCGCAGATTTTCCTCTCCGATATTGAGACCGCCCATGAAGCCGATACGCCCGTCGACGATCAGCATCTTGCGATGATTGCGCAGATTGATGAAAGGCATCTTCCACGGCAGGAGCGAGTGCATGAACCGATGGCAGGGAATGCCCCTGCTGCTCAGCGCCCTGGCGATGCCGGAAAAGAAATAACCGCCTCCGATCCCATCGACCAGAACATGCACGGCAACGCCTCTGGCATGGGCAAGGGCAAGGGCCTCGACAAACTGGTCACCGATCCGATCGGCCCGAAAGATATAGGAGCAGAGGAGGATAGACACGCGCGCTGACGCAATATCCTCAAGCATGCGCGGATAGATATTATCGCCATCATGCAGGCAGGTGATGGAATTACCGCCCAGAAGGGGACGTTCGGTCAATTTGCCCACCATGCGTGCCAGAGGCTCGAAATCGCCCTTCAGACGATGGCGTGCATGATAGGCAAGACCTCTGCCGCGCCAGTGATGGTCGCTGACCAGACGGCGCGCCAGACGTCTGACGCGGTTGATGCCGAACATGAGATAGAGCAAGGCCCCGCAAACGGGCATGAGCCAGCTTACCCCGATCCAGCCCGCGCAGGCCGCCGTATTCTGTTTCGTCCTCAGAACATGCAGCGTCACCGACACAGCGAGACAGACCCGCAGGACAATCATGAAGTAGTCAAAAAGCGTGATAGGCCAGCTCATCATTCATAACGTTAGCGTATTCGACCGAAATTCAAAGACCACCATCTTGCAACGACGAAATTCATCGTAAAATATGAGATTATGGAGGATCATCGCTCAGACGCACCGGACAACGTAGAGGAGAATGGGAGGATGGTCATGTCTGCACACCGACCCCAGCTTTTCTACACGACAGAGCCCTCGCCCTGCCCCTATCTGCCCGGTCGCATCGAGCGCAAGGTCATGACCGAACTGGTCGGGATCGATGCTGACCTGCTTCACGACCGCCTCTCCCGCGCGGGTTTCAGGCGCAGCCATGGCATCGTCTATGCGCCGGTCTGCCATAACTGCCAGTCCTGCATTCCCATCCGGCTGCCGGTCTTCGAGTTCGCGCCTGATCGCACCATGCGCCGGATCAAACGCAGTCTCGGCGATCTGACCGTGACAGAGCGCCCCATCGTCGCGACCATGGAGCAGTATGATCTGTTTCGCGCCTATCAGGAGCAACGCCATATCGATGGCGATATGGCGCTTATGGGGTTGGACGATTATCAGGCCATGATCGAAACCAGCCCGATCGAAACGAGCGTTTTCGAGTTCCGCACCAGAGAAGGAAGACTGGTATGCGTGTCTCTTGTCGATATGCTCTCTGACGGGCTATCGGCGGTCTACACCTTCTACTGCGTCGATGACCCGCACCGCTCCTACGGCACGGCCTCGATCCTCTGGCTGATCGAGGAGACTGCGCGACGTGGCAAGCCCTATCTCTATCTTGGCTACTGGGTGCCGGGCAGCGCCAAGATGGGCTACAAATCGCGTTTTGGCCCGGCAGAGATCCTCAGGGCCGGACAGTGGCAGCGCCTTGCCATTGAGAAAAGCTGAACGGCAGGTGCAGGACTACCCGCGCGATGCGGGTTTGCGAGTCATCCATTGTGGCGCCGCCTTGCCCTGGTCGGCGCGCTTGCCAGCGATGGAGGCAAGATCGGCGTCGCTGCGCGGCTTCTGCCCCTCATGCCAGACCAGTCCTTCCGCACTGGAGAAGACACGCAGATCGACCAGACGCTGCCCCGGTGGAAGCTTCTGGATAGTCACACCCATGCCCTTGGTCATTTCCGGCAGTGCTGAAACAGCGAAAGAAAGGGCCTTGCGGTTGCTACCCATGGTCACGACCTGGTCGCCCGTCACAGCCACGCAGAACGAGGCGCGATCGCCGTCACGCAAGGTCAGCACCTGCTTGCCCGTGCGCTTTTCGGCCGCCATATCGACATCGCGCACTACCATGCCGCGCCCGCTCTCGCTTGCCAGGATACGCCGCCCATTCTCGTCGAGAACGAAAAAAGTGACGATTTCTTCTTCCTGAGGCAAATCGGCCAGAACACGGATAGGCTGGCCGAAGCCGCGTCCGCGCGGCAGATCGGCGGCCTTGAGCGTAAAGACACGTCCGCCACTTACCAGAAGACAGAGACGCTCGGTGCTCTGGCATTCGAGCGACAGGCCGAAAGCGTCGCCTTCCTTGAATTTATGGCTTTCGGGATCGATCCCATGACCCTTGATCGCTCGCACCCATCCTTCTCGGGACAACAGCACGGTAAGCGGTTCGCGATCGACCTGAATGGCGGCGCTCAGATCGATCGGGGCCGGGGGGGCAGCGATCTGTGTGCGGCGAGCGCCAAGTGCGCCATCGCCGAACCGCGCCGCTGTTGCCTCAAGCTCCTTACCGATACGGGTCCAGCGCCTGCGCTCGCTGCCAAGCAGCCCTTCGAGGCCCGCTTTCTCCTTGAGAAGCGCATCGCGCTCCTTGCGGATCTCGATTTCCTCGAGCCTGCGAAGCGAGCGCAGACGCATGTTCAGCACATATTCGGCCTGTAGATCGGTCAGGCTGAAAGCAAGCATCAGTTCGGGCTTGGGATCGTCACCCTCGCGGATGATGCGGATCACCTCATCGAGATTGAGATAGACCGCCAGAAACCCTTCGAGGATTTCCAGGCGGCGCTCCACCGCGCTCAGACGATGGTTCGAACGACGAACGAGCACGATTTCACGATGGTCGAGCCAGGACTGGATGACCTCGCGCAGCCCCATAACCCGCGGCACGCGATTGGCGTCCAGCACGTTCATGTTCAGGCTGAACCGGCTCTCGAGCGCCGTGATGCGAAACAGCGTCTCCATGAGGACTT
The DNA here is from genome assembly GCF_051628905.1 of Asaia sp. BMEF1. GTDB lineage: Bacteria > Pseudomonadota > Alphaproteobacteria > Acetobacterales > Acetobacteraceae > Asaia. The sequence continues at coordinate 3,330,618 of NZ_CP157575.1, read as the reverse complement.
CGGGCTCGATACCCTTGGTTTTCGGCTCAAGAACGAGACGGATGTCGGTCGTACTTTCATCGCGGATATCGCCAAGCAGAGGCAGCTTCTTGAGCTCCATCAGCTCGGCAATCTGCTCGATCAGACGCGATTTCTGCACCTGATAAGGAATCTCGGTCACGATGACGGTCCAGGTGCCGAAACGCCCCTGTTCGACTTCCCATCGCGCTCTGGTGCGAAAACTGCCACGCCCGGTCTCATAGGCGGTGCGCATGCTCTGCGCCTCTTCGATCAGCACGCCGCCGGTCGGGAAATCCGGCCCCGGCATGTACTGCATCAGCGTTTCGACGGAGGCCTGCGGGTCATCGATCAGATGGCGCGCAGCACGGCAGATCTCGGCCGCATTATGCGGCGGAATGCTGGTCGCCATGCCAACCGCAATACCGGCAGCCCCATTGGCCAGCAAATTGGGGAAGGCGCCCGGAAGCACGACCGGCTCGGCGTCCTCGTTATCGTAGGTTGGGCGGAAATCGACGGCATCGTCCTCGATGCCCTCCAGCAATGCCCTGGCAACTTCGGTCAGGCGCGATTCCGTATAACGCATGGCGGCAGCGTTATCGCCGTCGATGGACCCAAAATTGCCCTGGCCCTCGACCAGCGGATAACGCACGGCGAAATCCTGCGCCAGACGCACAAGTGCCTCGTAAACGGCGGCGTCTCCATGAGGATGGAACTTACCGATAACGTCACCCACCACGCGGGCACATTTCTTGAAACCGGAACTCGGATCCAGCTTCAATTGCTGCATGGCGTAGAGAATGCGCCGATGAACCGGCTTCATGCCGTCACGCACATCCGGCAGGGAACGCGCCATGATGGTCGACATCGCGTAAGCGATATAGCGCTCGCTCAAGGCGTCGGCGAGTTTCGTATCCTCGATATGTCCTGCCAGATCCTTGCTCATGCCGCGCCCTTTCGTTTCAGGGCAGATAAGGGGCAGGCCCGCGCCCTGTCCAGTAGAAATGTCCTGTTTTGTTCCGGGCTGTTTATCTGTGCCATGCAGCCACGCCACATGAAAGTGGCCTGTCTCCTGCGTTCGCTACCTCGAGCCCTGTGACGCATGCGCGGGCTGGAGCGGGACGAGCACGCAGTGGAACCCCATGCTCGATTGCCACGACCGCGCGCGCCCTATTCGAAGGGACCGGGTCGTCTAAAGAAGTGAACAGGTAAGGAGTGGCCTTAAAGATGTGAGGCCCCTCCCTTTACTGACAGGTGAACTACTGCCCACTCACCGTCTCTGGATAGAGAGAGAGCCGTTCCGACCAGGCTCTAGGCCCCCTGAGGCTCAACAGAGCCACGATCGATGACAGCGTTGCTTACTCCCTCTCCCTTGCCCTCACCCTGCCCCTCTACCATCCTGAGCACTCGGGCTTCGAGCCGCTCTCGTGAGGCTGGCACAGGGCGATGGCGGGCCCCAAAGAGATGGCGTGAGAGAAAATGCCCGGTCAGAGCGAGACCTTGCGCCCACAGAGCCGGATCATCGGCTCCCGCATCGCCGCCATCGGGGCGCAGATAGGCGGGGAGCGGCAGAAGACGATCGACCCAGTTGCCTGCCCCCTCCGCGCTGACGGCCCGACCTGTCTTGGGTGACACGTAAGACAGACCGTGCATTGCTCCTGTTACGGCGCAGCTATCCAGCGTCAGACCATAGCCGAGTGTCGCGAGGAGAGCTGTTTCCCAACGCACATAGTCTATCACCGGCGCCGGATCCGCCAGCACGCAGAAGGCCGTCAGGTCGCGTATCGTGCGAAGAAAGAAATCGGGATGAGGTTCACGATCCGGCAGAGCGGAATCGGTCAGTTCGGCGGCGGCCTGCACGAGGGCCAGTTGCAGGGGGCGATCAAGAAGCCTGACAGCGGTTTCCTGCACCATTTCGCCAGTCAGCTGTCCCAGCTGCTCGGAAAGGCGTGCGGCATAGCGGGCAAGAATGAGATTACCCGGCTGCCAGAGCGCGGCCTGACGTCGTGACGAGCCGCCACGCACCAGACCGGCAATGCGTCCATACTCTTCGGTAAAGAGATGGACCACCGCCCCGCCCTCGCCATAGCGGCGGGCGGAGAGGACGATCGCGGCGCACTCGAAATTCATGCGCCGCGCCCGATTTGAGGCTCGATCAGACGATCAGCCGCCAGCAGCAGCCGCCACTTCAGCAGCGAAATCGCTGGTTTCCTTCTCGATGCCTTCGCCGAGCTGGAAGCGCTCGAACGCCACGAGCTTGGCACCGGCCTTCTCGACAACCTTGGCAACGCGTGTCTCGCCGTCATGCACCCAGACCTGCTCCAGAAGAACCACTTCTTCATAGAACTTGCGGATGCGGCCTTCGATCATCTTTTCGATGATGGCTTCCGGCTTGCCGGACTCGCGAGCCTGCTCGATCAGAACCTGGCGCTCGCGCTCCAGAGCTTCCGGGTCGACACTGGCAACTTCGAGCGCAGCCGGGCGGGCTGCTGCGACATGCATGCCGATCTGACGACCAAGCGTCAGCAGGGCTTCGGATTCCGACGGTGCTTCGACCGCTGCCAGAACGCCGATCTTGCCAACGCCCGGACGCAGCGCGCCATGGACGTAGGAGGCCACGATGCCCGAAGGAACGGTCAGAACCTTGGCGCGACGCAGCGACATGTTCTCGCCGATCGTGGCGATCAGGTGGGTCAGTTCTTCGGCAACCGTGCGGCCCGAAGCAAGCTTCGCCTGCGACAGGGTGTCGAGGTCGTCACCGGCTTCGAGAGCAGCGTGAGCCACGGCTTCCACAAATGCCTGGAACGCTTCGTTACGACCAACGAAATCGGTCTCCGCATTGACTTCGACCATGGCGGCCTTGTTCTTGCCGGAAGCAACGGCCACGAGGCCTTCAGCCGTGGTACGGCCCGACTTCTTTGCAGCCTGCGAAAGGCCCTTGGCGCGCAGCCAGTCGATGGCAGCATCCATATCGCCAGCGGCTTCGGTGAGAGCCTTCTTGCAGTCCATCATGCCGGCGCCGGTCTTTTCGCGCAGGTCACGAACGAGGGCAGCTGTGATTTCCGCCATGTTCCATACTCCTTCAGGAATGAAACGGCGTGCCGCAGCCTTTCAGCCGGGCACGCCCATAATAGTCAAATGCCGGGAGAGCCCGAAAGCTCTCCACGTGCAGATCAGGCCTCGGCCGGAGCTGCTGCAGCGGCTTCCGCCGGAGCTTCGGTCGTCGTCTCTTCGACAACCGTCTCGACCGGCAGCTCTTCAGAAGCGCCGAAATCAACGCCCGAAGCAGCCATTTCTGCCGAGATGCCGTCCAGAACCGACTGCGCCACGAGGTCGCAATAGGTGGTGATGGCGCGGATCGCGTCGTCATTGCCCGGGATCGGGTAGGTCACGCCTGCCGGATCGGAGTTGCTGTCGAGAACAGCAATAACCGGAATACCGAGCTTGTTGGCTTCTTCGACGGCCAGCTTTTCCTTGTTCGTGTCGATCACGAACAGGATGTCGGGCAGGCCGCCCATTTCCTTGATGCCGCCGAGCGAACGCTCAAGCTTCTCGCGGTCACGGGTGATATCGAGAATTTCCTTCTTCGTCAGACCATGCGTATCGCCCGAGAGCATCTCGTCGATCTGGCGCAGGCGCTTGATCGAACCCGTGATGGTCTTCCAGTTGGTCAGCATCCCGCCGAGCCAGCGATGGTTGACGTAGTACTGTCCGCAACGCGTGGCGGCTTCAGCAACATGCTCGGCTGCAGCGCGCTTGGTGCCGACGAACAGCACGCGACCACCACCGGCAACCGTGTTGCGAACGGCCTGAAGGGCGCGGTCGAGCATCGGAACGGTCTGCTGCAGGTCGATGATGTGGACCTGGTTGCGGATGCCGAACAGATACGGCGCCATTGCCGGGTTCCAGCGACGCGTGTGGTGACCGAAATGAACGCCGGCTTCGAGCAGCTGACGCATGGTGAATTCTGGCATCGCCATGATGCAAATTCCTAATCTTCTGGTTGTGCCTCCGTATGACTCCGCCAGCCTTGCGGGCCGACACCAGATAGTCTGTCGTCATACGTGCGAATTGTCCCTTTCCTCTGACGACAACGCCATCAAAGAAGTGAGACGGGCGCGGTATCGCCTTTTTTGCCACAAAAGACAAGGAGGAAGCGCTTTATCTCACCGGAAAACATGCGCTTTGAGTGGAGCGATGCGTCAGAAGGGTGCGTCGCTTCCCAATAGGAATGCGTGAACAGGGCATCTCGGGCTGATTTTACATCTGCCCAGGCGGTGCATGGCGACAGAGCGATACCCGATTGCACCCACCGACAGGGCAACGTGCCACGCAAATTCGGTTCGACTACGCAAGAAAAACCCTACGTACATTCGTATGGCGTGTCATGTTCGCGCAATGTAGGTCTGTTATGCGCACCGCCGTGCACAGGCTTTCTCTCACTTGTGCCCTGTCTCTAGACCAGGGTCGCCCAAGCGCTGCTCCTGTTTACGGAAGTTGGTTCATGCGCATCCTGTTGATTGAAGACGAACTGGACATGGCGACCCTGATCACCAGAGGCGTTCAGGCTGCCGGATTCGCAATCGATTCCGCGGGTTCTTTGGCCGATGCACGCGAAATGGCAGCACTTGCTTCCTATGCACTTGTGCTTCTCGACCGTCGCCTCCCTGACGGAGACGGTCTCAGCCTGATCCGGACATTGCGCGCGGTCCAGCCCGGCGCACCGATCATCGTTCTCTCGGCACTGGATGCGATACCGGACAGGGTATTGGGACTCGATGAGGGGGCAGATGACTATCTCCCCAAACCCTTTGACATGGCCGAGCTTCTTGCGCGGACAAGAGCCGCGCTGCGCCGCCCTGGCGCTGAGGAAACGCCGCCCATAATCTGCGGTCGGCTCGGCTTTCATCCTTCCACGCGCGAAATTACGATCGACGGAACCCCGGTGCTGTTCAAACGGCGCGAGCTTGCTGTCCTCGAGACACTCGTACGGCGGGCCGGACGCGTTGTCAGACGCGAGACACTGATCGAGGAAATCTATGGCTTCGATGATGACATCCAGTCCAACACGCTGGATGCGCATATCTCGCGCCTGCGCGTCCGTCTTACCGCCTTGAAGGCGGGTATCGTGATTCATCCGATCCGCGGGGTCGGCTATCTTCTGGATCAATGCTGAATGTGGATCCCCCGCTTCACCTCGATACGCATACGTATCACCGCCCTATTATTGGGTTTTCAGCTCGTTTGCGTACTTTTCGTCGTTTTTCTGCACCCGTTTCTGCTACCGGATACGAGCTATACCGACATCGCGGATATCACGACGCAAGACCTCATCAAGGACTCGCTGGTCATCGACGCCTCGGGGGCGCTGGCGATCGTGCCCACACCGGCCTTGCGCCGATATGTCTCCTCTCGACCTGATCTGATTTACGCCATAGCGGGCGCTGACGGGCGGATCGCGCGAGGCTCGAACAAATATCTCAGCGATCTGCTGAAACAGATTGCCCCTGTGCGGCTTGAAGATTCCGAAGGCTACGACACGAGGCAACCAGGCAAGGAGCCGATCTATTTCGATAAACTCACGACCCGTTTCGGCAAGGTCAGCATAGCGGTCACAGGAGAATCGTTCGGGATCGCGGACATCCCGAGTTTCTTCGAGTTATTCAAACCACTCGTGCTCGTTTACAGCCCGCTGATGATCGGGGTGTTTATCTCACTGCCTCTTCTGATCATCTGGGCGCTGCGCCCGCTCAGTCTTGTCAAACGTGCGGCAGCCTCGATTGACCTTCATAATATCAACCATCCCCTGCCGACAGACGGATTGCCCAGTGAACTTCGTCCTGCCGTACAGGCGATCAACGCCGCCTTGGCGCGCATTGCGTTGGGATGGCAGCAGCAGCATTTCTTCATGGCGAATGCCGCTCATGAATTGCGTACGCCTGTCGCCATACTCCAGGCGCGCATCGATCAGATCAAGCTCGATAGTGAAAGCCGGGTCAGCCTGGGAAGGGACGTGCATCGGCTGCGTCGTCTTGTCGATCAGCTCCTGATCATCGCCCGCCTGGACCGCCAGCAGACGACCTCCTTTACAACCCTCGACCTAGTGGATCTCCTGCAGGAAGCCGTGGCGGATTGTGCCCCTTACGTCTTGCGCAATCGCCGGTCGATAGATCTGCAATGCAGCGCTCCAAAATGGGAAATCAAAGGCGATCGTCAAGCGCTTGGCAGCCTCCTGACAAATCTCATCGATAATGCCACGAAGGCCGAGCCAGAGGGGGGAACGATCTTCGTCAAGCTCGACGCTGAGCCCTCCCGTACGACCATCACGGTTTCCGATCATGGAACGGGCATCGCGGAGGAAGATCGTCAACACGTGTTCGAGCCATTCTGGCGCAAGGACCATCACGAGCCGGGAACCGGTCTCGGCCTCGCCGCCGTGAGAGACATCGTGACACTGCACGGCGGCAGTATTCAGATCGACCATACCCGAGGGGGCGGCGCGAGTTTCAGGGTGGTGCTTCCTACGGGCCCGTCGACCACGTCAACCTGCTGATCATGCAGGAACCAGAGATAAACTGCATCTCAGGGTCATGTCGTCAGGCTCCTGCAATGTCTGGGCTCTAGGCTCTCGAAAGCCGATCGTCCTGACGATGCAATTGTCGTCAGCCCCGGCCAAGAGGCAAGACTGCGATGATGCACTCCAACACAATACCGCCGCACCGCATCGCTTTGAAGACGATGAGCGCTCGTCACCTTTCATCCCGGATGAGTCTGGAAATATCCAGTCTCGCACTCGCCGGAACCTTAGCTCCTGAGCGAAGCGGGAAAGCCGTATTCCCGAAATCCTCAAGCATCACCATGGCTACGCCCGTGATCGATTACGGTCTGGTGGCCTCGTTGCGCGCTGCGGCAAACGAAATATTCGGGCGCGCTGTTCTCAAGGCTGTCGCCCTCCTGCGCAATGTTCGAGAAAATTGAGCCGCACCGCCGCTCGTCCGAGGGGACTTCACTTCGTATGATACCAACACGATCACGCTCAGGCTTTTTCTCTCCGTCCCGTTCCCGGCAGCCCATAACACGGTGGCTTGATGTCAAACCGCTCTACGCGGAATATCAGATGGAAACGAGCGACAGCCGCCTCGCTGAAGCGGAACGGGTGGCCGCGTCAACCGAAACGCCACCCCAATGCGCGAATTGGCCATTCCGGCACACGCCACTATCAAGGCGTATATCCGGGCACGCTGTGCAAATGCTGCAAGTTTTCCCGATGCTGTTTACCGAACCGGCATTTCTGCGCCCCCTTTCGACGGCGCTGGTGCTCTGCTTTCAGAACCGATTACTGAAACAGATACACAAGCCGGGCGACGGGACCAGAGGCGCAAAATGACGGTGGCATTCACCTGCACTCAGGCCGGCGGCATGAGCCACAGAGTTGGCTCCGGGAGGAGGCATGAAGGCATCAGAGATGATCGATACGTGAGACGCCCTGAATAGTCCGTAATTGCTCGCCCAAGCGCGGCGTGACCGGGAAGTGCCCGCTGAGAGTCACCTCTATTGCCTTTGTTTCGTCAACGGCTGGCACCAGCACGATCTTGCCGCGCCCCCTGCCCTTGCTGCCCAGTAGGTCGCGCACCTTTGTCACGGCTGAGGCATCGCTGATCCAGACGCGCATTTCAGAGCTTTCCTGAGCCGCCGCCTTTTCCAGATCTGTCACGTCGGTTGCCGTGATGCGCAGCGCGTCACCCTCCAGCTTCAGATCCGCCGTCACCATAACGGCCTGACCGGCCACTAGCAGGTCGCGGCAGCGCGACAGCACCTCGGAGAACAGCGTGACCTCGCAGCCCCCTGTCGCATCTGACAGACGCACCCAGGCCATCTTGCTGCCACTCTTGGTCGGGCGCTCCTTCTTGTCGACCACGCATCCCGCGATGCGTACGCGATAGGAGCCGTTTTCCGCAGCTGTCATGAGGTTCTGGGAAGTCAGCACATTGGCGCGCTTGAGCACAGAGCGATAGGCGTCGAGCGGATGCGCCGACATGTGAAAGCCGATGGCTTCTGCCTCAGCCGCCAGACGCTCGAATTCGGGCCAGTACGGCGCTTCTGCAAGGCGCAACTCTTCCGGTTCGGCCGCGGCGCCGAACAGTCCGATCTGACCTGAAGCCGCTTCCTGCGCTTCGGATTGCGCCCGACGCATGATGATTTCCGAGCTGGCAAAAACGATATGCCGCGGCTTGCCCAGTGAGTCGAAACCGCCCGCCTTGGCCAGATTTTCGATCTGGATCTTGTTGAGCTGCCTGGCGTCGCAACGAGCGGCCAGATCGGCCAAGCTGGTGAAAGGCTTGTCTCCGCGCGCCTCGACAATGGCTTCCATGGCCGAGAAGCCCACGCGTTTGATGGCAGCAAGCGCGTAGCGGATGGCCCAGCTACCGTCTTCCTGTTTCTCGAGCGAAAAATCAGCTTTCGAACGGTTGATATCGACCGGCAGCACCTTGATTTTCATCCGACGCGCCTCCTGACAGAGCGAGGCAAGCTTGTCGGTCTTTTCTCGTGCCAGCGACATGCATCCGGCCAGGAAGGCCACCGGGTGGTTCGCCTTCATCCAGGCCGTCTGATACGACACAAGGGCATAAGCGGCGGCGTGGGATTTATTGAAGCCGTAATCGGCAAAGCGGGCCATGAGGTCGAACACTTCGGCCGCTTTTTCCGGCGTGATGCCGCGTCCGGTCGCGCCCTTGACGAAAATCTCGCGCTGCGTGTCCATCTCCGCACGGATTTTCTTGCCCATGGCGCGACGCAGCAGATCGGCGCCGCCGAGACTGTACCCGGCCATTTTCTGGGCGATCTGCATGACCTGTTCCTGATAGACCATGATACCATAGGTCTCTGACAGGATATCGCGGATCTCCTCATGAGGCGGCTCCCAATCCGCCCCGTGCTTGCGCGCGCAGTAATCGGGGATATTCGCCATCGGCCCCGGCCGGTAGAGCGCCACTGCCGCAATCAGATCCTCAAGCCGTGTCGGGCGCATCTGCTTGAGCACGTCACGCATGCCCGCGCCTTCAAACTGGAATACACCGCCCGCATCGCCGCGGGCCAACATGTCATAGGTCGGCGCATCGTCGAGCGGCAGCGTTGCAAGATCGACCTCGATGCCCTGCTGCGCGATGAAATTGATTCCGCGTTTGAGAATGGTGAGCGTGGTCAGGCCAAGGAAGTCGAACTTCACCAGCCCCGCCTGCTCGACAAACTTCATGTTATACTGCGTGACCAGCATATCGCTTTTGGGGTCGCGATAGAGCGGCACGAGCTCGACCAGCTCACGATCGCCGATCACAACGCCGGCAGCATGGGTCGAGGCGTGGCGATAGAGCCCTTCAAGCTGCAACGCGATTTCCATGAGACGGCGTAGCGCCTCGTCATTATCGCGCATTTCCTGCAAGCGCGGCTCGCCATCGATCGCCTGTTTGAGCGTCACTGGCTTGGCCGGGTTGTTCGGAATCAGCTCGGCAACACGGTTGACCATGCCAAAAGGCAGACCCAGCACACGCCCCACGTCGCGCACGGCAGCGCGCGCCTGAAGCTTACCGAAAGTGATGATCTGCGCCACGCGCTCGCCACCATATTCGGTGCGCACATAGCGGATCACCTCGTCGCGCCGGTCCTGACAGAAATCGATATCGAAATCGGGCATCGACACGCGTTCGGGGTTCAGAAAGCGCTCGAACAGCAGATTGAAAGGCAGCGGATCGATATCGGTAATGGTCAGCGCCCAGGCGACGAGAGAGCCTGCGCCCGATCCACGTCCCGGTCCGACCGGGATGTCATGTTCCTTCGCCCACTGGATGAAATCGGCGACGATCAGAAAGTAACCGGGGAAGCCCATGCGGGCTATGATGCCCAGCTCCATCTCCAGCCGCTCTTCATAGCGCGTCCGTGTCGCCTCATCGGCAGTCATGCGCTCCAGGCGCAGCTTCAACCCACCCCTCGACATCGATCGAAGCGTCTCTTCCTCTGTCTCGCCCTCGTTGACCTTAGGGCAGACGGGCAGAAGCGGCGGCCGCGTCGAGACCTTCACAGCGCAGCGCTGAGCGATCATGAGCGTGTTGTCACAGGCCTCGGGCAGATCCGCAAAAAGAGCCCGCATCGCGTCCGGGCTTTTGAACCAGTGCTCTGGCGTGACACGCCAGCGCTCCTGCTCAGCCATGGTACGGCCCTGCGCGATGCAGAGCAGTGCATCATGGGCCTCATGCATTGCGGGCTTGGCATAGAAGCACTCATTGGTCGCGACCAATGGCAGACCGAGACGGTCAGCCGCCGCGATCATCCCGGGCTCGACGGCTTTTTCCTCAGCCAGACCGTGGCGATGGAGTTCGACGGCCATGTTATCGCCAAAGCTCTCATGCAGACGGCGCAACAGGGCCATCGCCTGCTCCTCCTGCCCTTCGGCCAGAAGACGGAAAAGCGGCCCGCGCGTGCCCCCTGTAAGCAAGAACAGCCCTTCGGCGTGACCGCAGAGCGTTTCGAGCATAATAGCCGGATCGGAAGGATCGCCCTTCAGAAACCCCTCGGAAGAGAGAAACTGCAGATTGGCGAGACCGATCTCGTTACGTGCAAGCGCCACCATGGGTTCGGAGGGCGCACCCGGCTTGTCGCTGCGCGACGGCAAGGCAAGTTGACAGCCGACAATCGGCTGCACGCCCTTGCTCGTACAATATTGCGAGAATTCCAGCGCCCCGAAGAGGTTGCCCGTATCCGTCAGCCCCACCGCAGGCATGGCCGATTCGGCGGCCAGAGCCACCAGATCGGGGATGCGTATCGCCCCCTGGCTCAGCGAATAGGCGGAGTGATTACGAAGGTGAACGAAGCGGGCATGGGACATGAGGCAGGATGTATCAGACCCGCCCCCTGGCTTCATCCCTTTCTTTATTTCGCGACGATCTGACCGTCGCGCAGCGTCACGACACGGTCCATACGCGACGCCAGGTCTTCATTATGGGTCGCGATCAACGCACCAACCTTTTCGCTGCGCACGGCGCGCAGCAATTCGTCGAAGACGGCGTCGGACGTATGCACATCGAGATTGCCGGTCGGCTCATCAGCCAGCAGCAATCCGGGTCGGTTCGCCAGAGCCCGCGCAATGGCCACGCGCTGTTTTTCACCACCCGACAGCTTGCCGGGCAGGTTTTGAAGGCGGTGCGACAGACCGAAACGCGTCAAGAGATCGGTTGCGCGCGCTTTCGCGTCACGCGGGGAAACGCCCGCCACATGCTGGGGCAGAACCACATTTTCCAACGCCGAGAACTCGGCCAGAAGATGATGGAACTGATAGACGAAGCCGATCTCGTCACGACGTATCTGCGTGCGCAGCGTATCGCTGAGCGTGCGCGTTTCGCGCCCGGCGACACGCACTGCCCCCTCCTGAGGCGATTCAAGAAGACCCGCTATGTGCAGCAAAGTCGACTTGCCCGTGCCGCTCGGCGCGACCAGGGCCACGATCTCGCCGGGGAACAGGTCGAAACTCGCCCCCTTGAGAATTTCCAGCGTCTCGTCACCCGAGCGGAACCGTCTCGTGACGCCCTCGAGGCTGAGGACAGGTGTTTCACTCATGACGCAGCGCCTCGATCGGATCGGTTTTGGCCGCGCGCCACGAAGGATAGAGCGTCGCGATGAAAGACAAAGCCAGCGACATTACCATCACTTCAATGACCTGAGACCAGATCAGCTTCGCGGGCAGATGTTCGAGATAGTAGAATTCCGGATTGAACAGGCTGGTATGGGTCAGATGCTCGACGCCATGCTGGATGCGCTCGATATTGAGGCAGAACACGACTCCAATACCGAAACCGATCAACGTGCCCGACACACCGACAGAGGCGCCGCACATCAGGAAGATGCGCATAATCGCTCCGCGGCTCGCGCCGAGCGTGCGCAGCACGGCGATATCACGTGTCTTGTCCTTGACCATCATGATCATGGACGAAATCACATTGAAAGCCGCCACGAGAATGATGAGCGTCAGGATGAGGAACATCACGTTCTGCTGCACGGTCAGCGCACCGAGAAACGCATTATTGCTCTGTGTCCAGTCCATAACGCGCAGTCTGGGGTCGTCCAGACGCTCGGCGATGGCACGCGTCACGGGGGCGACTTCCAGCGCGTCTTTCGTCGCGACCTGAATGAGCGATACGGCCCCGGGCATCATGAGAAAGCGCTGGGCCGAATCAAGCGGCATGAGGATGACGCTCGTATCGTAATCATTGACCCCGGCATCGAACACCATCGCCACATGATAGGCGCGTATGCGTGGCATGGTCCCAAAAGGCGTAGCGCGTCCGTTGGGCGAAAGCAGGGTTACCTTGCTGCCGACGCCAAGCCCGGCGCGCGCGGCCAAAGTGGTGCCGACGGCTATGGCGTCATCGCCCTGAAAATCGGACAGCTTGCCGTCGATCACCGAATCACTCAGCGCATGAAGATCGCGCAGATCGTCCGGTGCGATGCCACGCACCACGCCACCCGTCGAATAGCTGCCGGCATCGATCAGCACCGTGCCTTCTGCCATCGGCGTGACGCGCGTGACGTTCTTCACGCCTTTGATGGCAACGACATCATCCTGATAATTGCTGATGCTGTGACCGGCGCTGAAGATGTTCAGATCGCCATTCAGCCCGAGCACGCGGCCCATCAGGTCGGCGCGAAACCCGTTCATCACCGCCATGACGATGATGAGGGTCGCCACACCGAGCGCGATCCCGATCAGCGAGAAAATGGCGATGATGGAGACGAAGCGCTCTCCGCGACGGGCGCGCAGATAGCGCCCCGCCACCACGCGCTCGAAGCGATTGAACATGATCAGGCGGCGTCCTTGCCTGCTGCATCGGCGCCGAGCACCTTGGCCAGAGCCTCTTCAACCGACAACTCGAAACGCTCGCCAGTCGCACGGCGCTTGAGCTCGACCTTGCCCTCTTTTGCACCGCGAGGACCGACGATCATCTGCCAGGGGTGACCCATCAGATCGGCATCGTTGAACTTCACGCCAGCCCGCTCGCCGCGATCATCGTAAAGGAAGGAATCAGGGGCCGCAGCATAAAGCTTTTCGCACAGCGCATCGACTGCCTCGTCACCGGGCTTGAGGCTGAGAATGGCCGCGCGGAAAGGCGCAACGGAATCCGGCCAGATGATACCGGATTCGTCATGGCTGGCTTCGATGATCGCGCCTACGAGACGCGAGACGCCGATCCCATAGGAACCCATTTCGGGGAAGAACTGGTTGCCATCGGCCCCACTGACCGAAATCCCCATAGATTCCGTGTATTTTGTGCCGAAATAGAAGATATGCCCGACTTCGATGCCACGGCCTTCGCGACGACGATCGGCAGGGACGTCTTCCCACGCCTTTTCATCATGCATTTCGTCGGTCGCGGCATAGAATTTCGTCACAGCGCTGAAGAAAGACTCAAGGCTGGAGTGATCGGCGATATCGACCGATTCATGCAGCCAGTCCTGCTCCTCAAGAGCTGCGTCGAAAAACACGCCGCTCTCGCCAGTCGGTGCCAGAACCAGAAACTCATGGCTCAGATCGCCACCGATCGGCCCCGTATCGGCCTTCATCGGTACAGCCCGCACGCCCAGACGCTGGAAGGTGCGCAGATAGGCCAGCATCATGCGGCGATAGGCTGCAACGGCGTCATCATAGGACGCGTCGAAGGAATAGGCGTCCTTCATGAAGAACTCGCGGCCGCGCATCACGCCAAAACGCGGGCGTAGCTCGTCGCGGAATTTCCACTGAACATGGTAGAGCGCCTGAGGCAGCTCGCGGTAGGATTTGATCACCTGACCGAAGAGATCGGTAATCATTTCCTCATTAGTCGGCCCGTAAAGCAGTTCGCGATCCTGGCGATCGCGAATACGCAGCATTTCCGGCCCATAGGCGTCATAACGACCCGAGCGCTTCCACAGCTCTGAAGACTGCACGGTCGGCATCAGCACTTCCTGAGCGCCGATAGCATTCTGCTCTTCACGCACAATCTGCTCGATATTGCGCAGAACACGAAGCCCCGCAGGCAGCCAGGCATAGATACCGGCGGATGTCTGACGCACCAGACCGGCGCGCAGCATCAGACGATGCGAGGCGATCTGGGCCTCGGCGGGCACTTCTTTGAGGGTGGGCAGAAAACCGCTGGAGAGACGCATCAGGCTAAACCATTCTGAGGAAAAATCGCGCGCCTTTTACGGCGCGTTCAGGAGCAGTGGCTGCGGGATCAGACCCGCAGCAGATGAACATCGACCAGCGGACGCTTCTGAAGCTTGCGCCCCAGAGCACGACGCAGCGCCGTCTTGGCAGCGTCACGGAAAGCGGAATCGTCGCGGCGCAGATCGTCGGGAATTTCGTCGATTGCATCGGCGAATTCTTCAGAAATACGCGTGCTCTCGGGGTCTTCCGCCTCAAGCAGGCCCGGTGCGCTGATCTTGGGCATCCCGATCACATAGCCCTCGTCATCGACAGCAAAGCTTGCAATCACCATGCCGTTGAACAGCATCTTGCGACGCGCCGCCAGAACGCCACCCGTCATGGGCAGCAGGCGACCGCCATCGAGCGCCAGGCGCCCGGTGGGGGCAGTATCGACCACTTCTGCATGATCGGGACCGAGACGCAGCAGATCGCCGTCTTCCAGCAGGATCGCTTCCGCACCCGTCTCACGCGCCAGAGCGGCATGCGCGGTCAGATGACGCCACTCGCCATGAGTCGGCACGCTCAGCTTCGGGCGCACGAGGCTATAGAGATGGCGCAGGTCATCCGATGTCGCATGACCGGACACATGAACCAGATGATCCTTGTCCGTGAGCACGGTCGCACCACGGCGGGTCAGGTTATCCTGCACCGCCATGACCGCCTGCTCATTGCCAGGAATCATGCGCGACGAATAAATGACCGTGTCACCTTCACCGAGCGAGATATTCGGGTGCACGTCCGACGCGATGCGCGAGAGCGCCGAGCGCGGTTCGCCCTGGCTTCCCGTGATGATCATCAGCAGACGGTTATCGGGAACCGAGTTGGCTTCGCGCTCGTCGAGGAAGGGCGGGATATCCTGCAGATAGCCGCACTCGCGCGCTGCCACTTCGAGATTACGCAGCGAGCGCCCGACGACCATGACCTGACGCCCCGCCGCCTTGGCGGCGCGCGCAATGCTTTCGACACGCGCTACGTTGGAAGCAAAGCAGGTAATGGCAACACGGCCGTGCAGGGTCTTGATCAGACCGGCCATGGAATCACGTACCTGACCCTCGGTACCGGAAATGCCTTCGCGGAACACATTGGTGCTGTCACACACCATGGCCAGAACGCCTTCGTCACCCAACTTGCGAAAAGCGTCGAGATCGGTCAGCGGGCCGACAACGGGCTCGTTATCGAGCTTGAGATCACCCGTATGCACAATCGTGCCATAAGGCGTGCGCAGCACCAGAGACTGCGCTTCGGGCACCGAATGGGTAACATTGATGAACTGGAGATCGAACGGACCGACCTCGAAACGCGACCCCATGGGGATAGTGTGGATGTTTACCTGCGGCAGCAGATGCGCCTCGCCCAGCTTGCGACGCAGAACGGCCGCAGCGAAAGGCGTTGCATAGATCGGGCAGCGCAGTTGCGGCCAGAGATGGGCAACAGCGCCCAGATGATCCTCATGCGCATGGGTAATCACGAGCCCGCACAGGCTCTTGTGGCGCTCTGCGATGAAGAGCGGGTCAGGCATAAGGATTTCGGCTTCGGGGGTATCATTGCCCGAAAACCCGATACCGCAATCGATGGCGAGCCACTTGCCATCGAGGCAGTAGAGGTTGAAATTCATGCCGATCTCGCCTGTCCCGCCCAACGGCAGGAATGCGAGACCTTTTTCAGTCACTGACATTCAAAATTCCTAAAAACAAACAAAAAACACACCTTCATCCTGGTGCCGGAATGAATTCGCCCGTCGAGTTGCGCGCAGCCAGAAGGCGCAATCCGTCGAGCGTGAGAGTTGGAGCGACATGCTGGAACAGGTTTGTTCCCTCAGAGAAAAGCGGGGCCAGGCCGCCCGTGGCGATCACCTTGATCGGGGTGGCCATCTCAAGCGCGATACGCGAGACGATCCCCTCGACCAGACCGACATAACCCCAGAAAAGTCCCGATCGCATGGCGACGGTCGTGCTGCGACCGATGGCAGAGGACGGCCGGCCGACACTGATACGCGGCAGTCGTGCTGCGGCCTGATGCAGCGCCTCGAGCGACAGGTTGACGCCTGGCGCGATAGCCCCGCCGCAGAACGCGCCTTCCGCATCCACCACATCGAAAGTGGTGGCCGTGCCGAAATCGACCACGACGAGAGGTCCACCGTAGAAATGCTGCGCTGCAAGACCGTTGAGCCGACGATCGACACCGACCTCCGATGGCGTATCGACGTTGAGAGGATAACCCCAGTCCAGCGCGGTATTGGCAATCAGAGGCTCTATATCCAGCCACTCGCGGCAAAGACGACGCAGATGGTAAAGTGCAGCGGGCACCACAGTACCGATGATGGCGCGGGAGATCGCCTGAGGACGCAGCCCTGAGCGTTCGATCAGGCTCAGAAGCCACACGGCATAATCATCGGACGTGCGCTGGTCGTTGGTCGAAATACGCCAGGTGCCGCGCCATTCCCTGCCGTCATGCACGGCAAAAACGATATTGGTGTTACCGGCGTCGACAACGAGGAGCACTGACCATCCTTCACCCTAGCAGTAGAATATCCCCCGCCGCGAACGTCTGAATCTCGCCCCGATCAGTCTGGAGAAGCAACCGACCGTTCGCGTCGAGACCCGCGAAGAAACCCTCTATATAGTCGCCCCCCCTCTGAACCGCAAGCCGCGCGCCGGGCTCATGCGCCCGGTCGAGCCAGGCCTTGCGAACGGGTTCGAAGCCTTCTCGCTCCCAACGGCCGAGCCAGAGGCCGAACTGATCCAGAATTGCTACTGCAAGAGCCTCAGGGGCAATCTCGGCGCCCAGGGCCGCGGCTGAAACCGTTCTGCGCCCCTCGATCTCGGGGGCGGTTACGAGATTGGCACCGACGCCCGTGACAATCCAGGCCGAACCCGAAGCGCCGCCGCGTTCGATCAGCACACCGCAGAGCTTGGCACCCTCGCAAATAACGTCATTGGGCCATTTGAGCCGCAGCCCTGCTCGAGGCAGGAAAGACCCGAGTGCCTCATGCACTGCGACAGCCACCAGAAACGGCATGACCTGTATCAGGGCATCGACGGCATCGTGTCTTAGCAAAAAGGAAAGGGAAAGATTGCCCTCAGGCGCCGTCCAGGCGCGTCCCCGCGTGCCCCTGCCCGCCGTCTGACGACGTGCGAGAACCGCAAGGCCATTGACCGCACCCGCTTCAGCCTGATTTTTGCAGAAATCGGAGGTCGACCCGAGCGAATCATAGCACGTCAGGGACCAGGGGAAGCTCATAACTCTTCCTGATACTGAGGAATGGTGGGCGATGACGGGATTGAACCGCCGACCCTCTCGGTGTAAACGAGACGCTCTACCGCTGAGCTAATCGCCCTCAGGACAGGAAGCGTCGAATCGCTGCCTGTCGTGGAAGTGGGAATACGTTAACTTACGGCATCCTTCAAGCCCTTGCCGGGGCGGAAACGCACAGAAACCGATGCGGGAATATCAATTTCTTCACCCGTGCGCGGGTTACGCCCCTTCGCTGCCTTGCGCGTAGCGGTGGCAAAAGAGCCAAACCCGACGAGACGCACTTCCTGCTTGCGGGCCAGAGCTTCTTCGATGCTCGCGAACAGCGCCTCGACCACATCTCCCGCCTTTGCCTTGGGCAGATCGGTCTTTTCGGCGACCGCTGCAATGAGCTCCTGTTTGTTCAGCGGCTTTTCCATCTCGTTCCCTTACAGAATTCCTGAAAATCCGACCCTTTACGGATCGCTCGGCATGTCTTGCTGGGCACTATGAAGGCGTTTTTTGTTACGTCAACCGCGCAGATCACGACTGGACGACGCTATTTAACGCTTTAGGCAAGGCTGCGTCTTTCATGCCATGCCTAGCAAAATGGCCGCCCCTTTCGAGGCGACCATCCTGCGTTGCGATAAAGATATACAATGGTGCCGCTTAACGACGCGAGGCTGTAACGACGCTCTGGCAGACAGAGGCGGCAGGCGTTGTCCGCGCTCCGCTCTCTCACCTGCCTGACCATCCGGCTACAAAACCGTTATGGGCGGTCCGCACGGATTCAGTGCGGCAACTGGCTCGACAGCGCCTCGGCCGCGCGACCTGCCGGCACATCCTCTTCCTCATCCCATTCGATCGCCTCGGGCGGGCGGACAAGTGCCGCCGCCAGAACCTGATCGACATGAGAAACAGGGATGATCGTCAATGCCTCTTTGACGTTGTTCGGGATCTCGGCGAGGTCCTTCTCATTGTCCTTTGGAATGAACACAGTCGCGATACCGGCACGCGTTGCGGCCAATAGCTTTTCCTTCAGGCCACCGATCTCGAGCACACGACCGCGCAGCGTGATTTCACCCGTCATCGCAACATCGCGGCGAATGGGGATGCCGGTCATGACGCTGACGATCGATGTCGCCATGGCGACACCGGCAGACGGACCGTCCTTGGGCGTTGCGCCCTCGGGCACATGCACATGAATATCGCGCTTCTCGAAAATCGAGGGCTTGATACCGAAAGACTGCGCACGCGAGCGGACATAGGACACAGCGGCAGAAACACTCTCCTGCATCACCTCCCCCAGCTTGCCGGTCGCCTTCACTTGCCCCTTTCCGGGCAGGATCACGCTCTCGATGGTCAGGATCTCGCCGCCCACCTCGGTCCAGGCAAGGCCCGAGACCATGCCGACCAGATCCTCGGTTTCGGTCTCTCCGTGCTTAAAACGACGTACGCCGGAGAATTCGGCTAGGTTTTCAGGCGTCACCGCGATGGTTTCGACCGAAGACGTCACGAGACGCTTCACGACGCGTCGCGCAATCTTGGCGATCTCGCGCTCAAGGCTACGCACACCGGCCTCACGCGTGTAATGCTGGATCAGGCTGCGCAGAGCTGCATCGCTGATCGACCATTCATGCGGCTTGAGATTATGTGCCTCGGCCTGCTTGCCCACCAGATGGCGGCGCGCAATCTCGACCTTCTCATCCTCGGTATAGCCCGACAGACGAATGATCTCCATGCGGTCCAGCAGCGGCTGGGGCATGTTCAGACTATTCGCCGTGGTGACGAACATCACATCGGAAAGGTCGTAATCGACTTCGAGATAATGATCGTTGAACGTGCTGTTCTGCTCCGGGTCCAGTACCTCGAGCAGTGCCGAGGACGGATCGCCACGCCAGTCCGAGCCTAGCTTGTCGATCTCATCGAGCAGAAAGAGCGGGTTAGACGTCTTGGCCTTTTTCATGCCCTGAACGATCTTGCCCGGCATCGAGCCGATATAGGTGCGGCGATGCCCGCGGATTTCGGACTCGTCATGCACGCCACCCAGCGACATGCGCACATATTGACGCCCTGTCGCCTTGGCGATCGAACGCGCCAGCGAGGTCTTGCCAACGCCCGGTGGCCCCACGAGGCACAGGATCGGCCCCTTGAGCTTCTGAGAACGCGTCTGCACGGCCAGATATTCGAGGATACGCTCCTTGACCTTCTCCAGACCGTAATGCTCGGATTCGAGCACCTCTTCTGCAGCCGCGAAATCGCGCGAGACCTTCGAGCGCTTCTTCCAGGGAATGCTCAGGATCCAGTCGAGGTAATTGCGCACGACGGTGGACTCAGCCGACATCGGGCTCATGCCACGCAGCTTGCGCAGCTCACCCATGGCTTTCTCGCGCGCTTCCTTGCTCAGTTTGGTCTTGGCGATACGCTCTTCGATTTCAGCCGTCTCGTCGCGACCGTCCTCGCCCTCGCCCAGCTCCTTCTGGATCGCCTTAAGCTGCTCGTTCAGGTAATATTCGCGCTGGGTCTTTTCCATCTGCCGCTTGACGCGGTTGCGGATCTTTTTCTCCACCTGAAGAACGCCGATCTCCTGCTCCATATGGGCAAAGACCTGCTCCAGACGATGGCTGACAGAGCCGCCTTCGAGGATATCCTGCTTCTCGGCAATCTTGAGATTCAGATGGCTCGCAATGGTGTCCGCCAGTTTCGAGAGATCCTCGATCTGGTTAAGCGACACCATGACCTCGGGCGCGATCTTCTTGTTGAGCTTGATATACTGCTCGAACTGGGAAATCGCCGTGCGGCCGAGTGCCTCGACTTCGCTACCCGTCTCGGGTGCATCGGCAACTTCCTCGATCTCAGCCTCAAAATGGCCGTCGATATCGTGGAATTCCTTGATCCGTGCGCGGCGAATGCCCTCGACCAGCACCTTGACGGTGCCATCAGGCAGCTTGAGAAGCTGCAGGATCGTGGAGATCGTGCCGAAACGATAGATATCGTCTGCTGGCGGGTCATCCTGCGACGCATTTTTCTGCGCGACGAGCAGGATCTGCTTGTTGTCACGCGTAACAGCCTCAAGGGCACGTACCGATTTCTCGCGACCGACAAAAAGCGGCACGATCATATGCGGGAAGACAACGATATCGCGCAGCGGCAGAACGGCAATGGTCTCGACCGGCTTCGCCTTGGCTTCTTCTGCCTTGGCTGCGGTGTTGAGCTTGCTCGCCGCAGTCTTCCTCTTTTTTTCACTCATGAAACTCTGATCTCCTTAAGGACGATCTCGGCAATGTCACCCGAAATTTGGCGTGAACGACGCCGCGTCTTTACCGCCGGGAAAGGCAGCTTCTTTTCATATGAGAACGAAGGACCGGGGCAGCAAGCCGGTCCGTCGTTTTTAGGTCCTGCCCATCAGGCAGATTGCTCGGCGGGCTCGCTGGCCTTGCCCTTGCCATAGACATAGACAGGCGCCGCACGGTTTTCGGCCACATCCTTGTTGATCACGACCTCTTCGACCCCATCGAGACCGGGCAGATCGAACATCGTGCCAAGCAGGATGGCTTCCATGATCGACCGCAGACCGCGCGCGCCTGTCTTGCGGGCAATGGCGCGCTGGGCGATCTGGGTAAGCGCATCATCCGTAAAGGTCAGGGCCACGCCTTCCATCTGGAAAAGGCGCTGATACTGCTTCACCAGCGCGTTCTTCGGCTTGGAGAGAATGGCGACCAGCGTCTCCTCATCCAGGTCCTCAAGCGTTGCGACGACCGGCAGACGACCGATGAACTCGGGGATGAGGCCGAATTTCAACAGATCTTCTGGCTCGACATCATGCAGCACGGCACCCAGACGACGATCATCGGGGTTCTGCACATCGGCGCCGAAGCCGATGCCCGAGCCCTTGCCGCGCGCCGAAATGATCTTGTCCAGCCCGGCAAAGGCGCCGCCACAAATGAACAGCATGTTGGTGGTGTCGACCTGCAGGAATTCCTGCTGCGGGTGCTTGCGCCCACCCTGAGGCGGGACGGAGGCAACGGTGCCCTCCATCAGCTTAAGCAGGGCCTGCTGAACACCTTCGCCACTCACATCGCGCGTGATCGACGGATTGTCGGATTTGCGCGAAATCTTGTCGATTTCGTCGATATAGACGATGCCGCGCTGTGCGCGTTCAACGTTGTAATCGGCGGCCTGCAGCAGCTTGAGAATGATGTTTTCGACGTCTTCACCCACATAACCGGCTTCGGTCAGGGTCGTGGCATCGGCCATGGTGAAAGGCACATCGAGAATGCGCGCCAGCGTCTGGGCAAGCAGCGTCTTACCTGTACCTGTCGGGCCGATCAGCATGATATTGGACTTTGCAATCTCGATATCGTTGCTCTTCTGGGAATGCGCGAGACGCTTGTAGTGGTTGTGCACAGCCACCGAAAGCGCGCGCTTGGCGATGAACTGGCCAATCACGTAATCATCGAGAACCTTGCAGATCTCCTTGGGCGTCGGCACCCCGTCACGCGACTTCACAAGATGCGTCTTGTGCTCTTCGCGGATGATATCCATGCACAGCTCGACGCATTCATCGCAGATGAAGACGGTAGGACCGGCAATGAGCTTGCGCACCTCGTGCTGCGACTTGCCGCAGAACGAGCAATACAGGGTGTTTTTCGAATCGCCGGTCTTGTTATTCATCGCTGCTCCTCCTCCCCGATCTGCCCGGCCATGCGACCTGAACGCGACAGGGGGAATTCCAAACTTAGGCCAGGCGATGAGAGCCCGGCAAGCCCCTCCGGTCTGGGGCTGTAACGGGGCCATTCGGCCCCGGTCACAAGGCTGCCTGTCGCAGCCCCGCTGTAGATCCGGCGAGAGGGCCGGACCTCACAACCGGGAGCAGGCTCAGCCCTGCTCGGAAATGCTTTTCGGACGCGCCTGAACGACTTCATCGATCAGACCGAATTCCTTGGCTTCGTCAGCCGAGAGATAGCTATCGCGCTCGAGCTTCTGCTCGATCTCTTCGAGCGTACGGCCCGTGTGGTTGCGATAGATCTCGTTCAGACGCTTGCGGATTTCCAGAATCTCGCGTGCCTGGATTTCGATATCAGAAGCCTGCCCCTGAGCGCCGCCCGAAGGCTGATGCACCATCACGCGCGCATTCGGCAGACAGAAGCGACGGCCCTTTTCACCAGCGGCGAGAAGCAGCGACCCCATGGAAGCCGCCTGACCGATGCAGACGGTGCTGACCGGGCAGCGAATATACTGCATGGTGTCGTACATTGCGAGGCCGGCTGAAACGACACCGCCAGGGCTGTTGATATAGAAGGAGATTTCCTTGCTCGGATTGACGCTCTCAAGATAGAGAAGCTGAGCCGAGATGACAGCGGCCACCTGATCGTAAACCGGGCCGGTCAGGAAAATGATCCGCTCCTGAAGGAGGCGGGAATAGATATCGAAAGCCCGTTCGCCGCGTGACGTCTGCTCGACGACCATCGGTACGAGCGCGTTGTTGAAGATCTCGACAGGATCGCGATCTCTCATGGCCATTTCCGTTCCTAACTGCCACCGGCCCTCAACGGGCCGGTGTGTGACTTCTTCCATCTTGGTATGGCCACCATGAACGCCTAGAGCCCGTCCGTCAAAAAACGAACGGACTCCAAGAGTCGCGGTGCGAATCAGACGATCAGAGATCGGCCGGCGGAATCTCTGCCAGCTCTTCCGGCGTCACTTCCTTGTCGGTGACCTTGGCCAGCTCGATCAGATAATCGACGACCTTGTTCTCCAGGATGGGGCCACGCAGACCGTCAGCCGCCTGCGGGTTCTTGCTGAAGAACTCGAATACGGCCTGTTCCTGACCCGGATAGCGCATGGCTTCCTGGCGGACTGCCTGCATGAGCTCTTCACGGGTCACCGTGATTTCCTTCGTGCGGCCGATTTCGGCCAACAGAAGGCCGAGCTTGACGCGACGTTCGGCAATCTTGCGGTAATCGGCGCGCAGGGTGTCTTCGTCCTTGCCCGCGTCTTCCTCATCCATCTCACCCGAAGCGCGATCCTGTTCGACACGCTGCCAGATCTGGCCGAATTCGCTCTCGACCATGCTTTCGGGCGCTTCGAAATCGGTCTTGCCCGACAGGGCGTCCAGCAGCTCGCGCTTGATGCGCAGGCGCGACAGCTGGCCGTATTCGCCCTCTGCCTGCTTGACGATGATGTCACGCACCTGAGCGATGTTCTCGAAACCGATCTTCTTGGCCAGTTCGTCATCGAGCGCCGGGTCGACCGGGGTCTTGAGCGCGTTCGCCTTGATGTCGAAAGTCGCTTCCTTGCCGGCCAGTTCCTTGGCCTGATACTCGGCGGGGAACGTGACCGTGATCACCTTCCCTTCGCCAGCCTTCATGCCTTCGAGCTGCTCGGCGAAACCGGGAATGAAGCCCTCGCCACCGATCTCAACATTGACGTCCTGCGCCGTGCCGCCATCGAAAGCCGTGCCGTCGAGCTTGCCGACGAAATCGCAATTGACAACGTCACCCTGACGGGCAGCGCGATCTTCCTCGATCGTCTCGAAGCTGCGCTGACGCTTGGCCAGCTCGGCAAGCGCCTTGTCGATCGTCTCATCGCTCGGCTTGGCCGTCAGACGGGTCAGTTCGAGACCCGACAGGTCGGGAACAGCGATCTCGGGCAGCACTTCGACTTCGATCTTGAATTCGAGATCGCCTTCGCCCTCACCACCGGAAACCAGCTCAACCTTCGGCTGCACGGCGGGGCGCAGCTTGTTGTCGTCCAGCACCTTGGTGGTGGTCTCGTTGACGACCTGCTCGAGGATCTCGCCATTCAGGGCGGCGCCATAGCGCTGCTTGACGAGCGATGCGGGCACCTTGCCGGGGCGGAAGCCGGGCAGGTTGATCGTGCGGCCCAGCTCGGCGAGACGAGCGGCGCGTCGCGCCTCCAGATCGCCAGCCGGCACAGTGACGGTAAAGCCGCGCTTCAGACCTTCGGATTGCGTTTGGGTAACCTGCATCTGTCAGGCGATCCTCTATTGACCGGGTTGCCATCGGGGCCCTGCACCCGGCTTCATCGCAGCACAGGCAAGGCAGGAAGCCCCGACTAAGGAGAAAATTTTTTGGTACGGGCGGAGGGACTTGAACCCCCACGACTTGCGCCACCAGAACCTAAATCTGGCGTGTCTACCAATTCCACCACGCCCGCACACGCGGTCCAGCCGAAGCCGGTCCGTCAAGCGCGCCGCTTTACAGCAAGATTCTCGTTTTCACAAGCCAGCGCGATCGCCTTGGCCCGCGCGTCGCCCAGATGAGCGTCAAGCGCCTCGACAATAGGCCAGTTGCCCGCCCGCAATCCGGCCTCACCATGCAGCCATGCCCCTGCACAGGCGGCCTCCCAGGGCGGCATGCCTGCCGCCAGCATCGCTGCAATCACTCCCCCCAGCGTATCGCCCGACCCCGCCGTCGCCAGCGCCGGGCTCGCATGATCGTTCAACGCCACCCGCCCGTCAGGCGCCGCCACGACGCTCACCGCCCCCTTGAGCAGTACCACGGCGCCCACACGCTGCGCGGCATCCCGCGCCGCCGAGACGAGATCGTCGCCCGGCGCACCGAAGAGTTTGGTAAATTCTCCGATATGAGGGGTGATTACGGCGACACCATGCAGTTTCTCCGGCCGATTACCCGCCCAGCCCAAAGCTCCCGCATCGGCCAGAACAAGCCGCTTTGCCGCCAGCAAGAGCGGCAGACTCGCGTCCACCTCGTCTTTGGTCAGTCCGGGACCGCAGAGCCACACCTTGCGACGCTCATCCTCAAGCAGTTCCGCAAGCGGCGCGTCATCAATCACAAGACCCGCTGCCCCCAGCCGGTAGGCGGCCGCCCCTTCTCCAGCACTGATACGCACCAGCCCTGCCCCGCTCGCCCGCGCTCCGGCAGCAGCCAGCCGTGTAGCGCCGGGCATGACCTGCCCCGCGCAGAGACTCACCACACCACGACGGTATTTGTGGTCTTCCGGGCTCATGGCCGGCACATGCCAAAGACCGGGCCAATTGTGCCAGATCCGCGCTTCAGCTTCGGCAAGACACGCCTCGGGCATCCCGATATCGGCACAGACAAGCTCACCAACAATCTCTTTGCCGGGAAAAAGCACATGACCCGGCTTGGGGCGCACGAATGTCACGCTCATGCGGTAATCCGGCCCCTCTGCCAGAGCCGCGCCAGTCAGACCACTGACCGCGCTCGGCAGATCGACGGCCACCAGAACACGCGCCGCCCACAGAACCTGCATCACCTCGGTCGCTGGTGGCCGGTCGAGCCCCGCACCGAAAAGCGCGTCGATCACCAGATCGGCCCGACGGGCATTTTCGGCTGTGAAAGCCGTTCGGCGCCCCCGATAGCGCGAAGACGCCTCCATGGCGGCACTCCCCTCACGGGGCGGCGCCAGCGACGCCACCTGAACCGGCCAGCCAGCACGCTCGAGATAGCGCGCTGCCACATAACCGTCGCCGCCATTATTACCCGGCCCGCACAGCACAAGCACGCGACACGCTGCAAAACGGGCCCGTACCGCCTGCGCTACCGCCCAACCCGCACGATCCATCAACGCGCTGATTCCGACCGTCTCGCTCGCCTTCTTGTCCATCACCCCGCATTGCGCCGGGGTGGGCAGGGAAAAACGCAGACTCGGCTTCATGATCGTTTCACTCCGTGGTTGATGATTTCGCGCATACTGCTAGGGAACGTCGCACAACCCTCCGGTATTCCCGATCCCGCGCTTTTGAGGGCGCGATCCCTTGCCGGACCCGATTTCTGGTGGAGAAGACATGTCGAACCCGTTTCTCTGGAGCGTGATCCTCGCGCTACACCTGCTCTGCATGGCCTACTGGATTGGCGGCGGTCTCTATGCTGCCATTGTCAGCCGTACCACCGTTGCCCTGCTAGAACCGGCCCAGCGTCAGAACGTCCAGATTCAGCTGATCGCCCGCTATTTCCGCGCCCTGTTGCATATCGTGCCGACAGCCCTCGTGACAGGCTGGCTTCTGGTGCTGCACATGGGGGGATTTGGCGCCATGAGCCTGCCGATCAACATCATGCAAGGCCTCGCGCTGATCATGGCGCTGGTTTTCGTCAGTGCATATTTCGGGCCGTTTCAAACACTGCGCCGCGCGATCCGCCCGCAGCCTGCACTTTTCGCCAAGGTGCGGCAGCGCGTCATCCTGATGGTGGCGGTCGGTGTCCTGACTGTTTTCTTCGCAGCCATGGGCGGCGATATCTGACGTATTGCCTTTCCAACCCGGCATTGGGCACAAGAAAACGCGTCATTCTGCGCGTTCTTGCGCCCAAGCGCCGGAAAATCTTGCCTTTTGCGGTATTTCAAGATAACGCACGGGCGATTGGCCACCGCTCTGCGCTTGCCCAGCTTCTGCGAGGCAATGCCTGAGCGCCGCATCTTTTCTAGACCTCCATAGTTATCAGAGAGCAGTTTGACCGCAAAATCGACCGCAGGTTCGGCAAAAACCTCCCCCGCACGCAAGAAACGTTCCTCCTCCAAGGCGGAGAATGGTGTGGTGGAGTCCGTGGCGGAAGCACTGCCACGCGACATCCAGTCAGAGGCCCTCGCCGCCGAAACTCCGGCCAAGGCAAAGCGCGGCCGCAAGCCGCAGGCCAGCGCCGCTGTCGCAAAACCTGCTGCCGTGAAGCGTGTTCGCGTCAAGACTTCAGCCGCCAAGCCCGTCGCAGAAGAGCCTCTGAAGTCCGAAAATACGGCTGCGGCTGAGGCAGTACAGCCTGTCAAGCGTGGGCGCGGTCGCCCGCGCAAGAACCCCGTTGCGGCTGTCGTGAACGAAACTGCCCATAACGAGATCGCCGCCCCGGCAGAGGCGCCGAAGCCGAAGCGCGGCCGCAAGCCCGCTGGTGCTAAGGCCCCGGTCGAGAAAACTGTTGCGGCAAAACCCGCCGCTCGCAAGGCACGTGCCAGCGCCAAGGCCGAGCCTGTCGTCGCAGAGCCCGCCTCCGCCGTCGAAGAATCGATCACCGCTCCTGTCGCACGCAAGCGCACCCCGCGCAGCACGACCAAGGTTGAGACCCGCGCACGCGCAGTGAAAGAGGCGGCTGAAAAAGTCGCTGCGCAGAATAATGCGCCCGTCGTCGAAGCCGAAAAAATCGAGCCTACCCCCGTTGTTGATGCCCCTGCCAAGCCCGGCCGACGCAAGCGCGGCCCATCGGCAAAGACGGTATCGGCTGTCGAGACAGTAGCAGAAACCGGAAACGCGGCTGAAATCGACCCGGCCATGAAAGCCCTCGTCGAAGCGCCCAAGCCGCTCTTCTCAGAACTCGGCCTCTCCGCCCCGATCATGCGCGCCATCGAAGAGATGGGCTACGAACACCCGACACCCATTCAGGCCCGTGCCATCCCGGTGGTGCTGAACGGTCAGGACGTGCTTGGCGTTGCGCAGACAGGCACGGGCAAGACGGCCTCTTTCACGCTGCCCATGCTCGAGCGTCTCGCCGGATCGCGCGCCCGCGCCCGCATGCCGCGCTCTCTCATTCTGGAGCCGACACGCGAACTGGCGCTTCAGGTTGCCGAAAACCTTACTCTCTATGGCAAACATCTACGTCTGAACCATGCGCTTCTCATCGGTGGCGAAAGCATGGCTGATCAACGTGCCGTGCTGAACCAGGGCGTCGATATCCTGATCGCCACGCCGGGCCGCCTGATGGACCTGTTCGATCGCGGCGGTCTGCTTCTGACCCAGACAGGTATTCTCGTCATCGACGAGGCTGATCGCATGCTCGACATGGGGTTCATCCCAGATATCACGCGCATCGTGTCGATGCTGCCGGTCAATCGCCAGACCCTGCTTTTCTCGGCGACGATGGCGCCGGAAATACGTACACTGGCTGACCAGTTTCTGCATCTGCCCGAAGAGATTACGGTATCGCGCCCGTCCTCCGTCGCGACGACGATCGAGGAAGCGCTGCTTGTTGTTGACGAGCATGAGAAGCGCCGCGTGCTCCGTAAGCTGCTCAAGCGCGAGAACGTGCAAAACGCTATCGTGTTCTGCAATCGCAAGCGCGATGTCGATGTGCTCTACAAATCCCTGCACAAGCATGGTTTTTCGGTAGGCCATCTGCACGGGGATTTGGCGCAGTCGCTGCGCTTCAAGACGCTTGAACGTTTCAAGAGCGGTGAGCTGCAAATCCTCGTCTGTTCCGATGTTGCTGCGCGTGGCATCGATATCGGCGGGCTCTCGCATGTCTTCAATTTCGACCTGCCGTTCAACGCAGAAGATTATATCCACCGCATCGGTCGCACCGGACGTGCTGGCAAGACGGGCCACGCCTTCAGCCTGGCCTCACCGCGCCAGAAGCTTCTGGCGGAAGCCATCGAGAAGCTGAAGCACGCGCCGATCCCGATGATCGAAATCGAAGGAATCGACACCCTGCCTTGGGCCGACCCGGAGCAGGAAGGCGCACAGCCGGAGCGCCGCGAGCGTCGTGGCAAGGAGCGCGGTGGCCGCCAAAATCGTCATGGGGAAAGCCGTGACCGTGGTGACCGTGGTGACCGTGGTGACCGTGGTGACCGTGGTGACCGTGGTGACCGTGGTGACCGTGGTGACCGTGGTGACCGGCCTGTTGCGAGCGAGCCCGCGCGTCAACAGCCTCGTGACAAGGCTGAATCGAGCGGTGTTTCCATCGCGCCGACAACACCCTTCGATCACGACGCACCGCGCACCGGTTTCGGTCACGATACGCCCGCTTTCATGCTTCTGCCGCGCCGTAACCGGAGGGCCGAAAATGACGACCAGATCGGGCCGATCCAGCATCGTGGCACTGTCTGAGTTCTGATGGCCTCCCTTATCGAGACGAAAGTTCTCTCTTTCGGCGCGAATGGTGACGGGCTTGTTCTTATTGAAGACAAGCCCGCCTACGTTCCACAAACCGTCCCCGGCGATACGCTCAAACTGCGTTATGACGATAACCGTCATGTCGAGCTGATCGATCTCCTGTCCCCCTCGCCCGACCGTGTCTCGCCTGTCTGCTCGCTGTTCGGCAGCTGTGGCGGCTGCGCAATGCAGACAACGGCACGACCAGCTCTGCTCGAGTGGAAAATCGGTCTGGTGCGCCACGCCCTGAACCGTGCCGGGTTCGAGAGGCTGCCGCGATTCGAGTCGATGCAGGTGCCGGCAGAAAGCCGCCGTCGAATCGATCTGGCTTTCCAGCGCGAACCGGGCAGGATTGTGCTCGGGCTGCATCGCCGCCACGGCGACGTGGTAGACATGACCGAATGCCATGTGATCGAACCGGCCCTTATGGCGCTGCTCGACCCGATGCGCGAGGTGCTGGGCTCGCTAGGCGCCGTCACCGGTGGGGGCGATCTGCAAATCAATCTCTACAGCTCAGGGCCAGATCTCCTGATCGCCACCGACGCTGCGATGACCCCGACCGACCGTGTCAAGCTGGCTGCCTTCGGTCGTGCGCACAAGATCCCGCGCATTTCCTGGCGCTCGAAGCGTCGTCCAGCCGATGGCTTCGAAATTGT
This sequence comes from Asaia sp. BMEF1, assembly GCF_051628905.1. Taxonomy (GTDB): domain Bacteria; phylum Pseudomonadota; class Alphaproteobacteria; order Acetobacterales; family Acetobacteraceae; genus Asaia. The sequence continues at coordinate 3,300,647 of NZ_CP157575.1, read as the reverse complement.
CGCCCAGCAAGGTCCGGTCTTTCACGCTTTCGGTGCGGTCAAGCTGACACCTCCGCCCGGCGGCTTCCTTCAGGCGACCGATCAGAGCGAGACGGCCATTGCCGATTCCGTCCTGGCGGCTCTACCTGCACTGAACAGACGTGACCCGATTGTCGAACTGTTCGCCGGTTTTGGCACGCTGACTGTTCCGCTCGCTCAGAAAGGTCGCGTTCTGGCCTTCGAAGGCCATTACGAAGCCATCGCGGCGCTCAAATCCGGCGCGGTCGGCCAGCGTATCGAAACGGCTCATCGCGATCTCACGCGCCAGCCCCTGATTGCAAAGGAACTTGCCAAGGCGCGCGTGATCGTTCTCGACCCGCCCCATGCCGGGGCTCTGTCGCAAATGGACCATATTGCGCGCTCTGGCGTAGAAGACATCGTCTATGTCAGCTGCAACCCGCAGGCTCTCCAGAAGGACGCGTCGCTTCTGGCCAAGGCGGGTTACGAGGTGCTTTCTGTGTCGGTCATCGACCAGTTTCTGTGGTCGACCGAAGTCGAAGTCGTGGTGAGCTTCACGAAAAGCAAAAAGAGGCTTTCACGTCGTCAGACGTGAAAGCTCTCGCCGCACCCGCAGCGGCCTTTTTCATTCGGATTTGTGAAGGTGAAACCGGATTCGAGATCCTTGATCTCGTAATCCATCACCGTCCCGATCAGAAACAGCGTGGCTTTGCGGTCGACAAGCACCTGTAATCCGTGATCCGTCACGCTCTCATCGCCCGGCGATGCGCTCTCGACAAAGCTCATGTCATAGGACATGCCTGAACATCCGCGGGTATTGACGCCGATACGGAGGATCTGCCCCTTATTGGCCCCCTCATAAAGCTGCTTCAGACGCTTTGCGGCACGCTCGGTCATCTGCATCAGGGGCGGCAATGCCCGCTTGACGGGCGATGGGGCGGTCTGTGTCTCGCTCATGGCTCTTCTTCCCCGTTCAGAACATGTTCAGCGCAAGACGCGCATCATCACTCATGCGGCTCATATCCCAAGGCGGATCCCAGACGATCACGACGCTGGCCTTGTTGACACCGGGTAGAGCCGCCACGGCTTCGCGCACCTGCTCAGGCAGTTCCTGCGCGCTCGGACAATTCGGCGCCGTCAGGGTCATCTCGATATCGACCCGACCGTCATCATGCAGGTCGATCGCGTAAATGAGTCCCAGCTCGTAAATATTGACCGGAATTTCAGGGTCATAAACGGTCGCAATAGCCGAAATGACACTATCTTCGTCCGGCACCCCTAAAGACACGGCCTCAGGGGCACCATCTTCAGCCGAGGCGCCGAGCGGTCTGGTCAGGATATGGTTTTCATCAGTCATGAGAGGCCCTCCCTGTGTCAGACCAGCATCTGCCGGGCGCGTGACACGCCCTTGACCAGTGCATCGATATCGTCGCGTGTCGTGTAAACGCCGAAGCTCGCCCGCGCTGTTGCAGTAAGGCCGAGACGGCGGATAAGGGGCTCAGCGCAATGCTGTCCGGCGCGGATCGCAATACCCAAGCGGTCCAGCAACACTGCGAGATCATGTGGGTGCGCCCCTTCCACAATGAAAGAGACCACACCGCCCTGTTCTTTCGGTGCGCCGACAAGACGGACGCCTTCGCAGGCTCCGAGCGTCTCACGGGTATAGGCAACCAGCGCTTCTTCATGCGCCGTAATCGCCTCGGCACCGAGGTCTTCCATGAATGACAGCGCGGCGCCCAGACCGATCACCTCGATAATCGGCGGTGTGCCAGCCTCGAATTTATGCGGTGTTTTCGCCCAGCTCGATTTCTCGAAGCTGACGCTTTCGATCATCTCGCCACCACCCATGAAAGGCGGCATGGCATCGAGCAACTCGGCCTTGCCCCAGAGCAGACCAATGCCGGTCGGCCCATAGAGTTTGTGCCCGGTGCAGACAAAAAAATCGGCGTCCAGATCCTGCACGTCGATGGCGCGATGCACCGCAGATTGCGACCCGTCGAACAGGATACGCGCCCCGTAACGATGGGCGATACGCGCCAGTTCTTTCGCCGGAGTCAGCGTGCCGAGCACGTTGGACATATGAGTGATGGCAACCAGACCGACACGACCGTCTTCGAGCAGGGCCTCATAGGCCCCGAGATCGAGATCGCCCTGCTCGGTGATCGGCGCGACGCGTAGCTCGATCCCCGTACGATCACGCAGCATCTGCCAGGGAACGAGATTGGAATGGTGCTCCAGCTCGGAAATCAGAACGGCCTGACCCGGCTTGAGCAGCGCTCCGAAAGAATGCGCGACGAGATTGATCGCCTCGGTGCTGTTACGCGTGAAGATGATCTCGTGACGGTCCGGCGCATTCAGGAAGCGGGCCGCCTGCGTGCGCACCGATTCATAGGCTTCGGTCGTGCGCTCGCTCATCCAGTGCAGCCCGCGATGAATATTCGCGTATTGGTGCTGCATGGCCTGCGCCATGGCATCGATGACGCAATCGGGCTTTTGCGCTGAGGCGGCACTATCGAGAAAAACGAGCGGACGGCCATGCACGGTTTCCGACAGGATCGGAAACCGGCTGCGCAGCGTCGCAAAGCGGTCGAGAACGTCGTTCGAGGTCATCATGCCTCTCTTTTCTGCCACCAGGCATCGACACGCCGGTCGAGCAGCGCATAGGCCGCTTCATCCGTTACCAGAGCCAGAGCGTCGAGCAGGAAGGCGCGCACTAGAATGGCGCGGGCCTCGGCGTGAGGAATGCCACGGGCACGCAGATAGAAGAGCTGCTCGTCATCGAGCGCACCGACCGTTGCGCCATGGCTGCATTTGACGTCGTCGGCATAGATCTCAAGCTCCGGCTTGCTGTCGATCTGCGCCTTTTCCGACAGAAGCAGGGCCTGGTTCATCTGATAGCCATCGGTCTTCTGGGCAATGCGATCGACATAGATCTTGCCCTGAAAAACGCCATGGCCCGCATCCATCAGCACGTTCTTCACTGTCTGGCGCGAATTGCAGTCAGGCGCGGCGTGGGTGATGACCGAGGTCAGATCGGCATGCTGCGTGCCTGCCAGAAGCTGGGCCGCATTGACATGCACGATGGCGTGCTTGCCACCGAGATGCGCAAGCACTTCGTGACGAGAAAGCTTTGCCCCGAGAGTCAGGGTGAAGCTGTCATAGGTGCCATGTTCGGCAATCTGCGCGTTTACCAGAGCAAGATTGGTGGCTTCGATACTGTCCTGCTGCACGCGCAGATGGGTCAGATGCGCCTTTTCTGCCACCGAAACCGTCAGGCTCGGATTGGCAAGATACGCGCCCTCGCCGGACTGCACATCGAGAAGCGTCAGCTTGGCGCCTTCTTCGAGCGTAAACTGATGCGCGAGATGCGTCGATATCTGGTTGCCACTGGTCACGAGCGAAACCAGCGCGATCTGCCCGGCGTCCACCCCCGCCGGCACGCGCAGGGCAAGCCCCGGCTGCTGCATGGCGTTGTTGAGCACGCTCAGGGGGCGGTCGGCCAAAAGTGGCACCGCCAGAGCGACGGATTCGACTGAATCCGGCAGGCTTGTCAGGGCAGAGACCACGACACCGTTAACGAAAACGACGCGATAGCCCTCCAGCGCCTCGGGCGCCAGACGGGCGAGGGTCGCCTTGGCTTCTTCCGCCGAAACGGGTTCGGGTGCGGCAAAGCCGGTCTTGTCGAGATCGCGCAGCGGTGTATAGCGCCACGCTTCGAGACGACGCTGGGGCAGGCCCTGACGCTGCAACAAGCTACGCGCCTCGCCCTGATGCGCCCGCGACAAAAAGGACTCGATCGCGGGAGAAATGGCGGTCGCGCCGCTCATGCCACCGCCTCGAGATATTGCTGATAACCCTGCGCTTCGAGCGCCAGCGCCACTTCGCCACCGCCGCTATGGATAATCTTGCCCTTGGCCATGACATGCACACGATCGGGCTTGATGTAATCCAGCAGGCGCTGGTGATGGGTGATGATCAGAGCCGAGAAATCGGGGCCGCGCAGGCTGTTCACGCCCTCTGCCACGATACGCAGCGCGTCAATGTCGAGACCGCTATCCGTTTCGTCGAGAATGGCGAATTTCGGGCGCAGCATACGCATCTGCAGCACTTCGTTGCGCTTCTTCTCACCACCGGAAAAGCCGACATTAACGTTGCGCTTGAGCATGTCGTCGGACATGTGCAGGTGCTTCGTCTCTGCGCGAACGGCCTTCAGAAAGCCGACCGCATCGAGTTCCTCTTCCTTGCGGGCACGACGCACGGCATTGACGGCGGTGCGCAGGAAATTGGCATTATTCACGCCAGGCAGTTCGATGGGTGCCTGAAACGCCAGAAACACACCTAGAGCCGCGCGTTCTTCCGGCTCGAGCGCCAGAAGGTCTTCACCAAGAAACTCGGCGCTGCCTCCGGTCACTTCGTAGTCTTCACGACCTGCCAGCACATAGGAGAGCGTCGACTTGCCCGAACCGTTCGGCCCCATGATCGCATGGATCTGGCCCTTCGGAACTTCGAGGTCGAGACCGCGCAGAATCTCCTTAGGGGTTCCGTTATCGTCGATCTGCGCACAGAGACCGGAAATTTTCAGAAAATCATTCATGATGCGGCTCTTTACCCGACGCTACCTTCAAGACTGAGTTGCAGGAGCTTCTGTGCTTCCACTGCAAACTCCATGGGGAGTTCCTTCAGGACATCCTTGCAGAACCCGTTGACGATGAGACCCACGGCATCTTCTTCCGACAGGCCACGTGACCGGCAGTAGAAGAGCTGGTCTTCAGAGATCTTCGAGGTGGTCGCCTCATGCTCGACGCGCGCCGTCATGTTGCGGTTCTCGATATAGGGCACGGTATGCGCGCCGCACTGATCGCCAATCAGCAGACTGTCGCATTGCGTGAAATTACGCGCACCGCGTGCCTTGGGCATCATGCGCACCAGACCGCGATAGGTGCTGTCAGAGTGACCGGCGGAAATGGTCTTCGCGATGATGGTCGAGCGCGTATTGGGCGCCAGATGGATCATCTTCGTGCCGGTATCGGCCTGCTGACGATTATTGGTGACGGCCACCGAGTAGAACTCGCCCACCGAACCCTCGCCTGCCAGAATGCAGGAAGGATATTTCCAGGTGATGGCAGACCCGGTCTCGACCTGGGTCCAGGAGATCTTGGCATTGCGACCACGGCAGGCGCCGCGCTTGGTCACGAAGTTATAGATGCCGCCCTTGCCGTTTTCGTCGCCCGGATACCAGTTCTGCACCGTGGAGTATTTGATCTTGGCGTCATTCATCGCCACGAGTTCAACCACGGCGGCATGAAGCTGGTTTTCATCGCGCATCGGCGCGGTGCAGCCTTCGAGGTAGGACACTGTCGCACGATCTTCGCAGATGATCAGCGTGCGTTCGAACTGCCCCGTATTACGCGCATTGATGCGGAAATAGGTCGACAACTCCATCGGGCATTTGACACCCTCAGGCACGTAGACGAACGAGCCGTCGGTAAAGACCGCCGAATTCAGCGCTGCGAAGAAATTATCGCTCACCGGCACGACCGAGCCGAGATAACGCTTAACCAGATCGGGATGCTCGCGAATGGCATCGGAGATCGGGCAGAAGATGACCCCGGCTTCTTCAAGTGTCTTGCGGAAAGTAGTCACGACCGACACGGAGTCGAACACGGCGTCAACGGCTACCGGCAGACGCGCCTCCTGCTCGCCCGCGCCTTCGACACCGGCCAGAATGGCCTGTTCATGCAGCGGGATACCGAGCTTTTCGTAGGTGCGCAGCAGTTCCGGGTCGACTTCTTCAAGCGATTTCGGTCCGGGCTTCTTCTTCGGCTCGGCGAAATAGAAGGCGTCCTGATAATCGATGGCCGGATAGTCTGGCTTTTGCCACGTAGGCTCTTCCATCGCTTGCCAGGCGCGGAAGGCCTGCAGACGCCAGTCCAGCATCCACTCGGGCTCCTGCTTGCGCGCGGAGATGAACCTGATGGTTTCTTCGCTCAGCCCTTTCGGGGCGAATTCCATCTCGATTTCGGTCTCGAAACCCCATTTATAGGTCGATTGACCGAGGGTTTCGACGGCTTCACGGGTTTCCGTTACGGCTGGCATCTCATCCCTCCCTGGCAGGATGATGATCATGAGCGACGCAGCGTGAAGCAGGCGCGAAACCGCCTGTCAGGTGCGCACGGCTCATATCGTCAAGATTGATGGATTCGAGGGTCGAGCGAATGGCCTTGTTCACCATGTCCCATTGACCGGACGAGAGGGCGCACAGCGATTTCGCCTCGCAAACCCGCCCCTCGACACAGGCGGTCAACGCAATCGGTCCGTCGACCGAGGTAATGACAGCGGCAATCGAAATATCGGAAAGCGCGCGGGCAAGACGGTAACCGCCCCTCGCGCCACGATGCGACGCGACCAGACCGTCAGCGGCCAGACCCTTGAGCAATTTGGCAACGGTCGGCTCCGGTACACCAGTCGCCCCCGCAAGCGCGGTGGCTGTCATCAGCGTGTCCTGTTGGCCAAGCTGCACGAGCAGAACCGTTGCGTAATCAGCGAGTTTCGATAACCTGAGCATTGTGCTCCCTCGATCAGTCCCGCATGGACAGAAATTAAAGACCTAAATGGTGCTATTTTTAGTAGCAGATGCGCGCTGAGGGCCTCTGCGTCAACCCTTTTCGCCGCCTGTTACAAAGAGATAAACTCTGCCTAGCCGAGATGGCCGAAGCAGAGCCGCATGAGCATGTCCAGAACCGCGCCGACGACGAAACCGACCAGCGTACCGTTGATACGGATATATTGCAGGTCGCGCCCCACACGCTGCTCCAACCGCGCTGAGAGCTCTGCCGGGTCCCACCGCTCCATGACCGAGGCGATATAAGCCGCAAGCTTGTCGCGCAGAGAGGGCAGTATCCGCACGAGGGTCGTTCTGAGCGTTTGTTCCAGGCGCGCGCGCATCGCGGGATCATGATCGAGCTGATCGGCCAGGCTGAGCAGGGCCGCCTCGATCACGCTACGGCTCCAGCCTTCCTCACAGGCAAGGTCGGCCTCGGCGAGCCCCCTAAAACGCTGCCATATCTCAGACCACCAGAGCTTGAGACTGTCGTGACCAAGATAGCCTGACATCGCATCGCCAAAACGTGCCCTGCGCTCGGGATCCTGCTCGAGGCGGTCGATTTCCTGCCTGATCCAGCCGGTAAAGCCTTCACGCAGTTCCGAATCCTGAGGGTCCACACGATCGAGTTCGAGATAGAGCGCCGTGATGACGCGATTGGCGACAGAAGGACCGATGGCCCAGCCGATCATCCGCCCGCCCTGCTCACGTACACGTTCTTCGATGAAGCTGCGCAGCGTGGCTTCGCGTTTTTGCACGCCCCCCTTGAAGCGCTCGAGCAGCGCAGACAGCACCTCCTGATGCAGCTCGTTATCGACCAGCGCCCGAAGCGCGCGCGTGACCACCTTGATGGACGCCTCCCCGCGGGCGAGCACCGGCAGCGCCTTGCCAATAGCCGCAGAAGCCCGCCCGTCTTCGAGCCGGTCGAGCATGTCGGGCACGCTACGACGCAGCGCCGCCGCGGTAGCATTGGCCGTGCGTGGCTGACGCAACAGATTGGCGAGAATGCGCGCCACGTCGGCAGAGGCGAGCGCACGGCTCGCATCTTCTTCCGTAAAGAATTGCGTTGAGACGAAGCGGCCCAAAGCCCGCGCCAGACGCGGCTGCTGACGGGGCAAAACCGCCGTATGCGGAATCGGCAGGCCGAGCGGGTGCCTGAACAGGGCTGTGACGGCGAACCAGTCCGCAATGCCGCCAACAACGCCCGCTCGCGCGCCGGAGCGTAGCACCTCGAGCAGGAAGTGATCTTTCACCAGCCCCATGGCGGGCATACCGGCAGACAGGACCATGACGCCACCCATCGAGATGAGCAGCCCCCCCGCCAGACGGCGCGAGGCTTTCAGCCCTGCGAGCGCCTCTGCCTCCGAGGCACCGCTCTCTGCCTGACGCTCTGTGCCGGGTGATGTATCGGAATTCGGATGATGCATTTTCAACCGATTATCACCAGTCGGATAAAAAGTCCTGCACCTCCCGCGATCCTCCATTGCCATCATGCCTGCGGCATGGAAAACCAAACGCAGTCCGTGACCCGAATTCAAGCGAGAGTGCCTTGTCCAATACCGCGCCGCATCACGCCCCTGACGGAACGCCCGCGCATAAGGCGGATCAGAAACCTGCCGCCATCGCCAATGAGGGCGTCGTTTTTGCCGAGCGTCTGACAGGAGAGATGCAGGCGCTCCAGGATCGCGCCGCGCATGAGCGCCACGCCCCCGATCCTATCGAGACGCTTTCGAGTGAGATCGGTGACGAACTGATAGACGGCGCACTTTCGGTCGCGACGCTTGAAAACGCTGTGCGCGTGCTCCGCGACGGCAATCTCAAAGAGCGCGCCTCCCGTCTGCGCAGCTATGTGGGTCTCAAGGATGAGGCAACGCCTGACGGGCGTCTGGACGAGGCAGCACGCAAGACGGTCGAAAGCTGCGATACGGTCGAAGGGCTGATCGCGAAACTCTCGCGACCCGGTTTCGCGGCAGTGTTTACGGCTCATCCGACTTTCGCTCTGGCCGATAATGTCTATCGCCACATTGTCGAAATGGCGACCGACCCCAGCCATCGCCTGCCCGAGCTGAAATCGCATCGTCGCGAAGGCGCTCCCACTCTCGCCCATGAACAGAATCTGGCGCTCACAGCGATTCTACGCGGGCGCGATGCGCTCGACATCTTCAATGCGTCCATTCTGAAGCACGCTGCCGCGCGCTGGCCCGATCAGGAAGCCGCACTTGCAGCGTTCGATGTCAGAACCCTCATTCTGGCCACCTGGGTGGGGTTCGACACGGATGGCCGCAGCGATATCCATTGGTGGGACACACTGCGCATCCGCCTTGCGCTGAAACGCACGCAGCTCGAGCGCCTGCGCACGCAGCTCGAATCCTTGCTTCCGCAATGTTCGCAACTTGTCGCACGCATCGATGTCGCGCTCGGCGCGGTGAAGGAGCAGGAAGCCGCCTGCCCCGACCAGCAGCGTCATGATGCCACCGCCATCGCCGCCTTCGCCCAGACGCTGGTCAGCCGGCGCGAAGCCGCCCTCGCCTCTGCCGAGACGCTGGCTCCGCTTTTCGACGAAGCGCTCTCTCTGCTGGAAGGCCCGAAACGCGCGGCGCTGCTGACCGCACGTTCCGGCTTCATGGCGCATGGTCTGGGTGCGGCTCATATCCATACCCGTCTGAACGCGACCCAAATTTATAACGTGGTACGCCATCGCCTCGGCATTGAAGACGACCCCACCATTCCGTCGCGCCGCCGCCTTGTGCTGTCGCAGATCAATGAAGCGCTCGAATCGCTGAAAGCCCCCATCCCCGTCGATTTCGGCGCACTGATGATGGAGCAGTCTTCCGCCGGTCGTCTGATGATGACTATGGCGCAGATTCTCAAGCATATCGACAGTGGCACGCCCATCCGCTTTCTTATTGCCGAGACCGAAAGCGGCTACACGCTGCTCGCCACGCTCTGGCTGGCGCGTCTTCTGGGCATTCGCGACGATCAGATCCAGATCTCTCCTCTTTTCGAAACGCAGAGTGCGCTCGAACATGGCGAGATCATTCTCGAAGAGGCATTCCGCTCGGCGCAATGGCGCGAATACATCCGCAATAATGGCCGTCTCTGCCTGCAATTCGGCTACTCGGATTCGGGCCGTTATATTGGCCAGCTTGCCGCGACGAATCTTGTCGAGCGCCTGCGCCTGCGCACGCTGTCGCTCATGCAGAAACACGGCATGAAGGATATCGAACTCGTTCTGTTCGACACCCATGGCGAGAGTATCGGGCGCGGCGCGCATCCTTTCAGCCTGTCGGACCGACTCAGCTATTTCTCGCCGGATCACACACGCGGCCTCTTCGCCAAGGCCGGTATCAGCCTGCGTGAGGAAGCGGCTTTCCAGGGTGGCGATGGCTACACGCTGTTCGGCACGGCGCCGCTCGCCGCCTCGACCATTGCGACGCTTGCCGAGCATCTGACCCGCCCGCTTTCGACCGCACGCGACCCGATTTATGACGAGCCGGATTTCTCATCCGATTTCTTCTCGACCATCGCACTCGACATGAGCAGCCTCGTCGAAGATCCCGGCTATGCCGGGCTACTCGGCGCGTTCGGCCCGGCACTGATCGACAAATCGGGTTCGCGCCCCTCTGCCCGGCAAGGCGATGGCATCAGCGTGACGCGCATCACCCATCCGAGCCAGCTGCGCGCCATTCCGAATAACGCCATTCTCGAACAGCTTGGCTGGTGGACAAACGTGCTTCAGGGCTTCGGGACGGCAGCTTCACGCCACCCCGAGACCTTCGAGAAGCTGGCGCGCAGCAGCCGACGCTTCGGCCTCGCGCTCGATTTCGCCCGCCAGGCCGCGGCGCATTCGGATATCGGTGCCCTGCGCGGTATTGTGCGCCTGCTCGACCCGGGCACCTGGCTCGATCGCGCCGCTTCGGCCCGTAATGAAGAGCAGCGCAGCCAGCATCTCGTGCTGGCGAGCGGTCTGGAGGGGCTGGAATTCTGGCGCAGCCTGCCTGCCATGTTCCGTCGCATTCAGGCCGATCATATCGCGCTCGAATCGGTGTGGAGCCATACACTCAAGATGAGCGCGCAGGAGCGCACGCTGCACGCGATCCGTCATGCCGTGATCGGCCAGATCTGGATTCTGGCCACGCGCATTCCCTATTTCAGCCCGCGCAACGACATCAATCGCGAAACGCTGCTCAAGCTCGTGCTTCAGCTTGAAATCCCAGCTGTACTCAAGCGCCTGTCGGAAATCTTCCCGCAATCGGCCGGGATGGTGACCGATCTCGATTTCCATGAACCCAGCGGGCCACGTGACGATCACGGCTTTACCCGCGAGCATGAAGAGATCTTCGCCCCGATGGCGCGTCTCTTTGCCGTGCTCCGTGAAATCAGCGTCGCCGTGATGCACGCCAACGGCTCTTTCGGCTGATGTGCTTCCTGAGCCTGGTCTTTAGATCGGGCCGTGAAAATCGTCTCGCGGGCCTGCCCGCGGATGATCTGAGGAATATCCGGGACAGGCTCCGTGCCTCCCTCCCTTTCCGGGAGTTCACCATGAAATTGCACTCACTGCTTCTGGTAACCCTGTCTTTTTCCGGCGTGGCCTATGCGACCGAGCCATCCGAAATCATGCCCGCATCGGGCATCAAGTCACCTTTCTCGGCTCCTGCCGTTCCGACTGACCTCAAGCCGCTCACCGGTTCGCTCGCCTCCTATCTGAACCAAGGCTATCAGATCGTCACGTCGAGCGTATCAGGGTCAGAGCTTTTGCTTACACTCAGCCATCGCGGTGGCACCCTGCTCTGCGCGCTCACGCCGCCCGACCTGCGTAACGATCAAAATATTGCCACATCGCGATGCTGGACACTCAATAGCGTTGATAGCAAACGGTGAGGCAGGACGTGGACCGAGCAGTTTACTCCATGCTAGTCACAGGAACGTGACAATCTGCCTATCGGCATGAGGAGATGACATGCATCTGATTTGGACATTGATCGTCGGTTTTTTCGTTGGGTTGATCGCCAAGTTTCTGATGCCCGGGCGCGATCCGGGCGGCTTCATCATCACGATCTTTCTGGGCATCGCAGGCGCGCTGCTCGCCGGGTGGATCGGCCAGAAACTTCATTTCTACCACTCGGGCCAGCCTGCCGGTTTCGTCGCCTCCGTATTCGGCGCCATGATCCTGCTGCTGATCTATCGGCTCTTCGCGTCAAATAATAATCAGGCCTGAGAAAATCTCCCCGGCTTTCACGGCCGGGGAGAAATCGGGCTTACTCTCCCGTCCAGCCCTTGTAGCTGCCGACATTGTCACGGGTGATCAGTGTCGGCGCCATGAGGCGCACCGTGCCCTTGGCAAGCTTTCCATCCTTGATCGCCTGCCCCATGGCAATGCCATCCTTACCCATCTGATAGGGGTCCTGGCTGGCGGAGGCGACGATGGACGATCTCGGATCTTTCAGCGACGCCACAATATCGGGCGCACCGTCGACTGAGGTGACAGTAATACCCTGCCGACGCGCCTGACGGATGGCCAGATCGCCGCCGATCGCCTCCGGATCATTGATGGCAAACACGCCCTTCAAATTCGGAAAGCGCACCAGATATCCCTGCATAACCTTGAAGCCCAAGTCGCGCTCGGCGCCACCATTCTGGTCATCGCTGACGATCTTGATATCGGGATATTTCGCCAGAACCTCCTTGCACCCCTTCACTCGATCGATGATCGACGAAACCTGAGGCCCGTTCTCGATGGCGACCTCGCCTTTACCGTCGATCTTCTTGGCCAGATACTCGCAGGAGACGCGTCCAGCCGCCACGTTATCGGTCTGAACGGTGCCATCAACACCGGCAGAGCCCACGTCGACGGCAATCACCGTCGCGCCGGATTTCTGCACACGTTTGATAGCGGGCATGACGGCCTGAGGATCGACACCGTTGAGCAGGATCAGATTGACGCCTGATGCCACAAAGCTGTCCATCTGGGAGAACTGCTTGTTGAGGTCGTAATCGGCTGACAGGGCATTGATTTTGGCGCTGGGCGCCGTCGTCTTGAGCTGGGTCGTGGCCCCTTTGACCAACGCCACGAAATACGGATTACCGAGCGAGCCAACCGAGACGCCCACATTGCTGATGCCCTCGGCGCGCACAGCCGGAGCCGCCAGAGCGGTGGAGAGAACGAGCGCACCGAGGAGAAATTTGGAACGAGTGATCATCTTGAAACATCCGAAACGGAAGAAAAACAAACTCGAAAAATGAAAAGGCGCGGCCTGTGATCAGGTGCGCGCCGCAGGAGCGCGGAACCGGTCGAGAGCGACCGCCACGATGATGACGAGTCCCTTGACGATGAACTGCCAGATATCGGACACGCCAATAAGGATGAGGCCGTTGGTCAGAACCGCGATCAGAAGCGCACCAACCAGCGTGCCCCAGATCGTTCCGACGCCGCCAACAAACGAGGTGCCGCCGAGAATAACCGCAGCAATGGCATCCAGCTCGTAAGACTGGCCGAGTTGCAGGCCGTTGGCAGCATAGAGCCGTGCGGATGACATGACGGCCCCAAGACCGGCCAGGAGACCCGAAGCCGCATAGACGAACATCAGCACAAGACCGACACGGATACCTGCGAGACGCGCTGCCGAGGCGTTGCCGCCAATGGCGTAGATATGAACGCCCAGCACGGTACGACGCAGGATGAACCAGCTCACCACCACGACGGCGAGGGCGATAACCGCAAGCCAGGGAATGGTGAAAGTGGAAGTCACGGCGATGCCGTCATTGCCGATCCAGGCAAACGACAGGTCAGGATTGAAAATCGTGCGGTCATTGCCCATCAGGCGCGCCAGGCCACGCACGGCGGTGAGCGTACCGAGTGTGACGATAAAGGGGGGAATCTTGACCCCTGCGATCAGCGCACCGTTGAAAACGCCAATCAGCAGCCCCGCCCCCAGACAGGCCGGGACGGCAAGCCAGGCCACATGTGGCAGGAGAGAAACGATCAGCCCGCACATTGCGGCAAAGGCCAGAATGGAGCCCACCGAAAGATCGATACCGCCCGTCAAAATGACGAAGGTCATGCCCGAAGCGAGCACGGTATTGATCGATGCCTGTTGGGCGATGATCGACAGATTCTGCCCCGAGAGGAAACGGTGCCCGCCCAGAAAATGGAAACCGAGGGCGAGAAGGATCAGAACCGGCAACATGCCCGCGGCCTGAAGAATGCTGCGGGTCGTTGCGCGTGCGTTGAGCTGGGCGGCGGGAGAAGCCGCAACCGCCGGGTTGAGAGTGGTGCTCATAGAAATCGTATCCTAGGCGGCGATTGAGGAAGCGGGGGCGAGACCGACTGCCAGAGACATGATCGCCTCCTGCGTGATCGCTTCGCCCGTAAGTTCACCTGTGAGATGACCCTCGCGCATGACCAGCACGCGGTCGCTCACGCCGATGATCTCGGCCATTTCGCTCGATATGACGATGATCCCGAGCCCCTGGGCTGCCAGATCGTTGATGATGCGGTAGATCTCTGTTTTGGCGCCGATATCGACGCCGCGTGTCGGTTCATCGAGGATGAGCAGTTTCGGACCGGTTTCGAGCAGGCGTCCAAGCAGGACCTTCTGCTGATTACCCCCGGAAAGCCCGCCGACATTGGTCAGCATGTTCTGGGCCTTGATACGTAGTGCCGAGAAAGAACCCGTTGCACGTGTGCGCCCCTTGCCCTGATCCAGCACACCGAGCCGTGAATCGCGCTCGACAACGCCGAGGTTGATGTTGCCGCTACAGGACATGTCGAGAAAAAGCCCGAGCGATTTACGGTCTTCGGTGAGATAGGCAATTCCCGCCGCCAGGGCGTCGCGCGGCGAGCGTATGTCGACCTTGCGGGAATCGAGCGTGACCGTACCCGCTACTTTGGGATCGGCACCGAAAATCAGCCGGGCGAGTTCGGTGCGCCCCGCTCCTACCAGCCCTGCGATTCCGAGAACCTCGCCCGGGCGAACACTGAAGCTGACTGGCTGGACGCGCTTGCCATCTGTCAGCCCTTCGACCTGAAGGATCGGCGCTGCATCGTAACGGACGTGATTGCCATCTTTTTCATAAAAGCTCGACAAATCGCGACCGACCATCAGGCTGACAATACGCCCGGAGGAAAGCTCGTGTTTCTCGAGTGTGCCGACATGGGCGCCATCGCGCAGTACGGAGACACGATCGGCCAGCTCATCGATTTCATCCATGCGATGGCTGATATAGATGAGCGCCAGACCCTTGGCGCGGAGCTGGCGGATGAGCGCGAAGAGCCTCTCCGTCTCGCGGGCCGAAAGGGCTGTCGTCGGTTCATCGAGTACCAGAATACGCGCATCACGATGCAGCGCGCGGGCGATCTCGACCAGTTGCTGCTCGGCTACCGACATGGTCGAAAGCTTGTCTTCGGGGCCGAAGGGCGCGCCGAGTTCCTTGAGCAGACCGCGGCAGGCCTCATTCATGGCCGAACGATCGATCATACCCCCTTTACGCAGTTCCGAACCCAGATGGATATTCTCAGCAACGGTCAGGTTGGGGGCGAGCGCAAGCTCCTGATAGATAATGCCAATACCCAGAGCCCGTGCAGAAGCCGGGTTAGTAATTCTGGCAACCTCACCGGCAATACGAATCTCACCGCCCGGATCGGCGATATACGCACCTGACAGAATTTTCATGAGGGTGGACTTGCCAGCCCCGTTCTCGCCCATCAGGGCAAGGATTTCACCGCCATAGGCGCTGAGAGAGACATCCTTGAGAACCTTGATCCCGGAAAATGTCTTAGAAATACCCGCCACATGCAGGAGCGGAGCCCCGTTTTCCTGCGTTTCCGTTGTGGTCTGTTGGGCCAATGCCATGGGACCAGCCTCCCGATTTGAGCCTGAAGCAGCGGGGGTTTTGCCCAATGGGCCCCTCTGCCGAAAAGGAGAGAAGCAGAGTTTTGATTAATTTTATATAATGTTTTTGCAATATTTTGGTTAGTCACCAGAACGTGAACGTTAATTGCCGTTCATTTTTCTCTCGAATGCGTCAAGTCCTCTCCACCTCCTTCCTGGTTCTCGAGTGCTGCCTGCAGAAAGCCGGTCAGCGACGGGGCTCGAGCCTCCTTCATAAGCGGCCCGAGCATGCCGTCGATCGCCAGAATTGCGAGTCCATGCACACGAGCCCAGAGCCCGGCCATACCCGCCGATTGCATCGCTCCTGGCGTTTTGCCCTGCGAGAGAAGCCTCAATGCCTCGAAGGCGCGTCCTGAGGCGGCGGCCAGGTCGGGCCGACTGTGATCGAGCAGTGCGTTACGGAACATCAGTCGGAAAAGATCGGGGTTAGCGAGGGCAAAGGCAATATAGGCGAGCCCGGCAGCCTGAGCCGCCGAGGCGGGCCGCTCGCTCGTATCAGAAGCTCTCTTCCCCTCGTGGCGCGGGGCAACGCCCCCCTTCTGAGCCTCGAGCAAAGCATCGGCAAGCGCGTCATATCCCTGCGCTGCCAGAGCGGATCGCAATCCGGCCAGCGTACCGAAATGAGGAACGGCGGCAGTGGCCGAAACCCCGGCCCTACGCGTCACGCCACGCAGGGAGAGTGCCTCTAGACCGCCCTCTTCCAGAAGGGTTCGCGCAGCGCGCAGGAGCGCATTGGCAAGATCGCCATGATGATAAGGCGTTGCGTCTGACTTCATGCTGTCTCCCTGTTGCCGCGGAACTTTACACTGAAAAGTTTTTCTTGACGAGGGACTGCCGCGCGTTCTTTACATTGTAAAGATAACTTGGAAATCTCATTCATGCTCGTCGTCCGCCCCAACCAGGAACGCCTGCGCTACTGGCGCAATGTCATAGGAGAACTGGGAGGGCTGGCCGTTATATGGCTTGGTGATGCCACAGGGCTGCAGAGCTACGCGATTCCTGCGACACTGGCCCTGATTGGCCTGGACGCTCTCAGGAGGTGGCACGCTCATACGGGGTTTACGACGCTCTGGTTCGCCCTCAACGGCATGGCGCTGGGCTACGGCGCTCTCAGCCTCACCGCCGCGGTGTATCTCTCGCCCGAGAGATTTGGCGCTCTCTGCGCCTTCCTTCTTGCGTTCTTCTTCCTGATCGGCAGCCTGACACGTGTTTCGCTCATTCAGGCATTAGCCGAACAGAGGCAGGCCGCGCGCTTTTCGAACCCGGTGCCCTTCCTGGACAGCTTTTTCCGGCTCTACACCCGCGTATGGGCGAGCTTCTTTCTGCTGAGAGGGTTCTACCTGCTCTATCTGGGGGCGCATTCCCATAGCGCCTTCATGGCGGGGATCGCGCTGAAAACCAGTCTGGTTGCGATGATCCTCCTCAGCTTCAAAGGCGAAGCCCTTTATCGCCTCTATGCGGCCTTGCGAGGCCGCTCAGCCACTGGGAAAGAAGCTGGCTGAAACGAAAAAAGCCGCCCCGAAGGGCGGCTTTCTCGTAGCGATGGACTGAACCCGAAGGGATCAGGCGCTCTTCGCCATGATCTCGTCAGCCACGTTGCGCGGCACCGGATCATAGTGATGGAACTGCATCGTGAACGACGCACGGCCCTTGGTAGCCGAGCGAAGATGCGAGATGTAGCCGAACATTTCCTTCAGCGGCACCTGCGAGCGGATCATGACGGTCGAACCGGCGGTTTCCTGGCTCTGGATGATGCCACGACGACGGTTGAGATCGCCCACCACGTCACCGACATGGTCGTTCGGGGTGGTGACTTCGACGTCCATGATCGGCTCAAGGATCACGGGTCCGGCATTCTTCATGCCTTCGCGGAAGCAGGCCTTGGCGGCGATTTCGAAGGCCAGAGCCGACGAGTCAACGTCATGGTATTTGCCGTCGAGCAGCGTGAACTTGAAGTCGACCGTGGGGAAGCCAGCCAGCACGCCCGTCGAGGACTGCATGCGGATGCCCTTTTCGACAGCCGGGATGTATTCCTTCGGCACCGTACCGCCGACGACCTTGTTCTCGAAGCTGATGCCTTCGTTACGCTCGACCGGGGTGAACTCGATCTTGACTTCAGCGTACTGACCCGAACCACCGGACTGCTTCTTGTGGGTGTAGGTCTCGATATGCGGACGCGAGATCGTCTCACGATACGCAACCTGAGGCGCACCGACATTGGCTTCAACGCCGTATTCACGACGCATACGGTCAACGATGATGTCCAGATGCAGCTCGCCCATGCCGGACAGGATGGTCTGACCCGTTTCCTGATCGGTCTTGAGCTTCAGCGAAGGATCTTCAGCAGCAAGCTTCTGAAGGGCCAGCGTCATCTTCTCGACAGCTTCCTTGGTCTTGGGCTCGACGGAGATGTCGATAACCGGAACCGGGAACTGCATACGCTCCAGAACCACCGGATCGGCGGCATCGGCCAGGGTGTCACCCGTCTGGGTGTCCTTCAGACCAACGAAGGCAGCAATGTCGCCAGCGCCGACCTGCTTGACTTCCTCACGCTTGTCGGCGTGCATCTGGAACATGCGGCCGACGCGTTCCTTGTGACCCTTGGTCGTGTTCAGCACGGTGTCGCCTGACTTCAGAACGCCACGATAGACGCGCACGAAGGTCAGGGTGCCGTACTTGTCGGAGATGATCTTGAACGCAAGACCAGCGAACTTGCCATCGGGGTCGACAGGCACGATCGGCAGGAAGTTCTCGTCGACTTCCTCGTCTTCCGGCGGCGCAATACGGATGCCTTCGACTTCGTCAGGAGCCGGCAGGTAATCGATGACGGCGTCGAGAAGCGGCTGAACGCCCTTGTTCTTGAAGGCCGTACCGCACATGACGGGACGGAACACGCCAGAGATGGCGCCCTTCTTGATGCACTTCTTCAGCGTTGCGGTGTCGACATCGCCCTTTTCGAAATATTCTTCGATCGCGGCTTCATCAACGCTCAGCGCCGTGTCCAGCAGGTTCTGGCGAGCTTCCGCTGCCTTTTCCTTCAGGTCATCGGGAATTTCGGCGTAATGGAACTTCGCGCCCAGCTCGCCGCCTTCCCAGATGATGGCGCGCATTTCGACCAAGTCGACCACGCCGAGGAAGTTCTCTTCGATGCCGATCGGCAGCTGAAGCGGAATAGCGACGATGTCGAGCTTTTCCTTCAGCGTGTCGAATGCGCGATAGAAATCCGCGCCGGTACGATCAAGCTTGTTGATAAAGATGATGCGCGGCACGTTGTAACGGTCAGCGAGACGCCAGTTGGTCTCGGACTGCGGCTGAACGCCAGCAACGCCTTCGATAATGAAGATGGCGCCATCGAGCACGCGCAGCGAGCGGTTCACTTCGATGTTGAAATCGATATGGCCCGGGGTGTCGATGATGTTGATGCGGTGGTTTTCCCACTCGCAGGTCACGGCTGCCGAGGTGATCGTGATGCCGCGCTCACGTTCCTGCGCCATGTAGTCGGTGGTGGTGTTGCCGTCATGTACTTCGCCGATGCGATGCGACACGCCGGTGTAATACAGAATACGCTCGGTCGTCGTGGTCTTGCCGGCATCGATATGCGCGGTAATACCGATATTACGGATCTTCGAGAGAGCCGATTTGGCTTCTGCGATGCTGCTTTCGGACACGGAGTACCTCCAGAATGCGATTAAAGGTGCTTCAGGACGCCCCGAAACACCTTTTGCCGTGGCCGTCACAGATCGACGCTGTTTTCGGAATACTCCGGTAAGACGTCGAAGCCGGATCGACCAAGTCGGGCCTTGTGATCGAGTGGCTGAATGAAACAACCCGACCACGTTTTCAAGGCCAATTTGATTGCTGCCCGCCTTTTGCAGCCAGAGGCCGCGAGGCAGGCGCCGTCAGACTCAAGCGGTCTGAGCGGCCTTGCTTTCCTGAGCGCGCAGGATGCGGCGCTTGATGACCTGAGCTTCGACCGGGAGCTTGCGGTTCGGCGTGGTGATCAGGAACGAGTCCAGACCGCCGTTATGCTCAACCGTGCGAATGCCCTGGGTGGAGAGACGCAGACGAACGCCCGTGCCGAGAATGTCGGAGAGCAGGGTGATTTCCTGCAGGTTCGGCAGGAAGCGACGACGGGTCTTGTTGTTGGCGTGGCTGACGTTGTTGCCCGTCAGCACACCCTTGCCCGTGATTTGGCAGCGGCGTGACATGGACTTGATCCTCGGTAGTAATATGTTCGCCGAGACCAGTCCCGGCATACGACGATGCGTTAAGGCGCGGCTTATGACGGACCCCCCCGTTCTCGTCAAGCCGAAAGCGTCGCAAACTGTCATTCGCCGTCGGAAAACGCGTCCGCACAGATCAGTTCACCCGATCTGACACTGTCGATGGCCGTCTGCAGCATACGGATCATCGTTTCGGCATCGGTCGTGCGCGCCAGAACGCCCAGCGATCCGCCGAGCAAGGCTGAAGCGATGAGTTCGGCAGGCAGATTCTGTTCGACGAGGTAGCTTATGGCCTTGTCGATGACCACGCCGCATTTGAGCAACTCCTCAGGGATCTCAACGGCGTCGGGCTCGCTGGAGAGATCATGAGCAGCCTGTTCCCGAATTTCCTCCTCGACGGCCTTGTCGGGATGAAAATCGCGGGCGAGTGCTTCGGCCTGTTTTGTCATGGACTCTCTCCTCTATTGACTGGATGTCCCGGCCCAACACGTAGGTCGCCCTCATCGGGAAAACCAGATACCGGGTCTGATTGATTGGTGATCATTGCAAAATACCGCGCCTTCAGCCCCATCAGCGCGTCATGAGTTCCCTTCTCGACGATGCGGCCTGACTCGATAACAAGGATCAGATCGGCGTGGCGTATGGTCGAGAGGCGATGGGCAATAGCTATGGTCGTCTGGCGCGCAGTGACCTGACGCAACGCCTCCATCAGACGTTGTTCGGTGCCGGTATCAAGTGCGCTCGTCGCCTCGTCGAGCAGGAGGAGGCGGGGTTTGCGCAGGATGATCCGCGCCAGAGCGATACGCTGGCGTTCGCCGCCAGAGAGTTTCAGCCCCCTCTCCCCTACCAGCGTGTCATAGCCCTGCTCCAGCTCGTCGATAAACCCATCGATCTGGGCAAGCCGCGCCGCCTGTTCGATCTCGCCCTGGGTCGCGTCGAGCCGACCATAGGCGATGTTGTAGCCTATCGTGTCGTTGAAGAGCTGCGTCTCCTGCGGCACCACCCCGATCATGCGATGCAATTCTGCGGGTGAAATGCAGGAAAGATCCCGCCCATCCAGCAGGATGCGTCCCGATGCTGGAGCGTAGGCGCCGAGAATCAGTCTGGCGATAGTCGATTTCCCTGCTCCAGTCGGTCCGACAAGAGCGACCGTCTCGCCGGGGGCAACGCTGAAAGACAGATCGTGCAGGATCTCACGGCCGTCATAGTCGAAGCTGACCTTTTCGAAATCGAGCGCGGCAGGCATGAGAATTTCCGCATTCCCGTCAGGCTTGATATCCGGCTCGGGATCGCCACCACGTGGCGCCTCATCCATCAGATCGGTCAGATTTTCCAGATCGACGCAGGCATTGCGCCAGCCTGCATAGACGATATTGAGCGAAATGACGGCCTGATAGAGCGTGCGCAAATAAGTGCCGATCAGGACGAACGCCGCCACGTCGAGCTTACCGGCCACCATATCTCCCGCGGCCATAAAGAAAATGATAAGCGTTGCGACGGCGATCATCACGTTCTGACTGACGGAAGACAATCCAGCCACGAAGGTCATGCGCAGACTCGCCTTTTCCTGTGCAAGGCGGGCGGTCTCGTAACGTGAAAATTCATGCCGCTCATTGGCGAAGTGCCGCACTGCCTCGAAATTAAGCAGGGAATCGAGCAGGAAATGCTGCGCCTTGCCGTTGGCATCATTGCGCTGCCGCCGCGCCTTTACACGCTGGCGGACGAACCATTGTGCCAGAGCGATATAGAAGAGCAGGGCAACCAGGATGACACAGGCATAGCGCGCACCGAGAAACGAGAAAACGACCGCAATCGTGAGCCCGGTATCGAGAATCGCAGGCAGGATGTTGAACAGTGCAAGACGCAGCAGCGTATCCGCTGCCTCCGAACCGCGCTCGATGGCACGGGTGAGCGCGCCCGTCTGTCGGTCACGATGGAAGCGGTACGGAAGATCGAGAAGATGCCTGAACGCCTCCTGCGCTGTCAGGGCCTGAAGACGCTGACCAACAGGCTGGTAAACCAGCTCCTGCAACGCCGAGAAAGCACTGCGAAAGAAAATCAGTCCTGCATAGGAGAGGATGAGCGTCACGGGCACCACGATCCTTAGATCGGGGGATGAAAAATACGCGACGAGCCGGCTGAAAAGGTAGGGCGTGCCGAGCAGGCAGAGACGCTCGGCGAGAAGGAGAAGGAGCGTGCCCCCGATGCCAAGGCGGAAATAACGAATGTCATGAGACAGGACCAGCCGCCAGGCGCGCGTAAGGCTGGTCACCGAAAAGGGCAGAGTACGAGGGAGGATCATTGTCCCAACCTGAGGCGCGGCAGGGCGTTTTGCAATCGCGCTGCGATACGCGATATCGTCGTGGTTCTGACAGGAGAGTAACGCTTTTCATGCATGACGACAGCCTCGCCCCGTTTCTCGCCCATATACGGAACTGCCAGACAGCTACCCTGCCCGGTCCGCGTCGTGAAGTTCTGGCGGGCAACGCTTCTTTCGGCCTGGCCGACCCGCGCCTTTTCGAGGCTCTGACAGTGCTCGGCTATGCTGACGGCCAGGTTTTCCGCCTGCCGGATGGGGCCGCCCTGCAACCGCTTGGTGAGGCTCTGGCCGCACAAGGGCTTTATCGCCCCCATAACGAGCTTTTCGACGTTTTCGACAAAAGCGGTATCGTTATCGGCAGGATCGATCGCGGCGCCCTCCCCCTTCTCGGCTGCACGGCAGCGGGCGTGCATCTCAACGGTCTGGTCGAGAAGCCGGAAGGAGTATTCCTGTGGATGGGGCACCGGGCGCAGAATAAGAGGCTCGATCCGGGCAAGCTCGATCATCTGGCCGCCGGGGGCATCTGCACGGGCCTCTCCCCCCTGGAAGCGCTGATCAAGGAGGCTGGAGAGGAAGCCGCCATTCCTCCTGAGCTGGCAGCCCAGGCCCAGCCAGTCGCAACACTTCGCTACGCCATGGCGCGCCCAGAGGGGCTGCGTCAGGACACGCTGTTCTGTTACGACCTGATCCTTCCCCAGAATTTCGTGCCTCAGCCGGTGGACGGAGAGGTCGCGTTTTTCGAACTCATGCCGATCGAGACGGTTTTTCAGATCTTGCGCGATACGAACGACATCAAATTCAACGTCAATCTGGTGCTGATCGATCTCTTTATGCGTCGGGGTCTTTTCACAGCCGAGGAGACTGCATGTCTGCGCCAGGCTCTCGAAAGCGCATGATGCCTGTAGCGGGATTGCGCACCGCCACAGCGCGCCCCCTCGCCATGCTGGCTCTCGCCGGTTCGTTTGCCGCCGGGCTGCCGGGCTGCACCCGGGTTTCGCCAGTCCCGCCCTCAGACCCTTCGCGTGCGGATTTCTGCGCCAGAAGCGGCGGTCAGCAGAGTATGTTCATTACGCTTGCCTTCGGCCTTTCGATACCGGGTGGCGGGGCCGTCTCTGCCCTTCAGTGGTCCGATTTCCTCGCTCAGACCGTGACACCGCGTTTTCCTGCCGGTTTTTCCGTTTTCGAGGCGCAAGGCCAGTGGCAGGAAGGCCCGGCAAAGCCAGTCATCCGCGAGAACTCCAGGCTGGTCTGGATCGTTGCCCCTGAGTCGTCTGAGCTTCGATCCAAGCTTGATGCCATCCGTAAAACTTACAAAAACCAGTTCAACCAGAATTCGGTCGCGGCGTTCATACAGCAGGGCTGCGCCTCTTTCTGATCTATGGACTTCTCTGCCCTTACGCTGCGATAGTGTCGCGCCGCCGTAACGTGTAAGAAATGACTCAGGCCGCCCTGACAAGCTCAGGATTCACCAGCAATAGAGGCCGTGTCGGCGCGTCACGACGATCAGGTGCGATGGTCGTTGCATAAACGAAAAACGCGTGACCCAGGCCCGAGGAACATGATGACGGACCAGAACCCCACCCCTCCCAGGGGCCCGAGCAAGATTTTCGCGAAGGGCCAGGATCGGGAAGTGGAAGGCGATTTCCCGGATGAAAGCGCGCTTACCAGCTCGCCGCTCGGGCGCGCCCAGCGCCGTGCGCGCGGATTACTGGGCTTTTTCTTCATCGCGCTCGCGCTTTTCACACTCAAGAATTTCCTGCCCGCCCTGCTCTGGGGGTGCGTGTTTGCCATTGCATCCTGGCCGCTCTACCAGCGCACGGAAAAAAAATTCGGTCGCACGGAATGGCTGCCCATGCTCTTTACGGCCGCCATCGCTCTCATCTTTCTCATTCCGCTGAGCCTCGTTGGCTTCAAGGCCGCAGAGGAAGCGCAGAGCGCGCTGCACTGGATCGACGAAGTGCGCCATACCGGCATTCCGATGCCCGAATGGCTCAACGATCTTCCTTTCGAACGTGCACAGGTCGCTCGCTGGTGGCAAAATAATCTGGTCAACCCGGAACATCTCAACCGGCTGTTCCATTCCTTTGACGCAGGCCACGGCATGGCAGTAACGCGCCAGGTAACCACCCAGGTCGCCAAGCGCGCCACGTTATTCCTGTTCTCGATCCTCACCCTGTTTTTCCTGCTGCGAGATGGCGCCGATCTCATCCATCGCGTGCTGGTCGTCTCCAACCGCACGTTCGGCAAGCGCGGTGAAAAACTCGCGCGCCAGATGATTTCCTCGGTTCACGGCACGGTGGCGGGTCTGGTTCTGGTCGGTCTGGGCGAAGGTCTTGTCATGGGCGTGGCCTATGTACTGACCGATACGCCCCAGCCATTGCTTTTCGCCATGCTGACCGGCGTCGCGGCCATGATCCCCTTTCTCGGCCTGCCTACGGTCGTTCTCGCCGCTCTGCTGATCATGATCCAGGGCAAGATGATTTCGGCAATCGTTGTCGTGGTTCTGGGCGCCATCGTCATTTTCGTGGCCGATCACTTCATACGCCCCGCCCTTATCGGCGGCAGCACGCAAATGCCCTTCCTGTGGGTGCTTCTTGGCATTCTGGCCGGTGTCGAGACATGGGGGCTTCTGGGTCTCTTCCTCGGCCCGGCAATCATGGCTGCGGTGCATCTGCTCTGGCGCATCTGGAGCGCAGATTCGGAGCAGGAGCTGCAAGAGGAGGGCGGCTAGAGCGAGACGCCCACAGGGCAACGTGGTTCTTCTCCGACCTGATCCCCCTTCAGGCCCCCTATCATGGGGGCTTTTTCATGCCTGCCCTCTCGGCACGACGTTAAAGCGGGACCGCTTCCGACACAGGTAGAACCATACGAAAAACCCGCCTCGGCAAACTGCCGAAACGGGACCAGAACTCTCGATCATGGAAAAGAGATAACCGCAGGACGAAGATATCGGGCAGGCGGGATTCGAACCCACGACCCCCAGTCCCCCAGACTGATGCGCTACCAGGCTGCGCTACTGCCCGTCAGTCCTGCGGTAGAGGCCGTTTAGCAGGGGGGGGACGATCCTGCAAGCGCTCCCGTAGAGGTTTTTTTACTCAATCGGTTTCAGCCCTGCTCTGGCACCATTTCGCGCAGGTTATCGAGTTCGTTTAATACATCCTCAAGCGCCAGACGCAGCGCCTTCCTCTCCTGCTGCCAGCGCTCCTGCCGGGCGCGCAAATCGAGCAACTCGTCGAAAAGTACCGAGGCGATCACCGACTCGCTGTTCGCTATCGGGGCATTCTCGTTAGATGACTGATCATATGCCCCGTCGGGGTTCTCTTCGACCGGGTCGGGAACGTCCGAGGCCGCAGTCTCTTCACCAGGGTCGGTCACAGGCTCGATCTCGATGCCACGAGAGGGCAGCACGGTCTCACTCTGACGATCGTTGTCTTGAAAGGCAGGAATATCGAAGGTGGGGCGTATTTCCTCGTTAGGCCCACCCAAGGTCTCAGCGTCCGAACGGGGCGCCTCCCCGGCACCGGATTCGGCATGACGGATCTCGGCACCGTGTTCTGCCACAACTGGATGAGTCTCTTCGCGCTCGACAGGGGTCGAGGCCACTGCGGTAACAGGAGCGCCCTGTAGCGCCTCCTTCAGAACGCGCTGCACCCCTTTGATCGTGTAACCCTGCACATAGAGCAGATCGGTGATGTGACGCAGCAGATCGACATCTTCGGGGCTGTAATAGCGGCGCCCTCCCCCCCGCTTGAGCGGCTTGACCTCGGGAAACCGCGTCTCCCAAAAACGCAGTACATGCTGTGGCACATGCAGCTCGTCAGCAACTTCACTGATGGTACGATAGGCATTCGGACCTTTGACCAGACGTTCCAGATCCGCCTTTTCCTCCGTCACTCTGGAGAGTTCGGGAGAGGCGTGGGTCGTGGTCATGAATCATCGCTTTCGCTGGCGAGGCCTTCGGTCGATTCGCCGTTCACTTCAGCCCTGAGAATCTGGCTCGGTCGGAAGACCAGCACAGAACGCGGCAGAATCGGCACTTCGATACCGGTCTTGGGGTTACGGCCCACCCGGCGGCCCTTCTGGCGGACGGAGAACGTGCCGAAGCCGCTCAGTTTGACGGTCTCGCCCTTTTCGAGCCGCGCGGCAATCAGCTCAAGAACCGTCTCGAGCAGATCGGCGGATTCGTGCCGGGACAGCCCAACCTGGCTGTAGATGTGCTCTGCAATTTGCGCGCGGGTCACCGTGGTCATGACACCACCGTATCATGACAGTAATGAAGGTCAATCAAATCAATGATGCCGAGCGCTTGCGCGTTGGTTTTACCTGAGAGGCTGCTTACAGCCGGACCAGCGCCGAACCCCAGGTCAAGCCACCACCCAGTGCCTCGAGCAGCACAAGGTCGCCCTTTTTGATGCGACCGTCACGCACGGCCTCATCGAGCGCGAGAGGAATGGACGCAGCCGAGGTGTTGGCATGACGATCGACCGTCACCACCACACGGTCGAGCGGCAGATCGAGCTTCTTGGCCATGCCTTCGATAATGCGCAGATTGGCCTGATGCGGCACCAGCCAGGCAATATCCTCAGCCGAGAGGCCATTGGCCATCAGGGCTTCGTCGACGACGGCGGAGAGCTTTGCCACCGCATGACGGAACACGTCGCGCCCCTGCATATGCAGCACAGGTTTCTCGGTGGTCGGGCCATCCACATACAGCAGATCGCCATACGCACCGTCGCTGTGCAGGTGGGTTGAGAGAATCCCTGCCTCTTCGTCCTCACTCGCCTCGACCAGAACCGCCCCTGCGCCGTCACCGAACAGCACACAGGTTGTACGGTCTTCCCAGTTCACAATGCGCGAGTAGATCTCGGTGCCGATCACCAGCACTTTTTTCGCCTGGTTGCTGCGAATGAAAGCTTCAGCTGTCGACAGCGCAAAGACGAAACCGGAACAGGCAGCCGTGAGATCGAAGGCGAAGCCCTGGCTCATGCCGAGAGCAGCCTGAACGCGCACGGCCGTCGCCGGGAAACCCTGATCCGGCGTTGCCGTCGCGACGATTACCGCATCGACCGAATCGACAGAGACATCGGCATAGGCCAGAGCCGCGCGTGCCGCTGCGCTCGCCATGCTGACCGCCGTCTCGCTCTCACCCGCAATGTGACGCTGGGCAATCCCGGTACGGGTTCTGATCCACTCGTCAGAGGTCTCGATACGCTCGGCAAGCTCGGCATTCGTGACGACACGCTTCGGCAGATAGCTGCCAAATCCGGTCAGACGCGCGCGCAGGGACATATCTCTTCCTCTTGAGCTGGTGCCAGCGGGGCGCAAATCCCCAGTCGGCCGATCCCTCACAACGTCCGTCAGGCCGCCGTGATGGAAGAAGCAAGCTCGCCTTCAGGGTCGGGAGAGGCCATCAGAGCCTCGACCTGACGAAGACGTTCGCGAATTTTTTCATTGATCGAGTGGGTGACCGCGTCCATCGCAACATCGATTGCCGCAGCAAAGCCCTCGGCATCGGCACCGCCATGGGATTTCACCACGATACCGTTCAAGCCGACGAAAACGGCGCCATTATAGCGACGCGGGTCGATCCATTCCTTCATACGCTCCAGTCCGGGGCGCACAAGGAGGTAGCCGATGCGGGTCAGGAGATTGGTCTTGAACACGCGCTGAAGCAGCATGGAAACGAGCTTGAGCGCGCCTTCACCGGTCTTGAGCGCAATATTGCCCGAGAAACCGTCGGTCACGACCACGTCGGTCGTCCCCGCCGTGATGTCATGTCCCTCGACGAAGCCATGAAACTGCGATGAAAGGGGCGATTCGCGCAGAATCTCGGCAGCAGCGCGCAGGCGTTCATCGCCCTTGAGCTCTTCGGCACCGACATTCAGCAGACCGATGCTCGGTGCCGGAAGCCCGAGCACGGCCTTGGCAAACGCCTCGCCCATGACGGCAAATTCGACGAGGTTGCGCGTATCGCAGGCGATATTCGCTCCCAGATCGAGCATGACCACATCACCGCGAGCCGACGGATTGACCGCAGCCATGGCCGGACGCGTGATACCGGGCAGGGTTTTGAGAACGATCTTGGCAAGAGCCAGCATGGCGCCGCTATTGCCCGCAGACACAACCCCGCCAGCCTCGCCCGAAGCAACGGCGTCGATCGCCATACGCAGCGACGAATCACGAAGACGCAGCGCCGCAGTCGGCTTCATTTCCATGGAAATGGAGGAAGGAGCGTGGCGGATCTCGCAGATACGCTGCGCTTTGGGGAAGCGCTCAAGCTGCGGGCGCAGAACAACCTCGTCACCGACCAGCAATATTTTCGCTGAGGGATGCCGATCGGCTGCGCGATCCAAACCGGCCAGAACGATTTCAGGGGCATGATCCCCACCCATCGCATCGATAGCCAAACAATAAGGCGCAGCCTGGCTGGCCGTCGCATTCAGGTCAGTCATGCTCCGCCCCGCGTCTCATTTCAAACAAGAGGAGCCAGTCCGAAATAGACCGGCTCCATCGAGCCTCAAACGCGAACGGTCGTCTTGAGCGTCTTGCCGGAAGCAACGACTTCACGACCGTCGTAATGACCGCAATGCGCGCAGACGTGATGCGGGCGCTTCAGCTCACCGCAATTGCTGCATTCGGCATGAGCCTGAACGGTCAGGGCGTGATGGCTGCGACGCATGCCCATGCGGGACGGCGTGGTCTTTCTTTTGGGGACGGCCATGGCAGGAGCCTCTTTCTTCTTAGATCGCCCCCGCTTTTGGCCGCCATTCGACCGCAGCAGGATACGATGCTGTTCACTATGATCAGGCGGGCGGCTCTAGCAGACCCAAAGCCGGGTCGCAAGCATCCTGTTCGTTTCTAGCTCAGATCCGTCTTTTTTTTGGGGAGAGACAGACCGGCCAGGGCACCGAACGGGTTGGGTCGGCCACCTGCTTCATCTTCGGCATCCTCTGCCGCCTCACGGGGGGCTTCGTCAACCGCATTTTCGAGGGCTGCCCCCGGCTTGCGCGGGTAAGCGGGCAACATCAGAGCCAGCTGCTCCGCGGCAATCTCGCCCAGATCGAGCGCATTGCCCTCGTAGGGGATTTCGTCGATCGCTTCGAGATCGGAGGCCGCTTCCTCGGAGAAACGTCGGCTTGGCACGAGGCGCACAGCGAAAGATTCGTTCAGCGCGTCTTCGAAAACCTCGCCTGTAATGACGCATTCCAGGGCAACGTGGGCGGTCAGCACGCCCTCGAGCACAAAATGGTCGGAAGGCTCCGAAATGACGTTGAACCGACAGTTCAGCGCGTGGACGGCCGGAATTTCCAGCCGTCTGGCCAGAGCCCGGCACTCGGCATCACTGGCCTTGATCGTTTCTGTCAGCCCGTCATGACCGATACGATTGAGCAGCAGACGGCGTGAGAATTCCGGCTGGGGGGAGTGGGATTGGGAGAGCCCCTGGCTGTCGCTCATGACTGTTTTCCTGATACTGACGATGAAAAACCCGCAGACGGGCTTTCTTTTCCGAATTGCCTTACCGTCGCTCTCCGCAATATAGAAGAGTTCGATCATCTTGCCATGGCGTGCAAACGCTGTTTTCGTCGCGGCGAAACGATCTCTCGACTTTTTCTCGATCAGTGCAGGACACCATACCCCGCCATGAAGAGCGCCTCCCAGAAGACCTCCCCGCGGCAGAAATCGCATGCGGGTTTTGCGCGCGCCCTGCTCTGCATCGCTCCCCTTGCGCTGGCGGGTTGTTCCGTTTTCAGTCCGATTCCGCAAAATCGCGGATCGCTGATTGAAAAGGACGATTATTCCCAGCTCGTGCCGGGTACCAGCACGCGCAATGACGTTACCGATATTCTCGGCTCGCCGACGACGCACGCAACCTTCGACGATAATACCTGGATCTATATCTCCATGGTGACCGTGCCCCAGCCTCTCGGCTTTCCGCGCGTAACCAAGCAGAACGTTCTGGTACTGGCTTTCGATAACGGTGGCGTGCTGCGTCGCATGGACACGTTGCATCGCAAGAATGGCTACAATGTCGGCATGGTGGGCGAGACAACCCCGACGCCGGGCACCAAGGTCAATGTGCTTCAGCAGCTGCTGGGCAATGTCGGCCGCTACAACCCGATGAGCAACATGGGCAGCACCTTCGGCGGCACGCAGGGCCCGCTGGGCGCTGGTGTCGGCACGGGTCATGGTGGCACTGGCAACTCGATCCCGTAACTCTCACCGCCTTCTGTCGGGGCTTATATCCCCTCTCGTCCCGACCCGGCCGGAAGCCTCTTCCTGCCGGGTATTTTTTTCTTCTGAAACGCCACCATGCGATCGCGAAAACCCTCCGACGCGTCAGCGCGGCAGTTTGAGCATAACCCGCAAACCGCCGAGCGGGCTGTTACGCAACACCACGCTGCCACCATGGGCAGCCATGATGTCACGGGCAATTGTCAGTCCCAGACCGCTCCCCCCTTCAGGACCGGACGTGCTGCTGAACGCCCTGAACACATCCTTGCGTCGTGACTGGGCGATTCCCGGGCCATCATCGTCCAGGGTGATCTCGATCATCCGGCCAGCCTGACGCAGGGAAAAACTCATGCGTCCGCCATGACGGCGGGCATTCTCCGCCAGATTGATCAACACGCGACGCATGGCGTCGGGCCGAACCGGCACGATCAGATTCTGCTCGGCATGGATGGCCAGTACTTCTCCCCCTGCCCGCGTCGTATCCGCCGCCACATCGCGTATCAGAGTCAGAAGATCGGTTGGCACCGACTCCTCCTCTCCCTCGCCGCGGGCGAAGGAGAGGTAACTGCCGATCAAACGCTCCATCTCGGCAATATCGGCAACCATATCGTCGATGTCGGGGCGCAGCTCATGTGCGTCGACGCTGCCCTCGATCGGCATCATGGCAAGTGTCAGGCGCAGCCGCGTGAGCGGCGTACGCAGATCATGCGAAACGCCCGCAAGCACCGCCGTGCGCTGGGCGACAAAGCGATTGACGCGCGCCTGCATGCGGTTGAAGGCGAGAGAGGCCTTGCGTATCTCCAGCGCGCCCTGAGGCTGGATCGGCCCGTCATCGCGCCCCAGCCCGAAATTCTCCGCCGCCTTGGCCAGACGGCGAACGGCACGCACCTGCTTGCCGACGAAAAGCCCAGCCACGATGAAGAGGAGGATAGCGCTGCCGACCTCCCAGGCAACGAATAGCCAGATCGGTCCTACATCCAGACGTTTGCGCGGCACGATGACCTCCAGCAAGCCATCGCGCAGCGGGATCTCGAGCCTGACGCTCTGCTTCGTCGCCTTCCAGTCGATATAGCAGGGCGCGTCGAAGACGCGCTTGACGGCGTTGGTCAGATCTTCGTCCATCGGGCCGAGCACGAAAGGCGCAGTTTTGGTCGTCAGCGTGGCTCCGGGATGAAAATCGATCTCCAGCTGCGTGCGCCAGCGTGCCTGCGTGACCAGCCAGTCACGCTGGGCAGGCATGTGTTCGACCGAATCCACAATGAACGAAAGATCGGACACCACACCGTCGGCCAGCCGACGCGACACGACATTCAGGTAGTTGCCGTAAAAGAGCTGAAGCGCCACAATCTGGGTGATCAGGAGCGGCATCAGCACGATCAGGAGCGAGCGCCCCTGAAAAGAGCGCGGCAGAAGCCGCCTGAGCACACGCTCCATCATACGGGCGATCTGCATAACGCCCCCTTCAGCTACCGGGCTTCAGCACGTAGCCCTTGCCTCTGACGGTCTGCAGAAAACGCGGCTCTTTCTGGTCGGGCTCGATGCGCCGACGCAGACGCGTTACCTGCACATCGACAGCGCGCTCGCCGATCTCATCCATCCCCAGTGCCTCGGCAATAGCCTCCCGCGAGAGAATTTCACCCGGCGTGCGCGTCAGAACGCCCAAAAGGGCCGCCTCGCCGCTGGTCAGATGCACGATGCCCTCCGGCCCACTCAACAGATTGCGCCCCGTATCGAATTCCAGCTTGCCCAGACGCAACAGGCGGGGGGTGCTGCTCGGGCGCGGTACATGGCGGCGCAGATGCGCCTGCAGGCGCAGCAGCAGCTCTCTGGGCTCGAACGGTTTGCCCAGATAATCATCGGCGCCCGATTCCAGCCCGATGATACGGTCTGCGGGCTCGCCTCTGGCAGTCAGCAAAATGATCGGAAAGACCTGCCCGCTTTCTCTCAGCGCGCGTGTGAGGCTCAAACCGTCTTCCCCGGGCATGGTGATATCGGCCACCATCGCATCCGGCTGGGTGACGGCAAGGATCTTGCGAGCCGCCTCGGCATCCATCGCGATGGTGATGCGAAAACCGTTCTCGAATAAAAACCGCTGCAGCAGACGCAGCAGACGCGCATCGTCATCGACGACGAGAACATGCGATTGGTTCATGTCATGCCTCCCTCACCCTGAAGAGTTGCCAGAACGCGACGAAACCCCTCGACCGCCTGCCCCCCCGAAGCCCGGTAGGCAAGCGTCATACGGTCGCGCAATGCTGCAAAGATTTCTTCCTCGATCGCGCTCCCTTGGGGAGTGAGATGCAAGCGCTTCACCCGCTTGTCGCGGTCATCAGGTCGCTGCTCCAGCAGACTGCGGGCGATAAGATCCTGAAGCACGCGGTTCAGACTCTGTTTGGTGATGTTGAGACGCCGCAACAGGGCACTCATGGTTAGCCCCTGATGGGTCGAGACCAGAAACATGACCCTGTGATGGGCTGAACCGAGTTGGTGATCACGCTGCAACGGATCGCATGTGGCGCTGAGTTCGCGCCAGGCCAGCAGCATCGCCTCGTAAGTCAGGCGTATCTGCTCTTCTCGAAGATACAGATGCGCCTGTCCCGGCGCATCGCGTGTGCCACGCAGGCCAGACATGACTCAATCCTCGCTATCGCGCGGGGTTATCAGCTCATCGGCATAGCCGAAACTGGCAAAATCCCTGATGCGCATGGTGTAGAGAATGCCATTGAGATGATCGAACTCATGCTGAAGCACATTGGCATGAAAGCCTCGCGCCTCACCGCTGATCACCGAACCATCGAGATCGAGCCCCTTATAGCCGACGATGGCGTGGCGCGGCACGACACCGCGCAGCAACGGAAGGGAAAGGCAGCCCTCGGTGCAATGCATGATGGCATCACCCACAGGTGTGATCTCGGGATTGATCAGCACACGGGGCGGAATCGGCGCCTCGCCCTCGGCACAGCGCTGCTCGGGAACATGGTAAACAAAAAGGCGCAAGGATTTGTGAACCTGCGGCGCAGCAAGCCCCGCCCCCCGGGCATCGAGCATCGTTTCGATCATGTCGGAAACAAGTTGCCTCACGGATAAAGAATGAACGTCTTCAACCGGTTGCGCCGCCTGAAGCAGTACCGGATGCCCCATTCGCGCGATTTTCAGCAACGCCATTTAACTACCCTGTCCTTAACCGACGGAAAAAGTTTCGATCATGAGGTGCATCGTGACATGAATAATTTTCGGACGATACTGCTCAAACCGTTTGTGTCCTCTTCAAAACCTGTGCTAAGGCGGCGGCCTCTTTGGAACGCTTTGCCATCGGCGCCGCGTTCCTGCATCGCATTTACAAACAAGACCATGATCCTATGGTCGGACAGGAGATGACAGACCCGTGCAGGTTCTGGTTCGTGACAACAATGTTGATCAGGCGCTCAAGGCGCTAAAGAAGAAGATGCAGCGCGAAGGCGTTTTCCGCGAGATGAAGCTGCGTCGCCACTTCGAGAAGCCCTCCGAGCGTCGCGCTCGTGAAGCGGCCGAAGCGGTTCGCCGCGCCCGCAAGATGGAGCGCAAGCGCCTGGAGCGTGAAGGCTTCTAATCAGCCTGCCTCCAAGGCAAACAGATCAACCGCCGTTTTTACGGCGGTTTTTTTGTGCCTGGACGACTCCCGAGCCTCCCTGACGAAGCGCCAAGGCTGGGCGAGGGCATCCTGCCCCCTGCCCGCCCCGGAATACAGCTCCCGTACGGCTTCACTGTTTGGGTGACGAATCCTGATCCATCAGGCTACGCGACAGATAGACCGCCTCCAACGCACGCTCACGCGCGATCTCCTTGGCGTTCACCGTACCAGCGTGACCGCCTTCGGTATCTTCATAATAGAAGAAGTTCTTACCCAGCTCAGCCAGGTGCGCTGCGAAAAGGCGCGCATGAACCGGTCCGACGCGATCGTCCTTGGTCGAGGTGAAGATGAAAGGCACCGGATAGGTGACGTCCTTCTTCAGCTGCTGTAAGGGCGAAATACGCTCCAGGAAAGGACGCTCGGCAGGGTCAGCCATATGGCCGTACTCCGCGGCCCACGAAGCCCCGGCCGCCATCGTCTCGAAATGCTCCATATCGAGCAGCGGCACGCCGATGATCACGGCCTTCCACAGATCGGGATGCTGCGTGAATTCCACGCCCATCAACAGCCCGCCATTCGACCGGCCGCGAATACCCATATGGTCGCGATCGGCGATGCCGCGCTTGCCCAGATCGCGCCCGATGGCGGCGAAATCGTCATAGGCGTGCTGGCGGCCCGATTTCATGCCTGCCTCGTGCCAGGCCGGGCCGAATTCACCGCCACCGCGAATATTACCCACAACGTAGACGCCGCCACGCTCGAGCCAGGTCTTGCCGATATCGGCGTAGTAAGTCGGCAGATAGGAGAGATCGAACCCGCCATAGGCGGTAAACAGCACCGGGTTGTGGCCGTTGAGCTTCCAGTCGCTGCGATGCACCACGAAATACGGCACGGACACACCGTCGGTCGATTTGACCCAATATTGCTCGGTCACGAGGCCGTTCGCATCGAAAAGCGCAGGCGTCTCCTTTATTTTCTTTGCCTTGCCTGCTGACACATCGAGGCTCCAGAGCTGAGGCGGCGCGATATATCCTTCGAGTTTCAGCGTGGCATAGGCTTCGGACGGGTCGGATGATTGCAGCGAGGCCGAGACGTTAGCCGGTAGAGCGATAGTGGTTGCCTGCCAGGGCGCGCGTCCATGTTCCTGCCCCTCTATGGGACGGTAGACTCGCACGGAAGGCTGGACGTCGCGGTAGATGATGGCGACCACCCCCTTCGAGGTGATCCCGATATCGGCGGTCGTCTCATGGGCGTCCGGGGCGACCAGCACCTCGGGCAGGGTCTGGGGCGATGCCGGGTCAAGAGCAAGAATGCTGCCTTGCGTATAAGTCTTGTCCAGCTTCCAGTCCTGATCGAGCCTGACGATCAGCTTGCCCGCGTAATAGCCGAGGAAGCCGATTTTCTGCGGCAGGGCCAGAAGGCTCAGCTTCTGCGTCGTCGGGTCATAAACCCGATACTCGCTGCGGAAGAAATCGAGATTGCGCTGAATGATCGCGATCTGTTTGCCCTGATTGTCGTGCAACATCTCGGGCTCGACAATCATGTCCTCCTGCGTGCCGCGATAGAGTTCTCTAGCGTCCGAAAGCTTTTCGCCGCGTTTTACAAGGCGCACACTGAACGGGTAGCCCGATCGCGTCATGCTGTCAGAACCCCAGTCGCGCGAGACGAGCAATGTGTCGCGATCAAGCCAGGCTGCACGCTGCTTCGAGTGCGGCAACGCAAACCCACCCGGTACGAAGCTTTTCGTGACCGTGTCGAACTCACGATAGAAAGACGCATCCTCGCCTGAGAGCGACAGGACGATCAGGCAGCGTCGCGCGTCAGGAGACAGACAATCGGCGCCCTGAAACACCCAGTCACGCTTCTCCTGCTTTGATAACGCATCAATATCGAGTTCGGTCGTCCAGTCAGGGTTGGTGCTCTCGAAAGAGCTGCGTGTAGTCACGCGCCAGATTCCCTTCGGATGAGAAGCGTCCTGCCAGAAATTCCAGATCCGCCCGCCTGCCTGATCCGGCAGGGGCAGACGCCCGGAAGCCTGTTCGACCTTGAGCACGGAATCATAAAAACCCTGATAGCGCGGGTCAGCCTGCAAAAGCGTGGCGCTGCGACTGTTCTGGGCACGGACCCAGTCCAGAGCCTGCTTCCCCTGGACCTGCTCCAACACCGCCCGCGAGGGTACGGCAAAAGCAGGATCGGCCTTGGCCTGAAGCGGCACCGCCCCGATCAGGGACGTACACACAAGCGATGTCATCGCCAACAGAATGCGCCTCATGGCTCTCTCCCTTCTTGGAAACGTGAGGGAGCCTAGAACAGCGTTTCGGCAAGGGGAACAGGTGTTCTATGCGCAAACTGACGGCGTCAGGGGAGCCTGTACATCTGGACGTTGTCAGGCAGGGCAAGCGGGATGAGCTTGTAACAAATCATGGGGGTGCCCCGCAGCATCCGGCAAAAGCGCCGGTTTTCGGTCGAGCCGAGCCAGGATGCTGGCAGATCCGGCCGCTCGCTCTCCCGCAGGATAAGCATCGCCTTGTGCGGATGCTGAAGAACACGCCCGAGATAGGCCCAGCGCTTGTCATAGCTGAACAGGGCATGAGCCGGGTCGTGATAGGCGATGACCGCCGCCAGAGCGTAATCTCCCGCAACCAGCGCCTCGTCTTCCGGCAGGGCCGCACGCATGCGCTCCTTCAGGCCCGACCAGTCCGCCGTCTGACGGGCGATGACATCGTGATGGGCAGAGAGCTTCAGGGGCGAGAAAATGCCCTGTACCGTGACCAGCCCGGTCAGGATCAGACCGAGCGCACAGGCCAGCCCTATGCGCCGCCCTGTTGCCGCGGCGGCCAGAGCGGCTGCCGGGTAAAGCACGACCGGCCAGTTGGCCTGAACCCGCCCGCCAAAAGCATGCTGCACGAACACCGCAACCGGAATGATGCACAGACAGGCCAGCAAACGCGCGACAACATCGTCACTCGCCCTTCTCAGGCACCAGACCAAACCGATACAGAACAGAACGAAAATCAGCGGGGTTGCGAGGCCAAGCTGCCCCCCCGCCAATTCGAGCAGAAAATTCAGCGCGCGAAGCGGATGCCAATCCCCAGCCCTGCCACCCTGCTTGGCGAAGCTCGCCCATTGGTGGGTGGCATTCCAGAACAACACGGGAGCGATCGTGAGCAAGCCTGTGACACACCCACCCGACAGCCATAGCCAATGACGCCGTATGGACGGCGTGACCAGCGCCCAGAGACCGCAGCCGAAAGCGGGAAGAACGGCGGTATATTTGCTATCAAAGGCCAGGCCGAAAAACACACCGATGACGAGCCACCAGATTGGCTGACCGGTTCTGACAAGCCGCCCCAGCGCCCAGAGCGTCCAGGCGAGAAAAAAGACCAGCGGTGTGTCGGGCGTTGCGGTCGCGGCGCCCAGCCCCAGCATGAGCGTGGCATTAAGCAGCAGCGCCGCGCGATACCCTGCGGCACGACTACCCAGAAGATCGCGCCCCGCCCAGAAAAGCGCGACAGAGCCGATCAGGGCCGAAACCGGGCCGCAGAACCTGATACCGAGCGGATCATTGCCGAACAGCATTGTGCCCAGGCGTATCCAGAGCGCCACCATGGGCGGGTGATCGAGATAACCGGGCTGCGGATGCTGCGACCAGAGCCAGTAATACGCCTCATCCGGCGTCACCCCGAGACGAGCGGCCAGAGCAAGACGCAGCAGCGTCAACCCGATCAGCAACGTCCAGAAAAATACCACGGCACGCTTTCCGTCGAGACGGAAAACACTGAAATCGTCAGCGCCAGACGAGGGTAGAAGCAATCGCATAATTCCAGACCACACCGATTACCGCGCCGGCTGCGCTGGCCCGGCTCCAATGCCCATGAGTGTCATAGAGAAGCTGAGCCACCCCGATATTGCCAAAAGCCCCTATCGTGGCGCCTGTGACGAAAATACAGAGCCCCGGCAGCCAGCGTTTCCCCCTGAGCGGGCGATCGAGATAGGTGACGCGGTTATTGAGCTGGAAGTTGACCAGAATGGCGCAGGCCGTGCCGACTACCTGACTGATCTGGAAATTCGCCCCAGCAAAACGCGCCGTCTCCGAAATCAGAAGGTTGACCGCGATGCCGACAAGCCCGACCGCAGCGAAAATGACGAAGCGCGTCGGCAGCCAGCCACCGCAGGCGCGCTCGATCAACATGCCCAGAAACTGCACCATGACCAGAGGGCTGAGCTTGCTTTCTCCGGCCACGCGCGGCCGGAAAACAAAAGGCACCTCGATCAGCCGCGCCGTATGGGGCACGGAAAGCACCAGCTCGAGCAGTATCTTGAATCCCGTCCCCGTCAGGCGCGGCACGGCCTGTTCGAAAACAGGGCGCCTCATGGCGAAGAAACCGCTCATCGGATCGGAAAGCGTCATGGGCAGGATACTCTGGGCCAATTTGATCCCAGCCTGTGACAACATGTGGCGCCAGCGATTGGCCAGCCCGCTGCTGTCGCCGCCCTCTACATGGCGGCTCGCCACCGCAATATCGGCCCGGTTTTCGAGAAGCGGCGATACGAGATCGCGCAGAATGGCTTCATCATGCTGCAAATCGCCATCCATCACGGCAATGACCGGCGCCGTCGATGAGAGCGCGCCCTCGATAACCGCGGAAGACAGGCCACGGCGCCCGACGCGACGGATCAAACGCACGCGCGGGTCTGCCTGCGCCGACTCCTCGACTGCCTGGGCGGTCCCGTCGGGAGAATTATCGTCGACGAAGACGATCTCCCATTTCATGCCTTCGAGAGCGCGCTTTACACCCTCGATCAGAGGCGCAACGTTGGGCGCCTCGTTATAACAGGGAATGACGAGTGTCAGGTCCGCCGGGAGCGGCTGCATCATACCGGAACACCGGCTCTGCTGAGACTGGTGCGGATTGTCTGAAGGGTCTGCACCCGCACGACATGATCAAGATCGGTGAGTCTCTTGGTCAGATGATTCTGATGTGCGGCGTCGCGGGCGACCAGACGCACCAGAAAATCGCCGCCACCGCGTATCATGTGACACTCACGCACTTCCGCCCAGCCGGCGATTTCAGCTTCGAAGGCTTCGAGCACGCTCCCTTTCTGACTTTCGAGCCCGATCAGCGCAAAAAAAGTGAGAGACCAGCCCAACTTCGATGCATCGACATCGGCGTGATAGCCTTCGATCACGCCCACTTCCTCAAGACGTCTGACACGCCTCAGGCAAGGCGGCGCAGAGATCCCTGTGCGCCTGGCCAGCTCCACATTGGTCATGCGACCGTCACGTTGAAGCTCAGCCACGATCTGACGGTCGATCGGGTCGAGATCGACGATGCCGGCAGCGGAGGGCCCCGGTGCGATACCCCCCGCAGGCGTATCGCCACGCGACGAACCGGAATGGAAATGAGGGTCTTCTGAGTCGTTGTCAGTCATCGTCACCGTGAGGGTCGGTCAAAACTAGTCGGTTGGCAGGCGCGCTGCATCACCTATATCTGCATCATGACCCAAGAGCCATGTCTCTTGATACATGTCTCTTCACATTGGCTCGGCGCGCATGCCGCCGGGCCCAGACCGAGGACCTCACCAGTGAGCCAGAGTTTCAAAACCGACCTGATCGTGATCGGCGCCGGGCCAGCGGGCTATACCGCAGCCATCTACGCCGCGCGCGCCAATCTCAAGCCGATTCTCGTGGCCGGACTTCAACCCGGCGGCCAGCTGACCATCACAACGGAAGTCGAAAACTACCCCGGATTTGCCGAGCCGGTTCAGGGGCCTTGGCTCGTCGAACAGATGCGGCTCCAGGCCGAGCATGTTGGAACACAGATTCATTATGACCTGATTACCGATACGCGCTTCGACCAGAAGACCGAAGACGGCTATTTCACGCTCACTGCCGATTCCGGCGCAGTCTATCTGGCCCGCACTGTCGTGATTGCGACTGGCGCCCAGGCCAAATGGCTGGGCCTGCCTTCCGAAGCCCGCCTTCAAAGCGGCGGCGTGTCCGCCTGCGCCACCTGCGACGGTTTTTTCTATCGCGGCAAGAAAGTCGCGGTGATTGGGGGCGGCAACACGGCCGTCGAAGAGGCGCTTTATCTCACGCATCACGCCGATCATGTAACGCTCATCCATCGACGCGACACGTTACGTGCAGAACGCATTCTGCAGGACCGGCTTTTCGCCAATCCGAAAATCACCGTGCTGTGGGACCACGCGGTCGAGGAAATTCTCGGTGCAGGCAAGCCTGAAGTCGTCTGCGGCGTCAGACTGCGCAATACCCAGAACAACAGCGAACAGAGCCTCGATGTGGATGGTGTTTTCGTCGCCATCGGTCACAGCCCGAACACGGGCCCCTTCCGCGACACGCTGGACTGCGACTCTGAAGGCTATATCGTGACCGCACCGGGCAGCACCAGAACATCGATCCCTGGCGTATTCGCGGCAGGTGACGTGCAGG
The DNA here is from genome assembly GCF_051628905.1 of Asaia sp. BMEF1. Taxonomy (GTDB): domain Bacteria; phylum Pseudomonadota; class Alphaproteobacteria; order Acetobacterales; family Acetobacteraceae; genus Asaia. The sequence continues at coordinate 3,260,319 of NZ_CP157575.1, read as the reverse complement.
ACAAGAAATTCCGGCAGGCCATTACTGCCGCCGGAACAGGGTGCATGGCCGCACTTGAGGCCGAGCATCTTCTTGCTGGATTGTCCTGAGAGCGAGATCGTTATTCTTGCGTAAGATCTGCTGCATAAAATGACTTGGCAGAGTCAAAGAATGCTGCCAAGTCAAGGAGATCAACATTTCATGACCGCATGGGACGCTGGCAGGCGATCGCGCCTGGCAGGCCCTTCTCTGTCCTGCGGTCGGAGAACGAGCTCTAGGAAAGCCGCATGGACTGGGACAAACTGCGTATCTTCCATGCTGTTGCTGAAGCAGGATCTTTCACTCATGCCGGAGACAGGCTCAACCTCAGCCAGTCTGCCGTGTCGCGCCAGATCTCGGCTCTGGAAGAAACACTGAATGTTCCGCTATTTCATCGCCATGCGCGCGGGCTGATCCTGACTGAACAGGGCGAGACGCTCAATCATACGGTCAGGGAGGTCTTTTCAAAACTTTCCCTGACGCAAGCCTATCTGAGCGAGAGCAAGGTCAAGGCAAAAGGCGAGCTCAAGATCACCACCACTTCCGGCTTCGGCCTGGGTTGGCTCGCTCCGAGGCTGCAACGCTTTCTGGGGCTTCATCCCGACATAGAAGTGAGCCTCATCATGGAGGACACCGATCTCGATCTGGGCATGAGAGAAGCCGATGTGGCCATCCGCATGCACCCGCCCCGCCAGGCCGATCTGATCCAGCGTCATCTGGCCAATTTTCTGATGCCGATCTACGCGAGCCAAGCCTATATCGACCAGCACGGCATGCCTACCAGCATTGCCGATCTGTCCCAGCATCATCTGGTCGGATTTGCGGGCCTGTCCCCGCCACTGCCCGATGCTTTCTGGCTGCTCGATCTCGTGCGACGTCAGAGCCATGGATCGGTGCGCAACAAGCTCGAAATCAACAGCTTTCCAGCCATCGCCAGCGCAATCGCCCATGGCGCGGGAATCGGATCGCTGCCTACCTATCTCGCACAGGCCCACCCGGAACTGCTGCGCATTCTGCCCCACGAGCCCGTGCCTACGGTGGAGGCGTTTTTCGTCTATCCCGAAGAACTTAAGATGTCGAAGCGCATCACCGTCTTGCGTGACTTTCTGTTGAGTGAAATTCAGGGAGCGAAACTGTAACGGCGCTCGGCGGCAGCTGTCGCTCGATCAGGCATCTCCAGGAGAAATCGTGCCAATCGACAGCCCGATCATCACGCTTTGCGTGCGTGCAGACTATTGACCCGCTCGCGCAGTTCCTTGCCTGCCTTGAAGAACGGAATCGTCTTCTCGCCCACCGCAACGCTCGATCCGGTACGAGGATTGCGTCCCTGCCTGGCCTCCCTCTTCTTCACGACAAAAGCACCGAAGCCACGTATCTCCACCCGGTCACCGCGGGCGAGAGCTGACGAGATCTCCGACAGAATCGTTTGGACGATCAGTTCGATGTCGCGAGCATTCAGATGAGGATGCGCCGCTGAGAGTTCAGCAATGAGTTCTGATTTCGTCATGAAGAAAACTATGCGCTCTCGAAATCGATTGGACGCGCCGTTCGGCGCATCCGAGGGGTATGATTTCTGCTACCGTGGCAAAATCGCTACGGCACCGTCAAGCTTCTGATAGGCGGTCAGTGCCTCAACCGCCTGAGCAATACCAAACCAGTCGCCACCGAACTTGCGCTCAAGACGACCGAGAAGCGAATGCGGGGGCTTCTCCGCCTTGATCGGCCGCACTGGCAGGGCCTTCCCGTCATGTATCTGGCCATGCAGCCAGACCAGCGCCTGGTCTTCGTCACCAAGCTGATCGATCAGATGAAGCGGCACCGCCTGACGACCCGTATAGGGGCGCCCATCGGCAAGGGCGCGAATGTCATCGACAGGGCGGCGACGCCCCTTGGAGACCATGGTCACGAACTGGTCGAAAAGGTCATCGACGATTCCCTGCAACATGACCCGCCCTTCTGGCTTGAGCGGCACGAAAGGCTGGGACTGATCCTTCATAGCGCCTGAGGCGATGGTATCGGTCGTCAATCCGATCCGACCCAGCAGACCCGAGGCGTCAGGTCGGATCATGATCACACCGATCGACCCGGTGATCGTGGAGGGATACGCAAAGATGCGCTGGGCGGCCACAGCGATCATATAGCCCGCAGAGGCAGCAGTGCCCTGCATCGAAACCGCAACGGGTTTATGTGCCGCGAAGGAAGCCACGGCATCATGCAAAGCAACGCCACCCGTTACACCGCCGCCTGGACTATCGATGACCAGAAGCAGACCCCGGATATGAGGATCGTGCTCAGCCTGCTCGATCGCCTCGACTTGCGGACGGACCTGATCGGAGATGACACCCTTTACATCGAAACGCGCAATGGCATCGGCGGGAGGATGGGGACGCGCAGGGATGAAGAGAACCGCACCCGCGACGACGAGCGCAGCGAGCGCTACCCCACGCCAAAGCACGAGACGGCGGCGCTGGTATCGGTTCACCATACCGACGTCATCCCCCGGCATCGTCTCATTCGTCATGACTCGTTTCCTCAACCGGCAATAAAAAAAAGCAACCCACCGCAGGATGAGTTGCCTTTAATAACAAGTCTATATGGTTAAAACGAAATCAGGCCTTTTTGGCACGTCCGCGACGGGCCGGGCGCTCTTCGCCTTCGGTACCTTCTGCAGCAGAAGCGCGGGCAGCCGCGTCCACGCCTGCATTGATTTTGCGACCAAGGCCAATTTCACGGGCGAGATGCGAACGGCGCTCAGCATAATTCGGCGCAACCAGCGGGTAGTCGCTCGGCAGACCCCAGCGTTCGCGGTACTGCTCGGGCGACATGCCGTAAGCGCTCTGAAGATGGCGCTTCAGCATCTTCAGCTTCTTACCGTCTTCAAGGCAAACGATGTAATCGGGGAAAACCGAACGCTTGATCGGCACGGCAGGTTGCGGACGCTCCGGCTCGGGATCGGCCTGACCGGCACCCTGCAGCGCGTTGTATACTTGCTTGATCATCCCCGGGAGCTCGTCTCCGGCCATAGGATTATTAGCAACATGAGATGAAACAATCTGAGCGGTCAGCTCGAGTAGGGCGACGTTGGTTTCAGACTCTGACATTTATTTTCTCTTTGTTGAAGTTTAACTCTTTTAACTGGTTCTTTTATACCATCACCTTTGTGAGGTAAATAGGTTTAACGGTTTCTTCTCTGGTTTTTATTCTCTTCATCTCATTTTGTTAAAAGCAACTTGAATTCACAATGCTTCCTTCATCCATTCAAGAAAATAATTTCTAATCGCCGTGGTGAAAAGATATTTCCTCTGAACATTTCGTCAATTCTCGTCAAAATATAATAGAATCCATTTGTAAATTTTTTGATAAACCAAGGACAGCTCGTAACATTTTTTTTTATCCATAAAGGCGAGTGCTGAACGACATGGATATTGTTGAATATTTAACGATATCTATTCTTCGGTCTTCTCAGCAATCCGCCTTCCTCTGACACGTCATAATGCTTCGTCTTCTATGCGAACGAATATGGCAACAACAAGAACCTGCAGTTTCTTCCTATTCATAAGATCGCGATTCGGTCGACCAAGACCCTGCGATTTGATTGCAGCCGACACATTGAACGGTTCTTCCGACATACCTGACAGGATTAGCTTATCAATTGCTCCGTATCCGTTTGGTACTGATGAAACAAACCTGTAACGAAGTAAGTTTATCCGCGAAACTTGCTCTCCGCTCCAATCCTCGCGTCCGCATCGGCATATCTTTGCGTGCAATTCAGCTCTTCGATAACGACGGTTAACTATTTTTTTCGCTCGTTATGCGTGTTTTCACGGCGCTAGCCCGCCTCGTGACCGCCGTTGTCCTGCCCCCACCGCAACATGCGACCGTCACTCGCGCTGTTCTGCGGCTGTACCCGACTCGAATTAATGAATGTTTAGACCCTAGAGGCAGCACTGCGCTTTTCTTCGGTCTGACAGACTGTCATCATGACGACTTCTGTGCCTCGTCGGCATTTTTCAACCGTGTGAATCCCGGTCTTGCCAGTCTTGCGCTCTTTTTCCCGAATTTTTCCGAAACCTGCCTCCTTAAACACTGTCTCTTCGTTTATGAGGCGTGATCGCTGGGCGTGGCTTTATGCGCCATCAGGGCAAGCCGTAGAGTTTGCCCTGCGCAATACGATTGCAGCGCTTCTCGCTCTCGGCATCGCCATGTGGATGGAGCTCGACAGCCCGATCTGGGCGACGATGACCGTCTGGGCCGTGGCCCAGAGTACGCGTGGCGAAAGTCTGTCCAAAGCCAGATGGCGTATCGTCGGTACGGTTATCGGCGCGATCGCAGCGGTCGGTCTTTTCACAGTCTTTCCTCAGCAGCCGCTGCTGTTCTTTCTGACACTGGCGCTCTGGATGGGGCTCTGCGCCGGCATTGCCACCTTCGTCAGCAATTTTCGCGCCTATGCCCTCGTCCTGTCGGGTTATACGTGCGCCATCATCGCGATGGGTGCGGTTTACGACCCGGAAAATGTCTTCATGATTGCGGTTTCGCGCTCGACCTATATTGCGCTCGGCGTGCTGTGCGAGGCAGCGATGGGCCTCATTTTTGCCACCAGCCAGGAACGCCAGGCCCGCCAGGCAGTGCGCACCAAGCTGCAATCGGCCTTGTCGCTGGTGTCTCTTTCCATCGCCGATATTCTTTCCGATGCGGCGACAACCCAGCGCAAGGCGCGCGACCTCTTCGCCACAATTTTGCGTCTCAACAGCGAAATCGAGTTCGCCGAAATCGAAATGGGGCCCCACGGCCATGAGGGCGACCACGCCCGCGCCGCGCTCGCGGCCGTATCTATCCTGCTTTCGCGCGGCTTCGGCATGGCGGCGCGTCTGGCAGCATTGTCCCACAGCCATGGCAGCTTTCGAGAAACCTCGCACGATGCCCAGATTTTCCTGCGGGGACTCGAGCCGCGGCTGAAGGCGCAGGAACCGGTGCAGTCCATCCTCGCCGATCTGCATATACTGATCGAGGACTGCCGCCTTCATGCAGCTCCATTCATACGATCCGATCAGGAGGAACCCGTCCTGCTTGCCCCAGTCGATGAGCGCGTTCTGCATGTCGCACTGGGGGAACTGCTCAACGATCTTGAGATTGCCATCATCGAGTATGATGCCAGCACCCACCTCATTCGCGGCGATCGCTTTCAGTTCCGGTTGCAATCCCATCATGACCCGCGCAATGCGATCAATAATGGCCTGCGCGTCATGGCGGCCATCCTGTTCACCGCACTGGTCTGGGAGGTTACCGCCTGGCCCAATGGCACCGCATTCATTTCGATGACGGCTCTGATCTGCGGTCTGTTCGCCACGCAGGAAAACCCGGTTCTCGGCACGACTACCTTCCTGAAGGGGACAATCTGGTCTGTCGTCGCCGGAGGTGTTCTCACCTTCATTTTCGTGCCGAAATTCGACACCTATGAAATGTTCATCATGGCCTTCGGGCCGGCCATGTTCATCGGTGGCCTCGCCCGTTTCAATGTGCCGACAGCGGGGGCTGCTGCTGCTTATGGCCTGCTGATGCCGAGCATGGTGAATGTGCAAAATCACCACCGCCTCGATGAAATTGCCTTCTTCAATGGGGCAACTTCGACGGTCATGGCGGCCTGCGCTGCCGTCCTGGTTTTTCACACCTTCCTGCCGTTCAACCCGCAATCAGAGCGTCTGCGCCTGCGCAAGCAGATGCTGGGCGAATTGCGCGCGCTCTGCCATCTGCGCAAGGCGCCCGAAACGCGCCTGTGGATCGGTCGTAACATCGACCGCTTTGCGCGACTGATCCGCCATGCAGGCCCCTCGCCTCTGCCTATTGTCGAAAGCTATCTACAGGGCACGCTCGCCGTCATGACGATCGGTCTCAATGCAATCAGATTGCGCACCCTGCTCGACCGCGAGCATCTGCCCGTTACCGCAAGACGCGCCATCGAATTACTGCTCGACCGGATGGAATACACCCGCGATCGCCACGACCGGCCTGCACGCGTGGCCGCAGCCGCCGTGCGGCGCCTGCGCGCGCTCGATCGCACCGAACGCGATCTGGTCACACGCCTCGAACTGATCAGGGGCATTTCCTATCTCGTGGTCATCAGGGATGAGCTGGTGGCCAATGCGGCGTTTCTCGACGAGACCCAGAGCTTTACGAGCCGTCATATTCTGGAGGAGTCGCGATGACACCCGAACTGCCAAGCCTCGCTCTGCGCGGCACGACCCTGCGCTTTGCCGGCAACCCGTTCGACATGCCACCACAGGACGCGCTGCTGACCGACACCGATGGTCTCGTGGTGATCAAGTCCGGGCGCATCAGCGCAATCGGCGCTTACGCGGATCTGGCCCCGACCTTGCCGCCGGAAATATCCGTCATTGACCATAGGGGCAGCCTGATCGGGCCGGGCTTCATCGATGCTCATGTGCATTACCCACAATTCGGCGTCATTGCCTCTTATGGCGAGCAGCTTCTCTCCTGGCTTGAACGCTATGTTTTCCCTGAAGAACGCCGCTTCGCCGATCGCGCCTATGCTGATCGAATTGCCGAGGGTTTTCTCGACTCCCTGCTCGATCACGGCACCACGACAGCCGCGGTCTATTGCACCGTTCACCCGGAATCGGTCGATGCATTCTTTACGGCCTCGCAAAAGCGCAACACGCGCATGATTGCGGGGAAAGTGCTGATGGATCGCAATGCGCCGGATTATCTGCGCGACACGGCGCAAAGCGGTTATGACGAGTCGCGACGCCTCATCGACACATGGCATGGCACAGGGCGACAGCTTTACGCTGTCACGCCACGCTTCGCACCGACGAGTACGGAAGAACAATTGACCCTCGCCGGTGCGTTGCTCGATACGGCACCGGACCTGTTCATGCAGACCCATCTGCTCGAGACCGTACAGGAAGCACGCTGGGTCGAGGCGCTGTTTCCGCATCGCTCGGGCTATCTCGATGTCTACGACCGCGCCGGGCTGGTGCGGCCGCGCAGTATCTTCGGCCATGCTGTGCATGTGACGGAGCACGATCTCACGCGATGCTCCCATGCGGGCTGCACTCTGGCGCATTGCCCGACCTCCAATGCCTTTCTCGGCAGCGGGGCCTTTCGCTTGTTCGACGCCCTGCGCCCCGACCGACGCGTGCCCGTCGCGCTTGGCACCGATATCGGCGGCGGCAACAGCCTGTCGATGCTGCGTGTCATGAACGACGCCTATACGGCGGCTCAGTCTCACGGCACGAGCCTGCACCCCGTGCAATCCTACTGGCTTGCCACGGCCGGCGCAGCGCAGGCGCTCGGTCTCTCAACGCAGATCGGGCAGATCGAACCGGGCACCGAGGCCGATCTCTGCGTAATGAACCCCATGGCCACCCCGCTCATGGCGCAGAGGGCCGAGCGGGCGCAATCCGTCCCGGATCTGCTCTTCGCCCTGTCCATGCTGGGCGATGACAGGGCCATAGAAGCCACTTACATCATGGGCCGACGCCACACCCCGCTTCCGCGCTGAGGGCGCACGCCCCTCAGAGCATTCCGCGCGTGCTCAGCCAGTTCCGGTACCAGTTGGGCCACTCGGAGGTGACCCGATCCGGTTCGCCCATGCCGAATCCATGACCGCCCGATGGCAGGCGATGATAATCGACATCGGTGCCGATTGCCTCACAGGTACGGGCCATCAGCGCGGCGTTGAAGGGGTTGGCAATGCGATCGTTATCAGCCTGCGTCAGAAAGACCGGCGGATAGCCCGGTGTCACATGGCTCTGCACCGACCATAGTCGTGCCAAAGCCGGATCGGGATCAGCCCCGACCAGATCGCGATGTGTCGCCGTGTGATCATAGGGTTTTTCGAGTGTGATGACCGGGTAGATCAGCGCAGCCCCGGCAAGAGGCGCCAGTCTCCCTCCGAGCGGGTCAGCCGACAGAGGCCCTGCCCCGGCCCAGTGACTCGCCGTCATTCCCATAAGGTGCCCCCCAGCCGAAAACCCCAGAAGACTGATCCGGTCTAGATCCAGCTTCTCGGCAGGGGCGCGAAGCCTGATGAGTGTCAGAGCCCGTCGTGCATCCTGCAACGGCGCCAGCGGCCCCTCGGCCCAGCCTTCTCCGGGCAGGCGGTACACGAGGATGAATGCCGTGATACCGCGTGCATTCAGCCACCTCGCCGCCGGATAGGCCTCCCGACGCATCCCGATACGCTGGTAACCGCCTCCTGCCGCCACCAGAACGGCGCTGCCATTGGGGCGTTCGGGCCGGAATATCTCGAGCCTCGGCTCACGTATATTATAGAGCGCCCCACTCGGCGTGGATTGCTCGACGCCCCCCGGCCCGCCCCCGCCCGGCGGTGTATCGGGCCAGAGGGCGATCTGCTCGGGAGATTGCGAGCGCGATGGGCTGTGGCAGCCCCCAAGCAGGGAAAATGAACCGGCGGCTGAGCAGACAAGCAGCGTGCGTCGATGCAGCGGGGGGCCGTTGAAACGATCACGCGACATGTTGCCTCCTCTCTCGGCGTCTAGGCCTTTCGGACGAATTCCGATTTCAGGTTCATCGCCCCGATTCCCGGAATTTTGCAGGACAGATTATGTCCGTCATGGCCATCGGTAAGACGAACCCCTCTGACCTTGGTGCCGCCCTTTATCACCGATGACGATCCCTTGACCTTGAGATCCTTGATGATGGTGACGCTATCACCGTCTGCAAGAGGATTGCCATTGGCATCGCGAACAACGGCATCGTCCTGCAAGGGCGCCTCCCCTTCCGCGGTACTCCATTCAAGGGCGCATTCCGGGCAAACCCAAAGACCGCCATCCTGGTAGATATGTTCACAGCCGCATTGCGGGCATAGATCGCTTTTCACGATTTTTCGTCCTGTTTTTCTTTCGGTGCGCTCATGAAGCGATACCGCCATCATGACTGCGCCTGCCTTGTCATCGGTATGAAGGCGTCAGCAGCCTTCGAGATGAGCCCTTCTAGAGTTTCTCGAAGCCACTGGAAAGTATTGAGCCTGACGCCCGGCGCCAGTCGGATATCGCCGGGCGTGCCTGGGTGTCCTGGCCAGGGCGGCTCGCGAAGAAAGAAACAGAGAAGGAAAAAGTGACCGGTGACCTGAAGACACCGTCAAGCGGGTCTGGCGGAGAGGGTGGGATTCGAACCCACGGTGCCCGTGAAGGCACAACGGTTTTCGAGACCGTCCCAATCGACCACTCTGGCACCTCTCCGTAGCAGGATCACCTGGTCGTGGGCGGCTTATAAGGGGCAGATCGCGCGATGCGCAAGAGGGGCAATGACGATTCTTTTCGCCTTCCTTTCCTTTTCCCGATCGGACGACGCGATAATGATTGACGCAGCCGTGTCGCCTCCTGTAGTGAGCCCCCCTCGCGGGCGTGCTTGCGCGCCGGCCAATAATAAAAAGCGACTGGGCAATGCCGACTGGGGGAAAACCCCGGCAAAATTGCCAAGAGATCGGACTTGAAAGAGTTTACATATGTTCGCAGTCATCCGCACCGGCGGAAAGCAGTATCGCGTCACCCCGCAGATCACGCTGAAGGTCGAAAAGCTCGAAGCCGAAGCCGGCTCGACGATCACCTTCTCCGACGTTCTGGCCGTTGGCTCTGACGCCGGCATCAAGATCGGCGCTCCGCTGGTCGCTGGCGCCACCGTCACGGCAACCGTGATCGCCCAGGACCGCCTGGACACGGTCATCATCTTCAAGAAGCGCCGCCGGCAGAACAGCCGTCGCAAGAACGGTCATCGTCAGCACGTGACCGTCCTGCGCATCGACGCGATCAACGCAGCGTAACTGACGCTAGAGAGAAGGAGAGACCTCCATGGCACAAAAAAAGGCAGGCGGTTCGAGCCGTAACGGACGCGACAGTGCAGGCCGCCGTCTCGGCGTCAAGAAGTTCGGTGGCGAAGCCGTCATCGCTGGCAACATCATCGTCCGTCAGCGCGGCACCAAGATGATGGCTGGCTCGAATGTTGGCGTCGGTCGCGACCATACCCTGTTCGCCCTCGCCGATGGCGCCGTGAAGTTCACGCGCCGCGCTGAAGGCCGCGTCCACGTTTCCGTGACGCTGGCAGAAGCCGCAGAGTAAAGACTGGCCACAACCAGTTGACGGGAGAGGCCGGTCCACTTGGGCCGGCCTTTCTTGTTTAGACCGTTATTTTTGGACGAATACGAGACAGACGATGAAATTCCTCGACCAAGCCAAGATCTATGTGCGCTCCGGCGATGGCGGGGATGGTGTCGTCGCGTTTCGTCGCGAGAAATATGTCGAGTTCGGCGGCCCCGATGGCGGCAATGGCGGCCGCGGCGGCGATGTCATTTTCCGCGCCGTGCCCAATCTGAACACGCTGATCGATTTTCGCTACACGCAGCATTTCCGCGCCCGCAAGGGCGGCAATGGCGCGGGCTCGGACCGCACCGGCGCCAAGGCCGAAACCGTCATCATCAACGTGCCCATCGGCACGCAGATTTTCGATGACGACCGCGAGACCATGCTGGCCGACCTCGATGAAGACGGCAAGGAAGTCCTGCTCTGCAAGGGGGGCGATGGTGGCTTCGGCAACGCGAACTTCAAGACCAGCACCAATCGCGCCCCGCGCCGCGCCGACAAGGGCTGGCCAGGCGAGGAACGCTGGGTCTGGCTGCGCCTCAAGCTTATTGCCGATGTCGGACTCGTGGGTCTGCCGAATGCCGGCAAGTCCACCCTTCTCTCGGTCTGCTCGCGCGCCAAACCAAAGATCGCCGATTATCCCTTCACGACGCTGCACCCACAGCTCGGTGTGGTGCGTCTCTCATCGACCGAGGAATTCGTCATTGCCGATATTCCGGGTCTGATCGAGGGGGCCAGCGAAGGCGCGGGGCTTGGCGACCGGTTCCTGGGTCACGTCGAGCGTTGCGCCATGCTTATCCATCTGCTCGATGGCACGGAGAGCCAGCTGGTCAAGAATTACCGCATGATCAGGGGCGAGCTTGCCGCCTATGACGAGGCTCTGGCCGAAAAGCCGGAAATCATCGTGCTCAACAAGTGCGATGCCCTGACCAAGACCCAGATCACCGCCAAGAAGAAAGCCCTGGCCAAGGCGTCGGACGCCGAAGTGTTCACCTTGTCGGCAGCAACGCATGAGGGGCTGGCAGAGCTGCTGCGTCTGGTGCAGGATCGCGTCACCCAATACCGTCTGGAAGAACGCGAGACCTCTCTGTGACCAACCGACTGGCTGAAGCACGCTGCGTTGTCATCAAGATCGGCTCTGCCCTTCTCGTCGATGCCAAGAACGCCGAGCTTCGCCATCACTGGCTCAACACGGTCTGCGAAGACATCGCCAGGCTTCGCGCCCAGGGCACGGATGTCGTCGTGGTCTCGTCCGGCGCAATCGCACTCGCCCGCGTGCGTCTGGGACTTGTGGGACGCAGACTCCGCCTCGATGAAAAACAGGCGGCAGCCAGTGTCGGGCAGATCCAGCTTGCGCAGGCCTGGAGCGCTGCCCTTGCGTTGCAGAATCTGACCGCCGGTCAGTTGCTGCTCACCCCCGGCGATACTGAAGACCGCGAGCGCCATCTGAATGCGCGGGCGACGCTGCGCACCTTGCTCGGTCTGGGCTGCGTGCCGGTGATCAACGAGAACGATGCCATCGCGACGACAGAGATCCGCTTCGGCGATAATGACCGTCTGGCGGCGCGTGTCGCCCAGATGATCGGCGCCGATACGCTGATCCTGCTCTCCGATATCGACGGGCTATATACCGCAGACCCTCGCCTCGACCCGGCGGCTGAGCACTTGCCGGTGATCGAGACCCTGACGGAATCGGTCATGGCCATGGGCGGCGCACCGCCGCCGGGCTATTCGTCGGGCGGCATGCATACCAAATTACTGGCAGCCCAGATCGCAACGCGTGCGGGCGCGCGCATGGCCATCGCCTCGGGGCTTTCGCCCCATCCTATCAGCGCGCTGCTCGATGAAGGCCGTTGCTCCTGGTTTCTGGCCACTGAAGATGCCGGTTCCGCCCGTAAACGCTGGCTTGCCGGGGCATTGCAAACCAAGGGCCGCGTCACAATCGATCACGGCGCCGTACGCGCCCTGCTCAATGGCAGCTCGCTTCTTCCTGCGGGCGTGAAGGAGGTCGAAGGCGACTTCGCACAGGGCGATCTGGTCGTCATCCTCGATGAAGAAGGCCATGAGATCGGGCGTGGACTAACGGCCTATGACGCAGAAGACTCACGCAGGATCGCCGGGCACCGCTCGGAAGATATCACGCGCTGCCTCGGCCATAGCGGTCGCGATGAACTGATCCATCGTGACGATCTTGTTCTGATCCGCTGAAATTCCCGCTGCAAGGCATAAACCCTCTTCAGAAGGGCTGAAGCCAACGGCCGCGAAGGCTCCTGATCTTCAGGTCATTCATGCGCACACGCCCCCATTCACCCCGAATTGGGATGCCGTCGTCAGGGTAGACAATCCGCCGTCAGGAATCCCGCTCTGGGGAACACATCCCCCGGGTTGAATCCCGCCGACAGGTTGTATTTCGCATCTGGCAAGATCCAGCCAGGCCCGAGCGGCCGTCATGCTCCCCTCTCCTTGCGATAGGCCTGCTGTTCGACAGCAGCAAGATTCCGGCGGATCGAGCACCGCCCATAAGCGATGATCGCTTCAGAAAACGGGTCTTACAAAAACGGCACAGCCGTGGCGTCAGGGGCGCGGCGGCCAACGCAAGGTCGGCTCGGAGCGGACACGACGGGCTCCTGCCTCCTCGGCCTGTCTGAGACGATCCGCCTCTGCAGCGGCACTGCGTGGGGCCATCTCCTGACGCTGCACTTTGAGGCGCCAGGCCTCATCCTGCTCCTGCTGCTCGCTTCGTACAGGTGCAGCGTTTCCCTGCTCCTGCGGCAGAGGTGGCCGTGGCGGTCGTGGCGCCTCGCGCGGCGGCGGTGGATCGAAATGGGTGGGTCGCAGAATGCGGTGTACGCTCTCCTGAGCCCCTGACTCCGCATAGCTGTAATCGTCGCGCGCCTCGGGCAAGGGTGCGGGGCGCTCGCGGCGGTCGTCGAAGGCAGCGTCGCGTGACGCATCGCGCATGGCGGGGGACGCAGGCTGCTCCCGACGCGGCGTAGCGGCGTTTTCCTGCATAGCCCGCTGCACGGCCTGACGGCTTGCCTCCGACGACCAGGGCATGGGCTCGGCTGAGCGTGACGCCTCAGGCGCACGGGAAACAGGCGTGATGACGGGCGCTGGCGTCTCGGCGGGGGCGGAGCTTCTGCGGGGTGGCGCAAAAACGGGCTCACCCGACGGGCCTGTTTCGCTGCTACCCTGTGCCAGCCGCATGGCGATGATGCGCAACTCGGCGCGCACCTCGTTGAGTTGCAGCTCGACCTCTTCCAGCCTCGGTTTCACGCCGAAGATGGAAAAAGGCATGAGAATGAACATAAGCCCCAGCCCAAGCAGGATGAAACCTGCCAGAAACTGCATCCAGAGCGGAAGAGAGAGAAGCGCTGTCGTCATGATCTGCGATCTAGGCGAATTTCAGCGACTCCGCCAAGGGGAGAGTTGTACCTGAGTCGTTCTCTTTTACTCTGGGGGCGTCGAAGACACCGTCATTGCTCCTCCATGAGCCTCATCCAGACCGTCGCCACCACGCAGAGCGGCGAGCGACTGGTGGAAAATAACGGCCCGGTAAAGCGCATGGCCGGAGTGATCGCGCCAACGCTCGAAGGCCAGTGTGGTGTCTGGCGCTGTGCGATCGGGCTGATCGGCAAAGGTCCAGTGCAATCCATAGCGCGCAGCAAGCGCATCGATCGTGGTGTCATGCCCGGCAAAGGCGAGAATCCGCGTCTTTTGCGGCACTCTCGATCCGTCGGAAAGCGTTGCCCCCTCCCCTTTCAGGAAGGTTTCGATCGCCTCGGCCATGAGCCGTGACTTTTCCTTTACCAGAGTGCCGCGCCTGCGCGTCAGATCGGAGAGATAATCATGCACTGGCAAGGCGCGCGCCAGAAGCGCTGGCGTGAGTGCATGCCCCCACGCCCCCGTATTATCGAGCCCCTGCACATAAACGAGCAGAATATTCTCGGCGACTGACGCGGCCTTCGCGGGGCCGCCTTGCAGAACCGCTCTGCCCTTATTGATGCCTAGCGCGAGCGGCTTCGAGAAACACGGCGCTTTTCCATTGGCGCAGCCTTCAGGCGCAATCAGCATCTGCAAAACCCCGAGCCCCTCAGCGACTGCAACCGGGCGATCTTTCTCGTCGCCTTGCTGAGCGAAAGCGACTTCAGCGGTGAGAAGCGAGCGATTTTTCGCGATGAACTCGGGCGTAGCGGCATCGAAAAGCGGGTCATGCGTCGATGGCGGCAGCGACCGCGCTACGAGATGCTGCGCCGGGACCAGATTGTCTGCCATGATCTGCCCGCTCTGACGCGTCCGGTCATCGGCGGAATCGGCCCAGATGACGGGGCTTGCCTTGCTCAGACACGGACCGAGATGCCGTGTGCAGGCCAGATCATAGTGCAGGGCGATATCATGCATCATCCGCCCGAGTGTCAGGCGGCCATGGTCGGTCAGTTGCCCCGGTGCGACGGGCCAGACAGGCCAGACGTTACCTGTTTCCTTCGCGAGATCGTCCGGCCCATGGGTCGGGCTGCGTATGCCATGCCGCGCCACAAGCACGACGCGTTCGAGAACGGCATCATCCGGCAACGGGGCTGAGGAAAAACGGAGCGGGTCAGCTGAGGCCAAACCGGCCCACCCCACACCCAACGCCACGAGACAGGTAAACAAAAGAGTTTTTCTCGTCATGGCTCTTCCTCAGGGCAGGGTTACGGTCAGGTTGAAGAACACACTGCGCCCCGCCAGACGCCAGTAGAGCGGCTCGCCATCGGGATAACCCGCACTCGCCGCCGATTGATTGCCCGCAAAGTCGCTGATGGCGCGATTATTGAAGAGATTGGCAATCTTCAGGCTCGGCGTCACGTCGCGCATGAAACCGCCCAGCTTCTTGAAATGCCAGCCAAGCGCGAGATCGGCGGTGGTCGTGCTACCGATGCGATACTGATTGGCAAAGACAGTATTGCCCGCGCTGTTCGTGGTGCTGTCCAACCCGTAGTGATTGCCCACGAATTTGCCGATAAGCGAGGCATAAGGCCCTTTATTGTCGTCGTAGAGCACGCCGAATGACGCCAGCACATTGGGCGTGGCTGCCACACGCACGGAGCTGTGCTTGTACTGGGCATCGTTCACGCTGTAATTGCCATAAAGCGACACGCCATGGCCGATGGCGTACTGGCCTTCAACCTCCAGCCCTTTATAGATCGCGCCACCGCTATTGACCGAGGTGCTCTGCGTACCGAAACCCGGCACCTTGATCTGGGCCGAGGCGATGAAATTGGAAAAATTGATGTAATAAGCGTCGAAAGAGACCGTCCAGCGCTTTTGCTGCACTACCGTGCCGAGCTGATAATTCAGCGTTGTCTCAGGGCTGACATTACCGACATTCTGCGTTTGGAACACGCTCATAGGTGGAGCGAGGAAGCCGCGCGCAATCTGGGCATAGGCGCTCCATCCGGGCAGGATGATCTGATTGGCCGAGATAGAGGGCTGCCATGAGCTGAATTTCTGGGTGGCGTTCAGCGGCACCTTGGTCGATTTATTGACCGCTGCATCATAGTCTCGACGAAAATAGGAGTATTTGATGCCGGGCTTGATGATGGTGTTTTTGAACGGCTTCCAGTCGAATTCGAGATAAGGCTGCACCGTCGTATTGAAATCGGAAATATCGTAGCTGTAAGCTGAGCCGTTCTTGCCGGGCACCATCATGCTGCCCTTGGTCAGATCGACCGCATAGGTATAGCGCCGGTCATCCTGCAGATCGGCCCAGGCACCCAGCAAAACGTCGCCCTGCGATGTATGCGCCTTAAAGGTCAGCGTATCGCCGTAATCGCGAAATTTCGCGTCGGCATATTTTCCGGGCACGTCGTTCTTGTAGGTCGCAAGTTTCTTGCCGCTGGACGAATAGAGCGTCACCCCGTTGGCACTGGGGTCGTCAGAGCTGGCATCGGTTGATTCCGTATAATCATGTTCGAAACCATTGGTGTAGAGTCGGTCTTCGATGGTGAGCCAGGGCAGAACCCGGCTTTTGATATCGATGTAATCGAAATCTGCCGTGTAAGTGCTGGGCTGATATCCGGAATAGCATTGCAGGGTCGGATTGGCACAAAGCCCGTAATTCTTGCCATATTTTTTGTATTGCTGGACGGTCGCGCCCTGGGTCGTATTCTGGTTTTCCCAGTTATAGGTCGTCAGGAGGGTCAGGGTCGTGTCTTCGCCCAGCTTCGCCACGTCCTTGAAAAGCAGATTATTGCGCCGCTCACCCGAGCCGGTCAGGTAGCCATCGGTCTCTTCATGCTGGAGATCGAGCACCATCGAGCCGAAACGCGTCTTGCCTGAATCCACCTCGACACCACCGGCACGCGTATTGAAGCTGCCATAGGTGCCGTAAGGCGTGACGCCGAAATGCTGTGCCGGTGTGCGTGACTGAAAGCCGATCGTGCCCCCGAATGTCGCATTGCCGATGGTCGAAGCCGTACCCGGCCCGCGATTGACCTGCACCTCACCCAGAAAATGCGAGATGAAAAGCGATGAGGTGGTGTGATGCAGGTCACTGGCATTCCCGAAAGGAATGCCGTCGAACAGCATATTGTACTGCCCGTCCTGAAAGCCGCGCAGGCTCATGGTCTCGGCCTTGCCGATGCCGGGACCGTTCGGATTTTGCGTCCAGATGCTTGGCTGGAATTTGATGATGTCGTCCACACTCGCCAGCGGCACGATATTATTGGTGATGAACCGCTTCTGGATGATGGAGGTCGGCTCGGTGATGGTCAGCGGCACTGTTGAAGGCGCAAGACGCTCGGCCCGCCCGATGACCGTGATATGCTCCTGCCCTGTCCGGTCATCACGGGAATCATGCCTGAAATTGCTTTCACGCGCAGCCGAGGCGATCACCACCACCCCGTCGGGTTGAACATGCGCGCTCAGCCCCGATCCGCCCAGCACGTGTTCGAGTGCCTTTTCAAGCGTCAGCCTGCCTCTGAGCGCGGGCGCCTTGCGACCCCGCACCTGATCGCTGGAAAAAAGAATATCGCGACCCGATTGGCGAGCGAGGCCCGTCAGGGACTCTTCAAGCGATCCGGCGGGCTGACTCAGGCTGAGGGCTTTTTGCGCGTCGCTCTGGCTCAGCTTTGCCCGCGCGCCCTCTCCCTGAGCAAGGGCCGCTCCGGGCAGAGCCGTGAGCGAGAGCAGGATAAGGGCAAGATTTCTGCGCTGGCGCGGCGCGGCAAAGGGGACACGGGTCATGCGGGCAAATTCCATCAGGCTGGGGCCAGAACGGCCATTACCCTGTGGGACGAAGCAGAAACGCCGTCCCTCACCCGTTTCGATCTCGTTTCATCAAAGCTTAACAATCTCGATCCGCTTCGGCCCGAACGTCACGCGCAGAGGCAGAAGATGGGCAAGCGCCTTGAAGAACCGCGTTGGGTCTTGCGTGTGAAACACGCCGCTGATGCGCAGCCGCGCCAAAGCGGGAGAGAGAATAAGCACGGGCTTGTCGCTGTAACGCGCCATCTCCGCCACCGCCTGATCGAGAGGCGTATTGTGAAACAGGGCACGCCCCTCACGCCAGGCCAGTATGTCGTCCGGCCGGGCTGCTGCGACGGTGCCACGCCGCGCGAGGCGATCAAAGTGCAGTGCCTGCCCCTCGCTCAGCGTCAGACGCGTTTGCCCGTGACCGCTCAGGCTCAACCCGCCCTCCAAAACGGCAATCTGCATGGTCCGATCGGTGATATCGAGCGCGTAACGCCCCCTGCCCCCCAAAACCGACCAGCCACAACTGCGAAACCCGGAATGATCCAGCCTGAAGACAAGCGCGAAGCGGCCATTTCCGATCGTCATTTCCTGCGGCGATGGCCCACAGATCAATGCGCTGCACGCATCCATCTCGATATCCATCGTTTCCAGCGCAAGGCGCCGCCGCTCTTGCCTGCCGGTACGGAATTCCCGCGCATCGGCGCCAGAAGGGCTAAAAAGAGTGAATGCGCCAATAAGCGCCCCGCCAGACAGGACCGCGCGTCGCGTCAGTTTCCGCGATGATTTTCTCTCGGCAAAGCTGCCTGATTTCCAGATCTGCGAGACCAGCCCATAAGCCTGATGATGCGCTTCGCACTCGCCCAGCCAATCGGCAAAAAGAATACGGTCATGCTCCGAGCAGTGATCGGAGAGCAGACGCGCCTGCCAGCCTGCTGCCTGCTCGACCTGATGCGGTGTCACGACTGACCGTCATCCATTAGCGCCAGAGCCAGATGGGCCAGCGCTCGGGCGATGGATTTCTCGATGGTGCTGACGCTTAGTTCGAGGCTTTTGGCGATGCGGCTATAGGTCAGCCCATCGAGCCGGTGCATCAGGAAAATCCGCGCGGTGCGGGTATCGAGCGCCACAAACGCCACCCGCACGCGCGCGAGCTGCTCACGTCCGAGCAGGGTACGCTCGGGGCCGGGCTGAAAACAGACCGGCTCGGGGCCCTCTGCGGCATCGAGAGATGAAAACCCAACGCGTTTCTCGCGTCTGGCGCGATCGATGGCCAGATTGCGCGCCGCGCGCAGCACATAGGCTTCCGGGTGGTCGACGCCCTCCATCCCGCGCTCAAAAAGATGCAGGAGCGCGGTCTGAAGCAGGTCGTCGCTATCCGACCTGCGGTTCTGTCGTCTGATACGCTCATAAAGAGACGTCCATACGGACTGTCTGAGGCACCATTCTGCCGCTGACATTCATTACCTGCCAGAAATGAGAAACCGGGATTGCGCCGGTTCTTAGCAATGGCGGTAGGTATTGTCAGCGCGAGAGGCGCCGTGTCTTCAAATCTTCACAGAGCCCCTCTTTCCCTGCCTGCAAGAGGCAGGGAGGAGGATTACTCACGCTCACATACCGAGTGCGCGACGATAGATGTCCAGCAGCGTCTCCTGCTCTTCGATCTCATTCGGCTCTTTCTTGCGCATCTTGATGATGTTCTTGATCGTCGCGACGTCGAAACCGGCCGATTTGGCTTCGCTGAAGATATCCTTGATATCGCCGGCAAGCGCCTTGCGCTCTTCTTCCAGACGCTCGACGCGCTCGATCACGCTGCGCAGACGATCGACGGCAATGCCACCGACATTCGATTCAGGATCAGCAGCCTGACGCGCGCGGCTGGCGGAGGCTTCGTCAATATCAAAAGGCATGTCAGACATGGTGACCTCGAGAGCGGGGGTTGCACACGGCCCTTTCGGGCCAGAGAGCGACAAGCGCCCGGGCAGACACTTGCGAAGAGAGGCGGCTTATCGCGCCTCGCCGGGGCGGGTCAACGCATATTGCGCCCGAACGTCGCGGCATAAAGCGCGTTCTTATTGCCACCTTTACCCCATCAGGGCGCGCATGTCATAAGACCGCACTGCCCCCATCGAGAACCGGAGAGCCAGGCCGATGACCAATTGCCACCAAGTCGCCCCATTCGATTACGTCATCTTTGGCGCAACCGGCGATCTGACCATGCGCAAATTGCTGCCCGCCCTTTACTATCGTCTGACGATGGGACAGGTGCCTGACACGGCCCGCATCATCGGCACGGCGCGCTCACCGCTCAAGCGCAGCGAATACCAGACCCGCGCCCGCGACGCGCTCAAGCGCTTCGTGAAGGCTGACGATTTCGACGAGGACACGGTCGATCGCTTTCTGGATATGGTCTATTATGTGAGCCTCGACGGCTCCAAGCCTGACAGTAACTGGGAAGGGCTGCGCGAGGTTCTGAGCCACAAGGCTGAAGAGCATGTGCGCGTCTTCTACTACGCCACGGCACCCGATCTCTATGGCGCCATATCGAAGAACCTGCACAATGAAGGCCTTGTCACCGATGACAGCCGCGTGGTGCTGGAAAAGCCGATCGGCATCGATCTGAAGACAGCCGAAGAGATCAATGAAGGCGTCGGCCAGTATTTCAAGGAAAGCAATGTTTTCCGTATCGATCACTATCTGGGTAAGGAAACCGTCCAGAATGTGATCGCCCTGCGCTTTGCCAATCCGCTTTTCGAGGCTGTCTGGTCGGCTGAGCATATCGAGTCCGTTCAGATCACCGCTGGCGAGCTGGTGGGCGTCGAAGGCCGCGCGGCCTATTACGACAATTCGGGCGCATTGCGCGACATGGTGCAGAACCATCTGCTTCAGGTTCTCTGCCTCGTGGCCATGGAAAAACCAGCCTCGCTCGAAGCCGATGATGTGCGTGACGCCAAGGTATCCGTCCTGAAATCGCTGGTGCCGCTCGATGCGAAGACGCTGCCGACCAGCACGGTGCGTGCGCAATATACAAAGGGCCACAGCAAGGGTGCTACGGTCGAGGGCTATCTCGAAGAGCTGGGTCATGACAGCAATACCGAGACCTATGTCGCCCTGCGCGCCGAAATCGACACCCCGCGCTGGAAGAACGTGCCGTTCTACATCCGCTCGGCAAAGCGCCTGAAAGCCAAGGTCAGCGAGATCGTCGTGACCTTCAAGCCTTCCGCGACCAAGCTTTTCCCGTCCCAGCCCGAAAAGAACGTACTGGTCATCCGTATCCAGCCGGATGAGGGCGTTTCCTATCAGTTCAACGTCAAGAACCCGATGGACGACGATTTCGGCCT
This sequence comes from Asaia sp. BMEF1, assembly GCF_051628905.1. GTDB lineage: Bacteria > Pseudomonadota > Alphaproteobacteria > Acetobacterales > Acetobacteraceae > Asaia. The sequence continues at coordinate 3,239,609 of NZ_CP157575.1, read as the reverse complement.
TTGGGAAACCAATCTCGACGTAAATTTCGAGCGGGCCTTCGCCGTCCGCTATCCTGACGCGTATGAGCGTTTGCTGCTCGATGCCGTGCGCGGCTATCCGGTGCTCTTCATCCGTCGCGACGAGGTTGCTGCTGCGTGGAAATGGGTCGCGCCTGTCATGGAAGCCTGGGCGAAGAACGAGGTGCCTATGGCGCATTATGCCGCAGGCAGCTGGGGTCCCGAAGAAGCGCGTCAGATGCTCGCCCGTGACGGGCAGATCTGGCACGAAGACATGGAATAAGGCATTCCCTTGGCCTCAGATCCCCAAAACACCCCCCGACCCGGCGCTGCAAAGCTCGGTTCGGGACGCCGTAAGCCACGCACGCTCAAGCAGCATCTTCTCCGCCGCCTGATCGTGCTGGTGCCTGTGTCTCTTCTCGCCGTTCTCGTGATGAAAATGGGCTGGCTCGATCAGGCGGCAGACAAGATCCAGTTCGATCGTCTGGCCTGGTTCGACAACACCAAGCTCGTCGAGCATCTGCGCGTCATGGTAACGCATAACGGTATGACCGATGTGCCCCCGAAATGCCTGGTGCCGATCATCAACGGTAACGATCCACCAGACGCGACGCGCGTCGATTTCATGCAGCGCAGCAATGATGGCTGCCCCGGCAAGGCAGGCACATTCGACCGGCTTTTCACCATCAAGGTGAACAGAGCGGACCGCCTTCTGGCCACCGATCAGGGGTCACCCGGTCGTTTCCACGCCATGGCGCAACAATAATCGGAAAAGCCGGGTTCGCAGCCCGGCTTTTTTTAATGGGGCCTTATCCCTCACGCGCAGCTTCGTGAAAGCATCGACGCAGAAACTGACCGCCCAGACGTAGCGCGCGCCTGCCATCGACCAGCGCCGCGTAAAAATTCAGGAACCCGTGGATCGCTTTGTCGAAGCAGACCAGACGCACAGCTACGCCGGCGTCTCGCAGCAGAGATGTGTAAAGCTCAGCCTCACCGCGTAGCGGATCGAACCCCGCCGTGACGATCATCGCACGAGCAAGACCGACGAAATTATCGGCAAAGACCGGTGCCAGGTCGGGGTCGAGCATATCCCGATCACAGCGGCTGTATTGGCGACCATACCATTCAAGAAGCCGGGCAGTCAGCATGAAGCCCTGACCGTAGATTTCACGGCTCGGCGGTGAGAGCAGACCGCTCACGGTCGGGTAGTAGAGCAATTGTGCCGCCATGCGATCCAGCCCATGATCCCTTGCCCTACGGGCGAGAACAGCTGCGAGATTACCGCCTGCACTGTCACCGCAAACCGCAAGAGGAAGGTCCAGCGCCCTGGCCTGCTCTTGCAACCAAAGCAGCGCTTCCCAGCCATCATCGACTGCCGCCGGGAACGGCGCCTCGGGCGCGAGGCGATAATCGAGCGACAGCACCATTGCACCCGAATGACGCGCCAGACGGCAGCAGATCCCGTGATGCGAGACCAGATCGCAATGGACGAAACCGCCACCATGCATGAAAAGTACCAGCCCGGTCACACGCCCTCTGGGACGATAAAGCCGGGCGAGACGTCCCTCGCCACTACAGGGCACCATTATCTCGCGCCACCGCCGTATCTGTATTGAGGACAACGATTGCGGAAAACTCGGCATACCCGTCATGCGACGCAATGCCGCCAGAGAGTCCGGCGTCAGAGTTTCCGGGAGGGGCAAACCGTCACGCCCTTTAGACGCCCTTTTGAGCCAGTGTAGAAAAAGGCGATAAAGCCATCCGGGACGCGAAACAGGCAGATCAGTCATGAACCGAAGCTAGGGCCGCATGACCGGACTTCGCCAGAGAAATATGGCGTCAGACCGAAAGACCGCGTTCCGGACCGCCATACCGCCCAACGTCCCTATGAAAATGATCACTCTGTCTACGCAAGGCTGAGCGTATGCCCACGCCGCTTGAGCCCTTCTACTCTCCAGACATTGCCTCAAGTCGAGGCCGACAAAGCAGGACGCGCCTCAAGTAAGTTTCGTTAATGGGCGTTGAACAGATCATGTTTGACGTTCCGGACTTCTGAAGTCTCTATTTCGCGAATATCGAGATCATTACCGCCCTTCAAATAAGGACGCGGAGCGTACTGAGTTCTGGAAATAACATGCAGATCAATGAAACTACTTCTTCAGAAGAGAAGCTAGCAACGGCCCTGTATGCGCGCGCCGCAACCGTGCGCGCTCTTGCCGTGAGCTACGATCTCGGCACTACCAGCAAGACAACGACCATTGCCGCAGGGCAGAGCCGCAGCTTCTCAGGGTCGTCAGACGGAAAATCGACGGTCAACGTCAAAGGTTCCGTTGTTAATAACGGTACAATCAATATCACCGGCATTTCGCTGCTACCCTTCGCTGCCTCGTCAATTACCGGAACCGGCACAATCAATCTCAAGAACGTGCAGTTGAGAGGCAATTCGAAAGATCCGTCCTATTATTCGCTGATGACTGTCGCCGGGCAAACGATCAATATGGAAAATTCGTCCCTTTCGGTTCAGCGATCCCTTTCGAACACGACCATTAATCTCAAAGGGTCGAACAATTACATCGCGTTCAATTTTCAGTCCGGTGTGGTCGATCTGCGCATACGCGGGCTTTCTCAAGGCGATGTTCTCTATGTCTGGAACGGCAATGGCGCGAACAGCTTCAGCTATAATGCCTCGACCGGCATTCTGACGATCACCCAGCTGACGAAGACGATCCGTCTCGATATCGGCCTCGGCTACGATCCGAACGGGTTTACGAATGCCAACAGCTTTAACGGCAACAGAGGCGTGAGCTATACCAAAGCCGCGCCCTGCTTCCTCACCGGCACGCTGATCGCAACGCCATCGGGCGAACGACCGGTTGAAACGCTGACGTCCGGCGATCTGGTCATGGCCATGAGAGACGGCGTGTTGCATCCATGCGCTGTCGTCAGAATACACGAGGGTTGGCAGACGCCCTCTTCCGTGCTGCCGGAATGCTGGGCCAATTTCCCCGTTCGCATTCGTGCAGAGGCCTTCGGTAAAAATGCGCCTCATCGCGACCTTCTGGTGACACCCGAGCACTGCGTTCATTTCGATGGAAAGCGCGTCCCGGCCCGCACACTCATCAATAATGACTCGGTGATCTACGAGAAAAACACCGATGCCTACCGGTATTTCGGCATTGAGCTTGAAAAACACGAATTCATTATCGCCAATGGACTGGTGGTGGAAAGCTATCTGACCGCGCCACCGCCGACCTCGAGAGGGGCGCAGTCATCTGCCCTCAGCTCTACCGCCGATATGATGCGCCCTCTGCCGCTCGATGCCTCCTCGCCTTTTCTCGCATCAATCTTCGCTCTTTACGGCCATGCGGCACAGCTCTCGAAGCAACATGGCGCACGCGATCTGCGCACCGCCGGTCTCTGTCTCACAACCGAAGACGGCCGCGTCATACCGCCTCATTTCGTCGATGAGCGCCGCGCCACGTTCGGCTTGCCTGCCCATACCAGAACCGTTGTTCTGCACTCCCGCATTTTCGTTCCGGCTGTCGATCTCGGCGCCTATATCGACGACCGCCGTACCCTGGGCGTTCTGGTCGGGCGGATAAGGGTGGGCTGCGACCGGGAAGGCTATGATCTCGACGGGCATCTCCAGACAGAGACCGTCGAAGGCTGGCATGAGGTCGAAACCCCGACATGCCGGTGGACGAACGGCGCTGCCTTCATTCACCTGCCCTCGCCCGTCGAGGCACGGGGCAGCCAGATGACCATCACCCTTCTCGGCTCGCCTCCGGACGACAACAGGGCGCCCAGAGAGCACGCCAGCGTGAGCATGGCCTGAGCCAGGGGCCACTTCTTCTCTGGCGAATGGCTAATCAGGACCGACCCGTCATGACATAAATTCCTCGCCAGCCGCTTGACCCCGCATCTGGCATCGGTCAGGTTGCGCCCGTCAGACGGTCGGGCGATCGCTGTTACGTCGGTGCGAACCGGCGTGATGGAGGAAAGTCCGGGCTCCACGGGAGAACGATGCCGGCTAACGGCCGGCGGGGGCGACCCTAGGGAAAGTGCCACAGAAAACAAACCGCCTGCCCGGCTCTCGGGCTGCAGGCAAGGGTGAAACGGTGCGGTAAGAGCGCACCGCTCCTTCGGTAACGCGGGAGGCAGGGCAAACCCCATCGGGAGCAAGACCGAATAGGAATGGCGGATCCGTCTCTCGCGAGATGGGATCAGAGGCTCTCCCGCCTTGTCATTCGGGTTGGTTGCGTGAGGCCGGTTGCAAGACCGGTCCCAGAGGAATGATCGCCCCGCCTTTGGCGGACAGAACCCGGCTTACAGACCGTCTGACATTATTTCTCGCAAAATTCGGCAGGCCATGCGTTTCCATGCCCAGCTGCCCCCGGCAGCACGGGGCAACGCCACGCTGATGCCACAGCATCGTGCAATTTCCCTGCAAGATCTCGCGCTCCACAGGGAAATAAGAGCCAGAAACTCCCGATCTGGACATAATCGCGCCTCAATCGCCTTTTGTTCTTCATGAATAAGAACATAACAAAAACGACTCATAGCGCAGTCATGATTCCGGTTTCGCATCGGAAACAAGAACATTATAAGAACATATTATTTGGACAGGACGAAAAAATCGGAGAATTCCGCCAATTTTCGATGCGAATTGTTTGACGTCCCATGAAATCCCATGATATCCCAAACTTATCCCGGACGGTCACTGAGACGAGCAGCGAGCGGCCTTGTCCCGCTCCGGGCGCGAAAAGTCATTGGCAATCACTCTTGGAACGGCGAGGAGGCATCGAACGGCGTGAGTGTGTTTCTTGGCACGCATCAGAACCGTTTCGACGCCAAGGGCCGCGTGTCCATTCCCGCATCCTTTCGCGCCGCCCTCCGCGCCCAGGCCCAGCCTGACGAAAGCCTCGTCATCCTGCGCCCCTCTCATCTGCATCCCTGCATCGAAGCCTGGCCGAGCGCCGCTTTCGCTACCCTCGCCGGGCCGGTTGAGTCGCTGGATATTTTCTCGGACGATCATGACGACCTCGCCGCCAGCCTCTATGCCGATGCCTATCCTATCGATGCCGACAAGGAAGGGCGCATCATTCTGCCGGACGTGCTCAAGCGCCATGCCAATCTTGTCGATGAGATGTCCTTCATGGGGCTCGGTCGCGTCTTTCAGATCTGGGAGCCTGAGGCCGGGGCCAAGCGCCGCGAAGAGGCCCGTGCCCGTGCGCGCCGCATGACCAGCCGCCCCGCGACCAATACGAGCGAGCTGGCATCATGAACGCGATCGCCCCTCTCGCCCTGCTAACCGAACACGACCCCGGCCACGTGCCCGTCATGTTGCCCGAAGTGCTCAACGCCCTGGCTCCTCATGAAAGCGGGCGGTATGTCGATGGCACCTTCGGCGGTGGTGGCTACACAAGGGGTATTCTGGCCCGTGCAGCCTGCACCGTCTGGGGCATCGACCGTGACCCGACGGCGATTGCCCGTGCCGAATCGCTTGCTGCTGAACTTGAGGCCAGCGCACCCTCGCGCAAGCTGGTAGCCGTGCCCGGCACATTCGGCGCGATGGCCGATCTGCTGGGCGATGACGCGCCTTTCGATGGCATCGTGCTCGATATCGGTGTGTCCTCCTATCAGATCGACGAAGCCGAGCGTGGTTTCTCGTTCCGTCATGACGGGCCGCTCGACATGCGCATGTCGCAGGCGGGACGGTCGGCTGCCGATCTGGTGAACAGGGCCGATGCCGATGAACTGGCCGATATCATCTATCACTACGGTGAGGACCGTATGTCGCGCCGCATTGCGGCTGCCATCATCCGCGCCCGCACCGAAGAGCCGATCCACACCACGGCGCGTCTGGCCGATATCGTGCGCAGCGTCGTACGTCCCGACAAATCCGGCATTCATCCCGCCACCCGCACGTTTCAGGCGCTGCGTATTGCCGTGAATGACGAGCTTGGCGAGCTGCAGCGCGCGCTGGACACGGCTCCCGCTCTTCTGGCTGAGGGCGGCAAGTTGGTCGTGGTGACGTTCCATTCGCTCGAAGACCGTCTCGTCAAGCGCGCGCTGGCCCAGGCCGCAGGGCGTGTCAGCCGCCCCTCGCGCCACGAGCCCATGGCCGAACGTTTCGTCGCCCCCGATTTCATTCTGCCCCATACGCGCCCGGTGCTCGCCTCCGAAGACGAGATCCGCCGCAATCCCCGTTCCCGCAGCGCCAAGCTGCGCAGCCTGCTCCGCACCGCACCTTCAGCCTCTTTTAGGGGGTCTCATTCATGATCCGGCCTTTTACGATCCTTTGCGCACTCCTTGCCGGTGGTTCGGGCATGTTTCTTTATACCAAGAAGCATGAGACGACCGTGCTCGATCAGCATATCACGACGGTCGTGCAGAAGACGGAGCGTGTGCGCCAGCAGACGGCGATGCTGCGCACACAATGGGCCCTGCTGAACCAGCCGGATCGCTTGAGCGCTCTCTCGACGCGCTTTCTGGGTCAACTTCACCCCATGGCGCCCACGCAATATGTACGCCTGGCCAGCATGATCGACTCCCTGCCCGCGCCCAGCACCAAGCCTGCTTTCCACGACCCGCGCGAGAGTCTGAGCGTGGCTGTGTCCAATGCCCCTGCCGCGCAGCCTGCCCTCGTTGCAGCCCCCAGGGCGCCCGAGCAGAAGGCGGCGGCACCCAAGGCCAATGTCGCTCCAGCGGCGCATGACACCACATCGGCTCTCGTGGCCAGCGCCGACGCGCCTCGCCACCGCCCGGCCTCGATCGCAGCGCCCGCTGCGGCAGAAGCTCCTGCCATGCCGGCTTCTCGCGTGACGCTTGCGTCGGTGGCACCTCGCATGACTTCGGCTGCGCACCCTAACGCAACACCTCGCTCGACCCGTCTGATGCCTCCTGCCGCACGCCCGACCATCGAGCTGGCCCAGCAGAGCAACCGCACCCATATGGTGTCCGATGAACTCGGTCAGACTACCCATCGCAGCCATCGTTACGACGCTGTTGTCCATGCCACCACGCGTACCGGCGCAGCACAGAATAACGGCGATTCTGATCTCGCCGTTCGTCTGGCGACTTTCCGTGGCAACCGCCCCCAGGCGACGGCTGCGACTACATGGCGTAACCCGCGCGTGGCAGCGACCGCCCATGCGTCACGCCAGAATGTGGACGTTGCCATTCAGGCCCCCAAGCCGCATCATGCGCAGAGCGATTCCGGATCGTCTTCGTCTCTCGCCGGCTATGGTGATGCCCTTCCGCCGCCTATGCCTCTCGCCAATTGAGCGGATATGAAAGCGCCTGAGCATGGCTGGCAGGACTCCACCCCCGAAAAAATCGGGCTATTCCGACGGCGCGCCTTCGCGCCCTGAAGGCAGGAGCCCTAAGCGGGTCAAGGCGTCGCTCGACCAGATGCATACGAGGCTGATCGGTGTCGGCCTCGGTTTTCTGTTTCTGTTCGGTCTGGTGGCGGCCAAGCTCAGTCTTGCAACGGTCTTTATGCCCATGGCCCCCGAGAAGCGTCAGATCGCTTCGCAGGTGCCCGAAATCCCGAAAAGCGACCCGAAAGGGCAGATTGCAGGCGATTTCGCCCTGCCAGACGTCCATCGCGCGAGCATTGTCGATCGCAATGGCCAGACGCTCGCGCTCTCCCTGCCCGTGGCTCAGGTCTATGCCAATCCAATGGAGCTGATCGACGCGCCGGATGCCGCCAAGAAGCTCAAAAGCGTGCTGCCGCAGCTCGACGAGGCGGAGACGACGCGTCGCCTCTCGCTGAAAAAACAATTCGTCTATATCGCCCGCGATATTTCCCCGGTGCAGGAAATTGCGATCAATAATCTCGGCATTCCGGGTATTTATTTTGAAGCGAGCGAGCGCCGCCACTATCCGTTGGGTCGCACCGCTGCACAGATACTTGGCGGCGTGGATATTGACGATCACGGCGTGGCCGGTGTCGAGCGGTTCTTCAACGAGCGCCTGAACAAGGACCGTACGCCTCTACGCCTGTCGCTGGACGTGCGTATTCAGGCCGTTGCGCGTGAAGTGACCCAGGCCGCGATGGATGAATTCCAGGCCATCGGTGCAGCAGCAATCGTCATGGATGTGAATACGGGCGAAGTCATCTCCATGGTGAGCCTGCCCGATTACGACGCCAATGATTTCGGTCGCGCGCCTGCCGACTCACGCTTCAACCGTGCCGTGACAGGCATGTACGAACCGGGCTCGACGTTCAAATTGCAGACTGCCGCCATGGCCATCGAATATGGCGTGGCGCATATCTGGGATCGTTTTTCGACCATCCCGATCCATATCGGACGCTTCACGATCTCCGACATCAAATCCGACCATTTTCAGCCCTGGCTTGCCTTACCTGATGTGCTGGCCAAATCGTCCAACCCTGCGGCCGCCCATATCGCACTCGATGTCGGCGCCAAGAAACAGCAGGAGTGGCTGCGGACGATGGGGTTCTTCAATCGCGTGCCGATCGAGTTGCCAGAAGCTGGCCGTCCCATCGTACCCTCTACGAAGAACTGGGGCGTTTCGACGGTCATGACAATCGGCTTCGGTCATGGCGTTGCCGAAGCCCCCCTTGCCATCGTGCGCGGTACGGCGGCGACCGTGAATGGGGGCATTCTCATCAAGCCAACGCTTCTCGCCCGCGATCAGGATGACAGCGCGAAACCCGCAAACGGCACCCTTCCGCCTGCAGGTGCGCCCGCTGCCCCCCCCGCCGACGCCCCGATCACCCCTGCTGCCTTCAAGCCCGATGCTTCTGGTATGTCCGCAAGCGATGCTCCAGCGGAGCCTCCGACGCCCGAGGGTCTGCGTGTGGTCTCTGAAGAAAACTCGAAGCTTATCCGCAAGATGCTGCGCCTCGACGTTACACAAGGCACGGCACGCAGCGCTGAGGTTCCTGGCTATTTCGTGGGCGGCAAGACAGGCACGGCTGAAAAAGTCGGTCCGAACGGACGCTATCTGAAACACGTCAACATTTCGGCCTTCACCTCGATCTTTCCGATGAATGCCCCGCGCTATGCGGTCTATGTCATGCTCGACTCCCCGCATCCGACGCCCAAGACCCATGGCTTCGTAACCTCGGGATGGAACGCTGCGCCGACCACCGGCAAGCTGATTGCCCGTATCGGCCCGATGCTCGGCATGTTCCCCGACACCAAGAACGCGGCGAAGATCGACGCCGACATGGCCATACCGCTTGAGCCCGGCATTCCACCCGGCAAGCGCGCCCTCGGCCCCGGAAACGACCCCGGCGATCCGCGTATCGCGGCGCAGAAGGAAAAAGAGGAAAAAGCCGCAGCCAAGGCCGCCGAAAAAGCCGCCAGGCTTGCCGCCAAGGCCTCCGAGCGCACGACGCGTCACCCACCCGAACGAGGCTGAGCCATGCGCCTTTCCGAAATCCTGAGCCAGTCCGGGCTATCCATTCCGCATTGCGCCGTCGATCCTGAAATCAGCGGTATCACCGCCGATAGCCGGCTAGTGGCGCCGGGCATGATTTTTGCCGCATTGCCGGGCGTCGCGCAGGACGGCGCCCGCTTCATTCCGCAGGCAGTGGCACAGGGCGCGGCTGCCCTGCTTTTACCAGAGGGTAGCGCTTTTCCGGCAGGCCTTGCCGTTCCCTGCATCACTGTCCCGACGCCCCGTCACGATCTGGCTGTCATTGCGCGCCTTCTGGCTGGTCCGCAGCCGGGACGCATTGCCGCCATCACCGGGACAAACGGCAAGAGCAGCGCGGCCGATTTCCTGCGTCAGCTCTGGTCATTGGGCGGCAATGCGTCGGCCAGTATCGGCACGCTCGGGCTTATCAGCGATATCCCTGTAGCGGCGCCGCCACCGCTGACGACGCCCGATGCCGTCTCACTTGTGGAGAGCCTGGCCCGTCTCAAAGCCGCCGGGGTCGATCATGTGGCGCTTGAAGCGTCTTCGCATGGACTGGACCAGCACCGCCTCGATGGCGTTTCGCTCAGCGCGGGTGGATTCAGCAATCTCACCCGCGACCATCTCGATTATCACGGCACGATGGAAGCCTATCGCACCGCCAAACTGAGGCTCTTTGCCGATCTGCTCCCTGAGGGAGCCATCGCCGCGCTGAATGCCGATATGGATGCCGAGACCGTTGCCGCGCTGAGCACTTTGGCGCAGGCGCGCAAACTGCGTCCACGCAGTGTAGGCGAGCAGGGCGAGACGATCAGGCTTCTGCGCGCGACACCCCTGCCCCATGGCCAGATCGTATCGCTCACTCTCTTCGGCGAGACCCTTCCCGATTACGAACTCGGCCTGACCGGGCGTTTTCAGGTCGATAACGTGTTGCTGGCTGCCGCCCTTGCCTGGGAAGATGATTCACAGGCGCGCGCCGTGCTCGACCTCATTCCGCGTCTGGGCGGCGTGCGCGGTCGCGCCGAACTGGCTGTGACGCTCGATCACGGGGCGGGTGTCTATGTCGATTACGCCCATACGCCCGATGCGCTCGATCATCTGCTGCATAGTCTGCGCCCTCATGCCCGTAACCGCCTGATTGTCGTTTTCGGCGCAGGCGGCGACCGCGATCGCGGCAAGCGCCCTCTCATGGGGCAGATCGCAGCCAGGCTGGCCGATCTGGCCATCGTGACCGACGACAATCCACGAAGCGAAGACCCGGCGACGATACGCGCTGCCATTCGCGCCGCCTGCCCTAACGCACTCGAGATCGGTGATCGACGCACTGCCATTGCAGCCGCTCTTTCCGAGGCGCGCGCGGGCGATGTGGTGGTCGTGGCAGGCAAAGGCCATGAAAGCGGCCAGACCATCGCTGGCGTGACCACGCCCTTCGACGACCGTGCGGTCATCCGCGAACTGGCGGGAGTTGCTGCATGAGCACCCTCTGGACCAGCGCCGAACTGCGTGAAGCAACACAGGGACGTCTCGACGCCGAGCTTGAGGTGAGCGGCCTTTCGATCGACACGCGCAGCCTCGAGCCGGGCGATCTGTTCATCGCGCTTGTCGGTGAAAACAGCGACGGCCACGCCCATATTGCGGCCGCCCTCGACAAGGGCGCCGCCTGCGTCATGGTGCATCAGGCTCACGCGGGCACCGACCCGCGCCTGCTGCATGTGGCCGATACCATGGCCGGTTTGAAGGATCTCGGCCATGCAGCGCGCGTCCGGTTTACCGGCAGAATGGTCGGGGTGACAGGCTCGGTCGGCAAGACCACGACCAAGAACATGCTGCATTGCGCCTTATCGGCGCTCGGCCCGACCCATGCCGCCGTTGCGTCTTACAACAACCATTGGGGTGTGCCGCTCACGCTTGCCCGCATGCCACGCGACGCCGCCTATTGCGTCGCAGAGATCGGCATGAATCACCGCGGCGAAATTGCGCCGCTCGCGGCCATGGTGCGCCCCGATGTTGCCGTCATCACGACGATAGGCAGTGCGCATCTGGGCTATATGGGCAGCGTCGAGGCCATCGCCGAAGAGAAATCGGATCTGATCGCCGCCCTGCCCAAGGGGGGCAAGGCAGTCGTGCCGGACGATACCGGCATGGACGCAATTTTCGAGCGCGCGGCTGCGCGAGCCGGGGCAAACCTGCTTCGCGTCGGGTTCTCCGCAAACGCTGATTTTCGCCTGAGCGATATAACCACCAGCGCCGAAGGATCGCATTTCCGTTTTGACGGCCATGACGTCAGGCTGACCGCGGCGGGGACGCATCTCGCGCGCAATGCCGCCCTGGCGCTGGCCACGCTTCGTGCTTTCGACCTGCCGCTCGATGCCGCAATCGCTGCCCTCGTCCATTGGCGCCCCGGCGCCGGTCGAGGGCAGATCCAGCCCATATTGGGTGGCTCCGCCTCACTCCTGGATGAAAGCTACAACGCCTCGGTGCTTTCCATACGTGCGGCACTCGAAACGCTCACCCTCGTGCCGGGTAAACGCCGGATTGCGGTTCTGGGCGATATCCGTGAGCTGGGCGACTTCGCAGAGAGCGAACATCTCTCTCTCCTGCCCGATTTGATGGCCCATGCCGATCTGGTTTTTTGCTGCTGCCCGCATATGCGCCATGTTTTTGACGCGCTTGCGGAAGAAAAGCGTGGCGTCTGGCAAGCAGACGCGGCATCTCTCGCCCCCTTCGTCCAATCCAATCTGAAAGCCGGTGACGTGGTTCTCGTAAAAGGCAGTCTTGGCAGTCGCATGCGCGACATTGTCGCCCCTCTTCTTGCCGGGGGGGCAAAGGCCTGATGCTGTATAATCTCATCGCCATTCACGACACGACCCATGGCGGCTTTTTCAACCTCTTCCATTATCTGACCTTCCGCTCTGGCGGGGCGTGTCTGACGGCCTTCGTTATTTCGCTGGTTTTCGGGCGTCCTTTCATCGCCCAGCTCAAACGCATCCAGCGCGAGGGCCAGCCCATACGGACGCTCGGCCCCGAGCGGCATATTCTCGAAAAGGCCGGCACCCCCACCATGGGCGGCATGCTGATCCTGATCGCGCTTTTTGCATCCACCCTGCTTTGGGCCGATCTGACGAACGGCTTCGTCTGGGCCGTCATGTTCGTCACCGCGGCTTTCGGTGCGGTTGGGTTTGCCGATGATTATCTCAAGCTCTCCAAACGCAATACGGCAGGTTTCTCCAAACGCGCCCGCCTCAGCAGCGAATTCGCCGCCTCGCTGATTGCCGGATACTGGATGGAAAGCCTGATGCCGCCCGAGCTGCGCAATATGGTGGCCTTTCCCTTTGTGAAAGACTTCCTGCTGCCCCTCGGCTTCGCCTTTCCGCTTTTCGCCATGCTCACCATGACGGGGTTCGGCAATGCGGTGAACTTCACCGACGGGCTTGACGGTCTGGCCATTGTGCCGGTGGTCATCGCAGCACTTGTTTTCGCGCTGATTGCCTATCTCGTGGGCAATCGCGTTTTTGCCGATTATCTGCAACTGCATCTGGTGCCAGGCACAGGAGAACTTGCGGTGTTCTGTGCCGCGCTGATCGGCGCCGGGCTGGGCTTTCTGTGGTTCAATGCCACGCCAGCCGATGTGTTCATGGGCGATACGGGCTCGCTCTCGCTCGGAGGCGCGCTGGGCGCCGTCGCTGTGGCCGTCAAGCATGAGCTGGTGCTGTGCATCGTGGGCGGGCTCTTCGTGGTCGAGACCCTCTCGGTCGTGATTCAGGTCTTCTGGTACAAGCGCACCAAACGTCGCGTCTTCCTGATGGCCCCCCTGCATCATCATTTCGAAAAAAAGGGCTGGCAGGAGCCGAAAATCGTCATCCGTTTCTGGATCGTCTCGATCCTGCTCGGTCTGGCTGGCCTCGCCACGCTGAAGCTGCGCTGATATGACGGGTCGCGCCTTCCCCACCGATCTGTTTTCCGGGTCACGCTTTGCCGTGGCGGGTCTGGGCCGCAATGGCAGCGCTGTGGTGAAAACCTTGCTCGCCATGGGGGCTGAGGTACAGGCCTGGGATGACAAGAACCCGCCTGAAGCCGACCCATCCCAGCCGCGCTTGACTGCGGCGCCCATCGAGACACTGGCAGGCTTTGACGCGCTCATTCTCTCGCCGGGTATTCCGCACCTCCTGCCGGCACCGCATGCAGTAGCGGTCAGGGCACGAGCGGCTGGAGTACCTATTTTGTCTGATGCAGAAATCCTGTTTCAGGCGGTGCGCCGTGCCGGGTCGAAGGCCCGTTTCGCAGCCATAACCGGCACGAATGGCAAATCGACCACCACAGCACTTCTGGCCCATATGCTCGAAAAAGCCGGTCGCCCGGTTGCCGCTGGTGGCAATCTTGGCACCGCTTCGCTAGCCCTGCCGCTTCTGCCCGATAACGGCGTTTATGTAATCGAGATGTCGTCCTACATGCTTGAGCGGCTGCGCTCTTTTCATGCCGATACGGCCTGCCTGCTCAATCTGACGCCTGACCATCTCGACCGTCATGGCGACATGGCTGGGTATGCCGCCGCCAAGCGTCATGTATTCGATAACATGACACGAGCCGATCTCGCCGTGATCAGCATCGACGACGATCATTGCCGAGAGATCGCACAGGATTACACAGCGCAGGGCCTCACGGTCATGACGCTTTCCGTCAAGGACACGCATGCCGTGGCGGCAATCGCGAGCCCGACGCGCGAGGCGCCGACCCTGCCGGGCGCGCATAATCTGCAAAATGCGCTTGCTGCAGCCGCCATGGCGCGCCATCTCGGCCTCGACGATCAGGCGATTGCCGATGGCCTGCGCAGCTATCCTGGCCTGCCCCACCGTCAGGCCCTGGCCGGGGTGATCAGGGGCATTCGCTTTATCAATGACAGCAAGGCCACCAATGCCGAAGCTGCCGAAAAAGCGCTGCTCTGTTATGACAAGGTGATCTGGATCGCAGGTGGCACCGCCAAATCAGGCGGTATCGAGACGCTGGCGCCGCTTTTCAGACGCATCGCCAAGGCCTTTCTGATCGGGCGTGACGCGCCTGTTCTGGAACAGACGCTGAGAGACCATCATGTGGCCGTCGAAAATTGCGGCACGCTCGATGCTGCCACCCACGCAGCTCTTGCCGCAGCAAAAGCGCTGGATGTGCCGGTCGTTCTGCTTTCACCTGCCTGCGCAAGCTTCGACCAATTCGCAAGTTTTGAGGCGCGAGGCGCGCATTTTGTCGATATCCTGACTCGTCTACGCGATTCAGAAGCGCCCTGATCCGAAGGGCCAGAGGGGTTAGGGGAATATGGCAGGGCTCTCACGTGTCGATACGTCCAGAATTGGACGATGGTGGCGCAATATCGATCGCGTCACGCTCTGCTGCGTCGGGATTCTGATCGCCTTCGGGTATATTCTCATGCTGGCCGCCAGTCCCGCCGTGGCCGTGCGTATCGGTGCCTCGCGCGAGATGTTTATTCTCAAGCAGGTTATCTTCCTGCTCCTTGCGGGCGCCGTAGTACTGGTAGTGTCCTCGCTCTCTCGCCCTGCGGTCAAACGCCTCGCATTGATCGGCGGGGTGATCGCGCTTGCCGCCACCTTCATGACGCTCGTTCATGGTGTGGAGATCAAGGGCGCACGGCGCTGGATCGCGCTGCCCATGATGTCTGTTCAGCCCTCCGAGTTCCTCAAGCCGTTTTTTGCCGTGGTCACGGGCTGGCTTCTGGCCGAGCAACGCCGACGCGTGATCATGGGCTCGATCCGTTTTCCCGGCATGCTGATCGCTTTCGGCTGTTTCGGGCTGATCCTGCTCCTGCTCAAATCGCAGCCCGATATCGGCATGTTGTCGGTCATCACCATGGTGTTCTTCATCCAGCTTTTCGTGAACGGCCTGCCGATCATTTTCGTAGGCGCCGGTGTCGGCGCTATGGTCGCCGCCTTTGCGGGTGCCTTTGTGGCGTTTCCTCATGTGCGTTCGCGCGTGGAGCGGTTTCTTCACCCCAATGTAGGCGACCATTATCAGATCGACACCGCAATGCGGGCGTTTGGCAATGGCGGCATGATGGGGCGCGGGCCCGGTGAAGGCCGCGTGAAGGACCTGCTGCCCGACGCTCATGCCGATTTCGTTTTTGCGGTCGCAGGTGAAGAATACGGGCTTTTCATCTGCTTGTTCATCATTCTCGTTTTTGCCGTGATCGTGGTGCGTACGCTGGTCAAGCTGATGCGAGAAAGCGATCCGTTCGTCATCACCTCGGCCGCCGGACTGGTCGCAGGCTTCGGATTGCAGGCGTTCATCAATATGGGCTCGACCTTGCATCTGATTCCGACCAAGGGCATGACGCTGCCGCTGATCTCCTATGGTGGCTCATCCGCTCTTTCGATCGCCCTGACACTGGGCATGGTGCTGGCTCTGACACGCCATCAGGTTTCTGCCAGCCCGATCAATTCGCGTTACGCCAGCCAGGGCCACTGGACCTCGCTTCGGGAAGGACCGACTTCATGACCCGTCCAATCGTAATTGCCGCAGGAGGCACGGGCGGCCATTTCTTCCCGGCAGAGGCGCTCGCGACAGAACTCGCAGCACGTGGGCACGACCTTGTGCTCATGACGGATAAACGTGCTGGCAAGCGCATGAGCGGAATTTTCATGGATCGACCGCAATATGTGCTTGATGGGACGGGCGTTGCGGGCAAGGGCGTTTCCGCCAAGCTGAAGGGCGTTGCTTCCCTGCTGCGCGGGGCATGGGCCGCGCGCGCGCTGCATCGACAGCTCAGCCCGGTCGCGGTCATCGGTTTCGGCGGTTATCCCTCCGTGCCGCCCATTCTCGGCAGCCGCTTCGTGACAGGATCGCGCCGCCCCCTCGTGATCCTGCATGAGGGCAATGCGGTGCTGGGTCAGGCCAATGCGCTCCTGGCGCGCTTTGCCAACGCCATCGCGACCTCCTACCCCACCGTGGCGCGCCTGCCGCTCGGCCTGCGCGCCACGCTGACAGGCATGCCGGTGCGCCCCGAAATCGAGGCTCTCCTGGGCGAAGACTATACGCCACCCGGCGACGCCATCCATCTTCTGGTCTGGGGCGGCTCCCTGGGCGCGAAGATTTTCTCGACGATCATTCCGGCGGCGCTTGCCCTGCTTCCCGCAGGGTTTCGCGCGCGACTGCATGTCACGCAGCAGGTGCATGAAAAGGATCTGCCAGACGTTCGCGCAGCCTATGAAAAGGCCGGGATCGATTGCGTGCTGGCGCCTTTCTTTACGGATGTCGCAAGCCTTCTGAAAAAGGCGCATCTGGTGATCGGTCGTGCCGGTGGGTCTTCTGTTGCCGAATTGACCATTGCCGGTCGCCCGTCAGTGCTGGTGCCGCTGCCCATCGCCGCTTCTGACGAACAAGGCGCCAACGCGACCCAGCTCGTCGATGAGGGCGGCGCCTGGATGTTCCGTCAGAACACCCTGACGCCTGAAACATTATCGGCATTTCTCGGCACGCTTCTGAACGATCCGGAGCGTCTGGCTGCCGCCGCCAGAGCCGCACGCGCTTTCGCCCATCCTCACAGCGCCAGACTGCTGGCCGATCTTGTAGAGGCGCGTATTTCAGACTACCGCTCCTCCACTTCCTGACACTCAGCGTTTTTTACTGACGCCTGTTTTTTGCTGTTTCTCTGAAAGCCTGTTCCATGCGCGCACTTCCCCTTTCCATCGGCACCATTCATTTCGTCGGTATCGGCGGTATTGGCATGTCGGGAATCGCCGAAGTGCTGCACATGCTGGGCTACAAGGTTCAGGGCTCGGATATCAGCGAGAGCGCCAATGTGCTGCGCCTGCGTAAGCTGGGTATCACGGTCGCGATCGGTCATGACGAGGCGAATCTGGGCGGGGCTCAGGTCGTCGTGACCTCAACGGCGGTCAGGAAAGACAACCCGGAAGTTCTGGCGGCGCGCGGGCGTCTGATCCCTGTCGTGCGTCGTGCGGAGATGCTGGCCGAGCTCATGCGTCTGCGCTGGGCCGTGGCCATCGGCGGCACGCATGGCAAGACCACCACGACCAGCCTCGTGGCCTGCGTGCTGGAACAGGCGAAGCTCGACCCGACCGTGATCAATGGCGGCATCATCGAGGCCTACGGCACCAATACCCGCATGGGGTCGGGCGACTGGATGGTGGTCGAAGCCGATGAGAGCGACGGGTCCTTCCTGCGTCTGCCCGCCGTAATTGCCGTCGTCACGAATATGGACCCCGAGCATCTCGACCATTGGGGCACGGCAGAGGCGATGCAGGCGGCCTATGACCAGTTCGTCTCTAACATTCCTTTCTACGGCTTTGCCGTGCTGTGCATCGACCACCCCGCCGTGCAGCAGATGATCCCGCGCCTGTCGGATCATCGCATCGTCACTTACGGGTTCAGCCCGCAAGCCGATGTGCGCGCCGACAAGCTCATTACCGACCGTCTGGGCGCGACCTTCGAAGTGGTCATCACCAGCCGCACCCAGAAGACGACCCGTCGCGCCGGACCGTTCCGCCTACCCATGCTCGGCCAGCACAACGTGCTCAATGCACTGGCAGCCATTGCAGTCGCCAGTGAGATGGATATCAGCGACGAGACCATCCGCCTCGCCCTGGCCGGGTTCCGTGGCGTGAAGCGCCGCTTCACGCGCTGCGGCGATTATAACGGCATTACGGTGATCGATGACTACGGCCATCACCCTGTCGAGATTGCCGCCGTGCTGCGCGCGGCCCGTCAGGCAGGCGCACGCGATGTCATCGCCGTGGTACAGCCCCATCGTTATTCGCGCCTCGAAGCCCTTTTCAGCGATTTCTGCACCTGCATGAACGACGCAGGCACGGTGATCGTGACCGATGTCTATGCCGCAGGCGAGGCGCCGATCGACGGTATAAGCCGCGACTCCCTGATCGAGGGGCTACGCGCGAGTGGCCATCGTTCGGTTGTGCCGCTGCCGGGGCCGGAGCATCTGGCCGAAATGATCAACGCCATCGCCAAGCCAGGCGATTTCGTGGTTTGCCTTGGCGCAGGCACCATCACCAACTGGGCTCATGCCCTGCCGGGAAAGCTCGCCGCGCTGAACGGTAAACCGGTATGAGCACGGCGCTGCGTTCTCTCACGCCACGCGGGAGGCTGAGCTTCGATGCGCCTCTCGGGCCGCGCGCCTGGTTTCGCACAGGCGGTAATGCCGAAGCCCTTTTCGTGCCCAAAGACACACAGGATCTGGCCGAGACGCTCGCTGCCCTGCCACACGGCACGCCCGTCACCGTGCTGGGAGCCTGCTCCAACGTCATTATACGCGATGGCGGGATAGACGGGCTCGTCGTGCGTCTGGCGGGCGGATTTGCCGATATCGTCATGGAGCCCGACGGGCTGATCGCAGGCGCCGCTGCGCTCGACATGATCGTGGCCGAACAGGCCGCCAACGCCGGACTTGCAGATCTGGAATTCCTCGCGGGCATTCCCGGCTCGATCGGAGGCGCCGTCGTTATGAATGCCGGAGCCTACGGCTCCGACATGAACGCCGTGCTCGACTGGGCCGAAATACTTCTGCCCGATGGCTCGATTGCAAGGCTCAGTAATCAGGCGCTTGCTTTTTCCTACCGCCATGCCGTGCTCCCCGAGGGGGCCATCGTGCTGCGGGCGCGTCTCAAGGCACAATCCGGCGATGCAGCGACCATCCGCGCGCATATCGCCGAGATCAAGGCCGCGCGCGAGGCATCGCAGCCGGTTCGGGCCCGCACGGGCGGCTCGACCTTCCGCAATCCCGACGGCCACAAGGCCTGGCAGGTCATCGACGAAGCCGGATGCCGCGGGCTGATGCAGGGTGGCGCACAGGTGAGCGAGAAGCACTGCAACTTCCTGCTCAATCTCGGTGAAGCCACCAGCACCGACCTTGAAACTCTCGGCGACGAGGTGTGCCGTCGGGTGCTCGAACACAGCGGCATCGCGCTGCATTGGGAAATCAAACGTCTGGGGAAACGGCCATGAGCCTGAAAATCGCTGTCCTTCAGGGGGGGATCTCGAGCGAACGACCGGTGAGCCTGCGCAGCGGCGCAGGTGTCGCTCAGGCACTGCTCGAAGCGGGCCATGACGTGGTAAGCGTCGATGCAGGCGCGGATCTGGTGCAGACCATCAAGGCGCTGCGCAATGCGGTGCCTGATGTCGTTTTCAATGCCCTTCACGGTCCGCTCGGAGAGGATGGGGCCATTCAGGGCGTCCTGGAGTGGCTCGGCCTGCCTTACACCCACTCTTCCATACGCGCGTCGTCACTTGCGATGGACAAGGATGCTTCGCGCCGCGTTTTCGCCGCCGCGGGTCTGCCCGTTGCGGAAGGAAGGGTAGTCACGATGGACGAACTCGCCGCCGCCGATCCGCTCCCCACGCCCTACGTGGTCAAGCCGATTTCCGAGGGGTCTTCTTTCGGGGTCGAGATTGTGCGCACCGGGAGCAATCGCCGTCAGGCCATCGCGGCTAACTGGGTCTTCGGGAAAGAGGCGCTGGTCGAGGAATATATTCCGGGCCGCGAACTCACGGTGGCAGTGCTGGGCGACCGCGCCTTGACCGTAACCGATATCGTCGCGGCCTCGCCCACAGGCGATTTCTACGATTTCGATGCGAAATACGCCCCTGGTGGCTCGGTGCATCATGTCCCCGCGCAGGTGCCGGACGCTATTTTCGAGCAGGCCCTTCGTGTGGCGGAAGCCGCTCACCGGGCTCTGGGGTGCTCCGGCGCCTCTCGCGCCGATTATCGCTATGATGAGGAAACGGGGCGGCTCATTCTGCTCGAGGTCAACACGCAGCCGGGCATGACGGCCACCTCGCTCCTGCCCGAGCAGGCGGCTTATTGCGGGATAAGCTACCCCGAACTCTGCGACTGGCTGGTTCGCGATGCGCTGGCAGCCCGAGGCAAACCGGCCGCATGAGAGACAGGCGGCCAGAAACGCCGTATCGCGGCCCTGTGCAGCAGGACAGACCTGCAAGGCTTGTCCTCTTCATGCGCCGCCACAAGCGCGGGCTGCGTCAGATTCTGGCTTCGCTCGTCCTGCTGGGCCTGGTCGGGTTCGGTCTCTCGGCGCTCAAACTCTCGAGTTCAGAATCCCGCTTCGCCCCTTATCGGGCCAAGCTGGTTCAGTACCTGCCGTTCCAGATCAAGACCATACGCATCGAAGGGCGCAACCTGACGCCTGAGGAAGATCTGACCAAGGCGCTCGGAACGTCCGTCGGCCAGCCGATTTTCGGCTTTTCCGTCTCTGCGGCGCGTGACCGTATCGATGCGCTGCCCTTCATCGACCATGCTACCGTCGCCCGTCATATGCCGGACACGGTCATCGTGAAAATCGTCGAGCGTAGCCCGATTGCCGTCTGGCAGGACCACGGCCAGTTCATTCTCATCAACCGGGCCGGGGAGCGCGTGCCCGACCAGGGACTGGAAGGCAAGAACGGACAGGCCTTCATCAAGCTGCCTCTCGTCGTGGGTGAAGGCGCCAATCTTGCAGCAGCGTCTCTGACCGATGCCCTGACCGCCAACCCGACGACGAAGGATTTCGTGGTCGCCGCGGTGAGGGTGGGGCAGAGACGCTGGAACCTGACCCTGCGCGACGGCGCGACAGTACTCCTGCCTGAAGGGCAAGAACAGGCAGCGCTTGCGAGACTGGCGCAGTATCAGGCCCAGTTCCGGCTCATGGAGCGCCCTGTGGTTTCGATCGATATGCGCCTGCCCGACCGGATGGTGATCCATCAAACCCCTGCGCCAGCTGCCGATCCGAACGCGCAGCAGGGAGACAAGGCGGGGGCGCCTGCCGCTTCGGGCGTTAAGGACGCGCCTCCTACTGCGGCGGCTTCCACTACAGGCAACAAGCCCTCTCGCCCCGCGGTGGCGCATGGGAGCGCACCCCATCTACCCGCCCCCCACCCCGCAGACGGAACTCCGGAAGAATGAACGATCTCGTGCCCACCGACCCGGAAGCCCCCCGCAAGAAGCGTCGCCGCACGGTAAGAAGTCGCTCCCTTCTGCCGGTAAGTTCGCGACACAAAAATCACGAACGGTCTGAAGAGCATATTCTTTCCCTGCCACCGGCCGACGAACCCAGCCTGCCCAGACACTGGCGGGTGGGCGTCTTCGGCGTACTCGATATCGGCTCGACGAAAATGACCTGCCTCATCGGACGGGGCGAGGCCGATGGCACGTTGCGTGTACTGGGTTATGGCTGGCGTCGCTCACGCGGCATACGCAATGGCAATATCGTCGATCTGAAAGAAGCCGAGCAGGCCATTCGCGCAACGGTCGGACAGGCAGAAGACGCCGCAGAGCGACGTCTCGACAATATCGCGGTCAATCTCTCCTGCGGCCATCCGGAGAGCCACCTCTTCAATGCCCGCATGCCGATCGGCGGGCGTGAAGTAAGCGAAGCCGATATGGGGCGCGTCGTGGCCGAAGGGCAGTCGCGTGCCTACACGGAGGGGCGCACGGTCATTCATACCCTGCCTATCGGTTATGCCGTGGACGACACCTATGGCATCGTCGACCCCAGGGGTCAGGTCTGCGAGCAACTGACGGCGCGGCTACATGTGGTCGACGCGGCAACCGCCGCGGTGAGAACGCTCGACTCGGTACTCATGCGCTCCGAACTGAAAATGACCAATCTCGTCTCGGCGTCGCTTGCCTCAGGCCTTTCCGTACTCGATGCGGATGAGCGGGAACTGGGCGCCACTGTGGTGGATATGGGCGGAGGTACGACGTCGATCGCCGTTTTCGGTGAAGGCATGTTGCGCCATACGGCGTTTCTTCCGGTCGGCGGCCTGCATGTAACGCGCGATCTTGCCGGCATGCTCTCGACCTCGCTCGATGAAGCCGAACGTCTCAAGACCAAATACGGGGCGGCCGAGCTGTCCGCTGAAGACAGCAGCGAATTGATCACGCTTCAGAAGATCGGTGAAGAAGCCGGCGTTCTCACCACGGTGTCGCGTGCGAGACTGGTCTCGGCCATTCGTCCCCGCATTGAGGAAACGCTGGAACTCGTGCGTGACAGGCTCGATGATGCCGGGTTCGGTCGCACCGGGCGCGAACGTGTGGTGCTGACGGGCGGCGCTTCTCTCCTCGACGGTGTCGGCCCGATGGCGGCCCGCATTCTCGACCGCCCCGTCAGGCTCGGACGCCCTCTGGGCATCGTGGGCCTGCCGGAAATCGGTGCCAATTCTGCCGGTTTTTCCACGGCTTCCGGGCTGCTTGCCTGGGCCGCTGGCGCCGATCGCGGCTTTCACGATGCCGACTCTCCCGACCCTCGTCCCAATGGCATGCTAAAGCGCCTCGTGCATTTCATTAGGGGTCGCGCGTGAGGAAAAAGTAACCTATGTAGTTGATGCTCCTCAGTCATCGTTTTGCCTTTCGCGACTGATTTCAGCCCTGTTTCGGATTTCGCCATGACGCTCAATCTCACCGCACCGCAGTATAATTATTCCGATTTTTCGCCGCGTATCACCGTGATCGGTGTCGGCGGTGGCGGCATGAATGCCGTCAACAACATGATCGAAATGCAGCTGCAAGGCGTTGAATTCGTCGTGGCCAATACGGATGCGCAGGCTCTTGCCGGCTCACGCGCCGAACGCCGCGTGCAGCTCGGCCCGCATCTGACGCAAGGGCTCGGCGCAGGCGCAAAACCTGAAATCGGCAAGGCGGCGGCAGAAGAAGCGGCAGAGGAAATCAGCCGTCACATCGATGGCGCCCATATGGTGTTCGTCACCGCAGGCATGGGTGGCGGCACCGGAACAGGCGCTGCCCCGGTTATCGCGAAAATGGCGCGCGATCGCAAAATCCTCACCGTTGGTGTGGTCAGCACGCCTTTCGGCTTCGAAGGCGCGCGACGCAAGAAAGTCGCCGAGGCAGGCATTGCCGAGCTTCAGCAATATGTCGATACGCTGATCGTCATCCCGAACCAGAATCTGTTCCGTATGGCCACCATGCATACGACGCTGCGCGAAGCGTTCAAGATGGCCGATGAAGTGCTTTATATGGGCGTGCGCGGCGTAACCGACCTCATGCTGGCGCCGGGGCTGATCAATCTCGATTTCGCCGATATCCGCACCGTCATGGCCGAAATGGGCAAGGCCATGATGGGCACCGGCGAGGCCGAAGGTGAAGATCGCGCCCTCGAAGCCGCAAACCGCGCCATTTCGAACCCGCTGCTCGACGATTCCTCCATGTCGGGCGCCCGCGGCCTGCTGATCAACATCACAGGTGGCGACGATCTGACACTTTATGAAGTCGATCAGGCTGCCGAGCGCATCCGCCAGGAAGTCGCCGACGACGCGACCATCATCTGGGGTTCGGCAATCGACTCGACCCTCAATGGCCGTATTCGCGTATCGGTTGTCGCGACAGGTATCGATGGCAGCCGCGCGCCGGAGCCCGAGGTGGTCGAAGCACCGGTCGAGACTGTCGAGCAGACGGCTACTGCCACAGAGGGCGCTGAAAATGCCCAGGCTGGCGCGCAGCCCCCTTTCCAGCCTGCCTCGACTTACGCGGCCGTTTCACGCCAGCCGCCGCATTATGCGCTGGACGGTCAGGCTGCGCCGTCATCGGCACCATCGCCGCATTCCGTGCCTTCTCAGGCTGCCAAACAGGCGCCGCAAGCCGCACCGTCACCCCGTTCAGGACTTTTTTCCGACCAGAACCAGCGCTCGGCACCTGAGCCCCAGTCACAGCCGCGCAGCCTGTTCGGCATCGTAACGGGAGCCCTGCGGGGTCGCCCCGCACCGACCACCAGCGCCGCCCATGAAGAAGCGCCGCGTCATGCACCGACCGTGGTCGAGCGCGAGGAGTCGCCGCGCGTATCTTCCGGTCATGAAGCCGGTGAAGAGAACGGTCTGGACATCCCTGCCTTTCTGCGCCGCGATCAGGGGCGCTGAAATCGGGCACTCCATTACAACCTGAAACTGAAATTACAGTTCAGTTTCAGGGATTTAGAGCGTAATACTTGGCAATAAACATTGACTGGTCTGCCCTCCCCTTAAGCGGTTACAGCTTTCCAAACGATCCGGGCATCTTGTCGCGGAAACAAAGGAGAGCCCCCCATCATGCAGATCACGGCTGAAACACCGTTCAAAGCATCGATTGTGCCTCTCCCGCTTTCCACCATCGCTCAGGGTTTCTCTTCCTTTACTTCGAGTGGTTCGCGCTTCATGCGCCAGTGCACGCTCAATCAGGCCATCACCTGCGTCGGTATCGGGCTTCACAGCGGTGCACGCGTGCGCATGGTGCTCAACCCGGCTCCCGTCGATCACGGGATTGTCTTCAAGCGCAGCGATCTGCCGCTATCACGGCCGATCCCGGCACGCCACGATAACGTGGTCTGCACCCGGCTCAGCACAGTAATCGCTCATCCTGACGCCCCGGATATTCGCATCGCAACGATCGAACATCTGATGGCCGCTCTCCATGCAAATGGCATCGATAACGCTCTGATCGAGATTGACGGCCCGGAAACGCCAGTGCTTGACGGTTCGGCTGCCGAATTCGACTTTCTGATCCAGTGTGCGGGTACGGTGGCACAGGAAAATGTCCGCAGCTTCATAGAGGTGTTGCAACCCGTACGCGTCGAAGATGCCAATGGTGCCTATGCCGAGCTGCGCCCTGCTCGCTCAGGTATGGCTCTGGCCATGTCGATCGACTTCAGCGCTTCGGTTATCGGCCAGCAGCGCCATGCTATGCCGCTCACCCTTGAGCGTTTTCGCCAGGAAGTCGGATTTTGCCGCACGTTCGTCGAGCGTAAGGAAATCGAGGCCCTGCAAAAAATCGGCCTTGCGCGTGGCGGGTCATTGCATAACGCGATCGTTGTCGAAGGCGACACGGTGCTCAACCCTTGCGGGCTGCGTCACCCTAAGGAATTCGTTCGTCACAAGCTGATGGACGCTGTGGGCGATCTCTATCTGGCCGGTCACACGCTTCAGGCCGGTTTCATGGGCCATAAATCGGGCCATGGGCTGAATAATCGCCTTTTGCACGCGCTTTTCGCTTCCCAGGAAAACTGGCGCCTTGTCGGCGGCGAAAGCGCCGAACAGCCCGCACTACGCGCAACGGCTTAAGCGCAACGATACTCATGCGCCCAGGTCTTCCGCGAACGGTAAGGCGTGATATAAGACCGTTCGTCAGTGGAAGAGTCGGCATGCATCAGAACACAGAACGTAACGTTATTCCTGCTCCCAAGCGTCAGCGTGTCGTTGCCGCAATGATGGCGAGCAGCTTTCTGCTCCTGAGCGGCTGCTCGATCTTTTCCAACAAGGAAGAGGTCAAGGCGCCTAAAGTAGCGAGTGCCGAAACACTGTATAATTACGGTATCGATGCTCTGCATTCGAAGCGCTATACGCTGGCGAGCGGCGAGTTCGAACTGCTGCAGCAGAATTATCCGTATTCCGGCTATGTCGGCAATGCGGAGCTGATGGAAGGCTATGCCTACTACCTGCAGGGCGAGTACGCGCTCTCGGTCCAGCAGCTCGAACGCTACCTGCTTCTGCATCCAACCAGCCCTGACGCTGCCTATGCCTATTATCTGCGCGCGCTTTGCTATTACGAGCAGATTGCCGAAGTCCAGCGCGACCAGCAGGGAACCGTGGAAGCCCTGAACGCGCTCGAAGAAGTGGTCACGCGCTTCCCGCAGACGGCTTATGCACGCGACGCCCAGCTCAAGATCGATCTCTGCCGCGACCATCTGGCCGGCAAGGAAATGCTCGTCGGGCGCTACTACCAGCAGCAGCACAATTATGAAGCCGCTCTCGGGCGTTATCAGCGCGTCGTGGCCGACTTCCAGACGACGAACCATGTCGCCGAAGCGCTGGAACGCATCGTCGAAGTCGATCTGGAAATCGGCATGATCGATGAAGCCCGCAAGGCGACCTCGGTGCTTGGGTATAACTACCCCAACAGCCAGTGGTATCGTTACAGCTACAACCTGCTGCGCAATCGCAACCTTCTGCCCGAAAACAGCAAGCCCCCCGGTTCCGACAAGCGCGGCTTCTTCGGGCGTGTCTGGCATTCGGTTTTCTGATCCGAAACAAGGCTTTCCGCTGGTGTCGCGCGTTGTCACCAGCGAAATCTTCGTGCCGATTTTTCAGGATCCCGCCTCATGCTGACTCACCTCTCGATACGCGACGTGGTTCTTATCGAGAGGCTGGACCTGCCTTTTCATCCGGGTCTGACAGTCCTGACGGGCGAAACCGGGGCGGGCAAGTCCATTCTTCTGGACTCTCTGGGGCTGACACTTGGTGACCGCGCCAGTGGCGGCCTTGTAAGAGCCGGGGCCGATCAGGCTGCGGTATCCGCCTGTTTCGACATACCAGACGGGCATCCGGTCCATCAGCTTCTTGCCGAACAAGGCATCGCGCTGGACGACCCGCACGAACCCGTTGTGCTGCGGCGCACCGTCACGGCCGATGCGCGCTCGCGCGCATACGTCAACGATCAGCCGATCGGCGTCGGACTTCTGCGACGCATCGCCGCCCTTCTGGTCGAGATACAGGGCCAGCATGACCAGATGGGTCTCGCCGATCAGGCAACGCATCTCGATCTCCTCGATGCTTTTGGTGTTGAGCGTACCACGCGCGAGGCCGTCGCCCACAGCTATCGTCGCTGGATAGAGGCCACTGCAGCCTTGGCCGCCGCGCAATCCGAAATGGAAGCGACACGACGCGAGGAAGACTGGCTGAGGCAGGCCGTCGACGACCTTGGCGTTCTTGCGCCACAGGAAGACGAGGAAGAGCAGCTGGCCGCCCTGCGCATCGGGTTGCAGCAGGGCGAGAGGCGCGGCGAAGCCATTGCCGCCGCTCTGGCAGAACTCACCCCGCGCGACCGTCGCTCTGCCGCCCCCGCCGCCGCACTTCGTAGCGCCAGCCGCACGCTGGCGCGGCTTCTGCCCGCACCGGGCGAAGAGAACGCGCCGAGTTCGGCCCAGCAGCAACAGGCTCAGGAAGCCTTGGTCGCGCTCGAAAAAGCTGAGGAGGCCTTGGCAGAGGCCGAAACCCTGCTCTCCCGTCTTGCTGCCGACGCCGACACCGATCCGCGCCTGCTGGAAGAGACGGAGGAACGGCTTTTCGCTCTGCGCGCAGCGGGCCGCAAACATGGCGTAGCGGTGAACGAACTCGCGTCTCTGCTGACCAGTCTTCAGGCCCGGCTAGAAGCTCTGGATTCAGGCAATGCCCGGATCGAGCAGCTTCAGGCCGAGACGCAGGCGGCGCGTGAGGTTTTCGCTGCCGAGGCCGAGAAGCTGAGCGCCATTCGGGAGCGCGCCGCCCGTCGTCTCGAAACCGCCGTCATGGCCGAGCTCAAACCGGTCAGGCTGGAACGCGCCCGGTTCATCGTTTCGCTAACGCCGCTCGAACCCGAGGCCTGGAATTTGCGCGGCAAGGAACAGGCGTCTTTTCTCATCGCCGCCAATCCGGGCCAGCCCCCCGGCCCTCTCGCCAAAGTGGCCTCGGGCGGCGAGCTGTCCCGCCTGATGCTCGCACTCAAGGTCGTGCTGGCCGAACGCTCGGCCATTCCGACGCTGGTTTTCGATGAGGTCGATTCCGGCGTAGGCGGGGCGACGGCGTCCTCCATCGGCGATCGTCTGCATCGTGTGGCGCGCGATGTGCAGGTTCTCGTTGTCACCCACAGCCCTCAAGTGGCGGCCCGCGGCGACCAGCATCTGCGCATCAGCAAACGGATACGCAAGGAACGCACCGAGACCCTGGCCGAAAAACTCTCGGCCGACGAACGCCGCGAGGAGATCGCACGTATGCTCGCCGGTGAAACCATTACCGATGCCGCCCGTACAGCCGCAGACAGTCTTTTGGAACAGGAATAATGGACGACACGACTGCCGGGAAACATGCCGACGAACATGCCCGGCTTTCCGCCCTCATCGCACGCTGGAATCTCGCTTATCACCAGAACGATGCGCCAGAAGTAACGGATAGGGAATATGACAGCACACGACGCGCGCTGATCGCGCTCGAAGACGCCCATCCCGACCTCAAGGCGCAGGGCAGCGTCATCGACCAGGTCGGGGCCACGCCCGACTCCGCTTTCGGCAAGCAGGCCCATCGCGTGCCGATGCTCTCGCTCGATAATGTCTTCACGACAGAAGAATTCGAGGCTTTCGTTTCCAAGGCCGCCCGCTTTCTTGGCCTCGACAGCAAGGCGGCGGATGCTCTGGCTTTTGTGGCTGAGCCCAAGATCGACGGGCTTTCGATCAATCTGACCTACCACCATGGCAAGCTTTTGCGCGGCTCGACACGCGGTGACGGTCTGGTAGGCGAAGATGTGACGGCCAATCTGCTGACCATTGCAGAGGTCCCGCGCGAACTCTCTGGCGATGCGCCGGAAGAAATCGAGATACGTGGCGAGATCTTCATGGCGAAAGCCGATTTTCTCGTGCTGAACGAGACAATGCTCGCGCAGGGGCAAAAGCCTTTCGCCAATCCGCGCAATGCCGCCGCAGGCTCTCTACGGCAGCTCGACCCGGCGGTCACGGCGCGGCGCCCGCTTTCGCTTTTCGCCTATGCCCAGGGCCATGCCAGCGCGCGCTGCGCCGCAACGCATTGGGCCTATCTGGAAAAGCTGCGTGGATGGGGATTCGTCGTCAATCCGCTCTCCAAAGCGATTGCGCATGCCAGTGAGATTCCTGCTTATATCGAGACATTGGCGCGCGATCGGGCCTCCTTGCCCTATGATATCGATGGCGTGGTTTTCAAACTCGACGATCTCGATCTTCAGACGCGGCTCGGTTTTGCCGGGCGTGCGCCGCGCTGGGCCATCGCCTGGAAATTCCCGTCCGAGCAGGCCATCACGAGGCTGGAAAAGATCGAGATCCAGGTTGGACGCACCGGCGCCCTGACCCCCACTGCGCATCTCGAACCCGTGAATGTAGGCGGGGTGATCGTCTCCCGCGCCACCTTGCATAACGAAGACGAAATCGCCCGCAAGGACGTACGACCCGGCGATCTGGTGCGCGTGCAGCGTGCGGGGGATGTCATTCCGCAGATTCTCGGCCCAGTGCCGGAAGACAAGCCGCGTGGTCCTGCTTTCGTCTTCCCGACGACCTGCCCGGTCTGTCACTCCCTGACCGAACGCCCCGAAGGTGAAGCCGTGCGCCGATGCACAGGCGGCCTCACCTGCGAGGCGCAGGTCGTCGAGAGACTGATTCATTTCGTGTCACGTCAGGCTTTCGACATCGACGGTCTGGGCGAACGCTCGATCCGCGAATTTCATGAAATCGGCCTCATCGACAAACCGGGCGATATCTTCCGCCTGCATGAAAAAGCGGATGTGATCAGGGCACGCGAGGGCTGGGGCGAGACCTCGACCCGCAACCTGCTGCGCGCCATCGAGCAACGACGCAGCATCGCCTTCAGCCGCTTTTTGTTCGGTCTGGGTATAAGGCGCATCGGCGAGCGCAACGCGCAGCTTCTCGCACGGCATTATCAGACTTACGAGGCGTGGTTCGACGCCATGAGAGCCGCCAGCCTGATCGGTTCGGATGACCGGCTGGCTCTTGGCAGCATCATGGGTATCGGTGAAAGCATCGTGGCCGATCTTCTCGCCTTTTTCGCCGAACCGCATAATCTCGCAACACTGACAGATCTGCGGCGCGAGTTGACGATTGAGATCGAATCACGCCCCGAGGAAGGTCCGCTTTCGGGCAAGACCATCGTTTTCACCGGCACGCTGCACAGCATGACCCGCCCCGAGGCGAAGGCGATTGCCGAGCGCCTGGGCGCACAGGTAAGCGATTCAGTCTCGAAGAAAACAGGGCTGGTCGTTCTGGGCGAAAAAGCCGGATCGAAAGCAAAAAAAGCCGCCGAACTCGGTCTCGAAACCTGCGATGAGGCGGGCTGGCGTGAAATCGCTGGCTTGCCTCCCGCGAATTAAAGCGCAGATACTGGAATATGGGGCGCAACGCGTATAATATTGAGGCTCCTGTTTCCAAGCCCCCCTTTCTTGAGGAGCCACGCGCGTGACGTTGCTGCTTCTGGGCCTCGCGGCCATGGTGGCAGCGATTGCCGTCTCCATACTGATCTCGTTGTCAGAAATATCGTTCGCTGCCGCGCGCGATATTCGCCTGCGCGCGCTCGCCGACCAGGGCGATCCTCGTGCCTCTTCTTTCCTGAAGCTTCGGCGCAATAGCGGTCAGGTCATCACCGTTCTGCAGATCTGCCTCAACGCAGTAGGTGTGCTGGGCGGCGTGATTTCGAGCGAATTGCTGACCCCGGCCTTCAGCGCGGCATTGATCGAAGCGGGGCTGACACCCGGCTTTGCAGGCAAGGTCGCGGCAAGTCTTGCCTTCGTCGTCGTAACCGGGCTCTTCGTGCTTTTTGCCGATCTGCTGCCAAAGCGGATCGCCCTGAACAATCCCGACCGCGTGGCGCTCAAGGTAAGCTGGTTTCTGACCGGGGCATTGCGCGTGCTTTATCCGGCAGTCTGGGTGTTTTCGATCATTTCCGACTGGCTGCTGAGCCTGCTGCGTATTCCCGCCGCCTCTGCTGTCGACCCTGTCACACCGGAAGACCTCAATGCCATGCTGGCGGCAGGAACGGCCTCTGGCGCATTGCAGGAAAAAGAGCATCAGCTCATCCAGAACGTGCTGGCCCTGCAGGATCGCTCGGTCACATCGGCCATGACCCCGCGTGACGAGATTGTCTTTCTCGACGTGCAGGAGAGCCTCGAATCCCAGCGTGACAAAGTGCGTATACGCCCTTATTCGCGCTATCCGCTCTGCGATGGCGGGCTCGATCATGTTATCGGGTCGATACGTGCAGAAGACGTTCTCGTCGCGGTCGTCGATGAAGTCCCCCCCAATGCCGACCCCTCCCAGCCGATCAGCAACCAGATCTTCCGTATGCGGCGCGATACGCTCTCTCTGCCCGATACGCTGAATTTGTGGGACACACTGGCACAGTTCGACTCCCACGGTGCCGGTTTCGCCCTGATCGTCAATGAATACGGTCTGGTTGTCGGTCTGATTACCTTCAAGGACATTATGGGCGCGCTCATGGACGGACTCGCCAGCCCCTTCGAGGAGCAGGCGATCGTGCGTCGCGACGCCAATTCCTGGCTTATCGATGGCGCCGCCCCCATAGGCGACGTCTTTCGCGAGCTCGATATCGATCTCGACGCGGAGCGCGACCTCTTTCACACGATTGGCGGATTCGTTATGCATCGTCTGCGCCGCATGGCCCGCAAGGCGGACCGCGTGGAAGCTGCCGGTTATCGCTTCGAAGTTGTCGACGTGGACGGGTTCCGCATCAACCAGTTGCTCGTGTCACGTATGGTGCCAGGGGATGGCACTGGTTTCTGAAGCGTATCTGACAAAGGATTTCAGAACCCACGCAAACGTGTTGCGCGCTTGACCTGACCGACCATCGGGGCGTTCTTCGACAGGAAGTCAGTTTTCTGGATGGAGCCGAATGACCGAGAGGGTTGAGACGCGCATACGCTGGTGGCCACGCCCCGGCGATCTGCCCAACCCCCCTTTTTCTCCCGGCTGGATCGGTTTTTCACTTCGAAGCTGGGCGGCTATCTGCCTTGCCCTGGCCACCGCTTTCTGGGCGCAACTCGACGCGCCTGCCGGTGCCGCAGTCACGGTCATGATCATTACCCAACCGCTGCGTGGACAGGCTCTCTCCAAAGCCCTGTATCGACTGATCGGCACCGCGCTCGGCGTCGCCGCCTCGATCCTGCTGATTGCGTGCTTCAGCCAGGATCGCGGCATGATGCTTGGGGGCTGTGCCCTCTGGCTTGCGGGATGCACCTATATCGGCTCGCTGGAGCGGCATTTTCGCTCCTATGGCGCGTTGCTCGCCGGCTATACCATCGCGCTTGTCGCCATCAATGTCGTCGATACGCCGCAGAATGTCTTCGATGTCGCCCTTTCCCGCGCGAGTTGCGTGGCCATCGGCATTGCCTCGGTCGCCTTCGTGAATATGCTCACCGGCTCTCCCAAGGCGTGGCAGAAACTGGCCGACGGGCTTGAGGCCCGCGCGCGGCAGATACGCGAGTTTGGTCGACACGCGGTTCAGGGCGAAAGCGTGGCGGACGCGATGGAAACGACTGCACTTGCGGGCGATATCCTTTCGCTCTCAGCCCAGATTACCTATGCCAAGACCGAAATCGACCGCTCGACCCGCCGTACCGCCGGAGCCCGTCTCGCCATAATCGGCATGTTGACCGTGCTCGGTTCGGGGCGCTCCATCGCGCATATCCTGCGCACCAAAAACGTGTCGGCTCTGGCGCGGCGTCACGTTCTGGCGTGGCACGAATTGCGTGAGGATCACAGCGATCGCTTCGAGACTGTCGGCTCGCTGATAGAAGCGATGCGCGAAGAGCAAGCGGATTACCATCCCGATGCCACGGACGCGCATTATCTCGAGCGCGCCGCCGTGCTGCTGAGCAATCGTCTGCATATCTCGACCGGCATCGACACGCTGCAATATGCCACCCCTGCGGGCGACGCGCTCAAGCTCGCACAAATCGCCCAACACCCCGATCATGTTGCGGCTTTCATCAATGCCCTGCGTGTGCTGCTGGGTTTCTCGATTACCGCCGGGCTCTGTATTGCGAGCGGTCAGCCCGCCTCAATGGCGGCACTATCTCAGGCTGCGCTCATCCTCACCCTTGCCTCGACGGCGCTGGATACCTCAAAATTCGGTATGGGGGCGATATTGGGCCTGACACTGGCCGTGTTTGTCGCCGTCATCATGAATTATTTCATCCTGCCGCATATCGCCGCCTTCGGGGCGCTGGCACTGGTTTTTCTGCCTCATACGATCTTTGCCTGCGTCATGCTCATGAATGCGCGCACGAGCGCGATCGGCTTTAATTACGGCGCGTTTTTCCCGATCATTCTGGGTTTGAGCAATCATCAGGATTATGATCCGCTCGCTTTCATCTCGCGCAATATCTTCTACCTGATTTCAGGTGTGATCTCCTTCATTATCCTGGTCCTGCTCTTCCCGCCGACACCGCGCAGCAGACGCTTTCGTATTGCGGCTTCGATCGGCCAGGACCTCGAAGCCCAGCTCAGAGGCCGAGGCAAACCGGCTGGGGCCGCCCTGCTCAGCAAGAAATACGATCGCCTGGTGCAATTGCTGACCTGGACGAAACAGCTTCACGCCCACCCTGCCAACAGGCAGGGCGCCGATCGCCCGGTCAATCGTCACGTCTTCAATCGTCTGGTCACGCTCGAAGATCTCGCCACCACACTGGCGCGTGTGCGCCATTATCTGCGTGAGGCTGATCGATGCGCCTGTCTCAATGGGCTTGCGGGCGAGGCACGACATCTGGTGAGTTCAGCGTCTTTTCCGACACTCGCTCTCGCCCTGCCGCGACTGAGCGCCGCTTTCCTCGCCATCGCTCAGAACGCGACTCCGAAAGAACGCGCCGTCGCCATACTTTGTGCCGGCAGTCTGGAGGCAGTTCGCTCGACACTCGCTGATAATCGCTCGACGCTCATGCATTTCGGATTAGGGCGCTCACGATGGTAGCGCTGTCATCCAAGAGCCTTCCCGGTCGCACTACCCCGGGCGGAGAGACGCGCTGTGAGTGAGGTGATCGATCTTGAGGGGGTGCTTGTCTCGGCGTTTGTCGCCAATCTCTTTCTGGCGTTACTGACGCTCGCGCTCATACGCTGGTGCTTCGGCAGACTCAATCTCTGGCGGTTTTTCTGGAATCCACCCCTCGCCCAGTTTGGCCTACTCGTCTGCCTGCTCGGGCTCTATACTTGGCTCATGTGAAAGATTCCCGATCGTGCTCGCTCGCGCCTCACGCCTGATCAGATGGCTGATCACCCTGTCGATCCTCGTCGTAGCAGGGATCGTTATCGTCATTCTGTGGGATTATTATACCGCCGCTCCCTGGACCCGTAACGGGCAGGTGCGCGCCCAAGTGGTCAATATGGCGCCGCGCGTTTCAGGCGAGATCATCGATGTGCGCGTGCATGACAATGAATTCGTGCATCGCGGCGACGTGCTCTATGTCATCGACCCCTTCGATTTCAAAGTACGTGTCGCAACCGCCGAGGCCAACCTTGCCGAGCGAAAAGCCGATCTGGATTTCCGTATCTCCCAATATCAGCGCCGACGCATCATCCCGGGCGTTGCAGTTTCGGCGGAAGAAAAGCAGCAATTCTCTGCTGCTGCCGCTCAGGCCCGTGCGCAATATGATGCGGCGGCGGCCGCCTTACGGCAGGCGCGCATCGACCTCGATCGCACCATCGTCCATAGCTCGCTGGATGGCTATGTCACCAATTTGCTGATGCGGCCCGGTGATTTCGCGACGGCGGGGCATGTCAATATCCAGATCATCGATTCAGCCTCCTATTGGGTAGACGGCTATTTCGAGGAAACCAAAATCCATAATATCGAAATTGGCGACCCGGTGCGTATGGATCTGATGGGCGGGCACCACCCGGTCTTCGGCCATGTCGAAAGCATCACACGCGGCATTTCAAGCATGAACGCCACTACCGCGACGCAAGGTCTGCCTTCGGTCGACCCGGTTTATACATGGGTACGTCTGGCGCAGCGCATTCCCGTGCGGGTCCACATCGACCAGCTCCCACCCGACCTGCATCTGGCGGCCGGCATGACCGCTACCGTCACCATCGTGGCTGAAAACGGTCATAGGCGACATATGTCAGCGAAAGATGCCCTGCATCATTTCGGAGACGACATGCGCCATGTTATCGGTCACTGAGACACGCGGAGCTTCTTCTCATGACCTCTTCATTGCCTGCAGTGCCTCGTCGCGCCCTGCTCGTTATCGACGTGCAAAATGATTTTATGCCAGGGGGCGCACTCGCCGTGCCCGGCGGCGATCTGATCCTGCCCGCTGTCAATGCGCTTTTAACGCAGAATTTCGACGTCCGCATCGCCAGCAGGGATTGGCACCCCGAGAACCATGTTTCCTTCGTGCCGCAGGGGGGAGATTGGCCGGTTCATTGCGTGGCCGGGACGCAGGGCGCTGATTTTTCACCGCGTCTCGATCAGAGCCGCCTCAGCCACATCGTGCATAAGGGGCTCGATCCGGCATGCGATTCCTATTCCGCCTTTTTCGATAATGACCAGCGTCACTCCACGGGGCTCGATGCGCTACTGCGGGGGCTGGGCGTCGAGAGTGTCACGATCTGCGGGCTGGCGCTCGATTTCTGCGTCGCGGCTACGGCACGAGACGCGCGCAAGCTGGGCTTCGACACCGTCATCAAACGGGCTGCGTGCCGGGGAATTGCCGCAGACGATACGATCTGTCTGAGCGATCTCGGGGCTCTTGGCATAAAGATCGATGCGACGTGATTTTCCCTGTCTGGGTCGGTTCGCTACGACGATCCATAAAATTGCGAGACAAACGCCCTGGTCATGATGGGTTGACCGTCACCCACCCTCTCACAGTATGAAGCCGCGTCTCCGCAAAAAAACGGTTAGG
This sequence comes from Asaia sp. BMEF1, assembly GCF_051628905.1. Classification (GTDB taxonomy): domain Bacteria; phylum Pseudomonadota; class Alphaproteobacteria; order Acetobacterales; family Acetobacteraceae; genus Asaia. The sequence continues at coordinate 3,203,779 of NZ_CP157575.1, read as the reverse complement.
GCTATTTTCCTGCTCCATCGCTGGCTCGGCATCACGCTCGGATCGATGATGTGCGTCTGGTGCCTCTCCGGCTTCGTGATGCTCTGGAAAGCCTGGCCACAACCCGATGAGATGCGGGCAGGTCTGGCACATGAACGCGTCCAGCTCGACACTGCGGGCGTTCTGCCGCCACTGGAAGGGTCTTACCGGTCGTTCAGGATCGTCATGGCTGGAGCCATCCCTGTCCTCCAGACCACCCGCGACACAGGTGCTGCAAGGAGCTTCGATCTCCGCACCGGAAAGGCTCTGTCTCTCTCACCCGACGACCTTGAAAACGAAGCCGCTCGTTATGCTGGTCCGGGGCGAGTTTCGGTGCGTTTCGAGGGTCTGCGTGATCATGATCAATGGATTCTCAACACCAAAGGTCATCAATCGGGGTTTTACCGCTACGCCTTCGATGACCCTCAAAAGAGCCTCGTCTATCTTTCGCCTGTAAACGGGGATGTCGTTCAGGCAACAACAGAAGCGACCCGTTTCTGGTCATGGCTCGGCGCGATACCGCACTGGCTCTATCCATCTCTTCTCAAACGCCACCAGAGGCTTTGGGTAAATACGCTGATCATCCTCTCCGGTGCTGGCATCATCCTCACCTCGCTGGGGCTCTGGATCGGCTGGCGACGCCTTGGGGCGGGGCGGCAGATCTCGCCCTATAGGGGGACGCATTTCCTGCATCATGTTACCGGTCTGATTTTCGGCCTCATGCTGCTTTCCTGGATCACAACCGGGTTTTTGAGCATGAACCCTGCGGGCCTGTTTGCGCCTGGCCCTGCACCGGGCTGGGTGACGCGCCTCAACAGGGCCGTTACGTCAACCGAACTCGAGGCCCTTTTAGAGACGCTGCGCGCGCATCCTGAAAGCCGGTTTCGCGACATCCGACTGAGCGCCTGGGGCGACAAAGCCTTCATTGCCGTGATTGATGACGAGGGGAAACGCCTGACGCTCGATCCAGCTCTGTCTCCTCTCCCCCTGACGGTTGAGCCCCTCAAGCAGGCTCTTGGAAGGGACGGTATCGCCGCCAGTGTGGCCGTTCTCGAACATGACGATTCCTATTATTTCTCTACCCGCCATCTCAAACGCCCCTTCCCTGTGTTTCGCGTGACGGGTGACGATGGGGTGAGGCTTTATCTGGATGCGCGATGCGGTGCGCAACTTCTGGTCGCAGAAGCGGGCGCCAAAGGGTCACGCTGGTTCATCTACGGGCCGCACGACCTCAATTTCTTCGGCTGGCTGCGCACGCCTCTTGCCCGCCTGCTGATCCGGCTACCCCTGCTTCTCGGCGTGAGCGCCATCTGCCTCACCGGTCTCTGTCTGGGAATCATGCGGCTCCGTTTCCGTATCACAACGACGCGCACCAAGCGGCGCAAGCAAGACAGGTCGGGCACCTCAGGCTAGAAGTGCAGCATGAGCCGCAGCCCGAATCCCTCCCAGAAAAATCTTCCTCTCGGCGTGCTGTGCGGGGCCGGGGCCGGGGCCTTATGGGGGTTGGTCTTTCTCGCGCCAGAACTCGCGCGCGATTTTCTCCCGCTCGATCTCGCTGCCGGGCGCTATCTGGCTTACGGGCTAATCTCGCTGGGCCTCATCGGCACAAGACTGCCAAGTTTATGCCGCAGCCTGCACGGGCGAGACTGGCATGGGCTCTTCTGGCTCTCTTTTTTCGGCAACAGCTTCTATTACGTCATGCTCTCTATGGCCGTGCAGAAAGGCGGCATCGCCCTGACCTCGCTTGTGATCGGGTTCATGCCCGTCGCGGTGACAATCATCGGCAGCCGCGACAAGGATGCACCACCCTTTCTGAAACTGGCCCCATCGCTGTTTTTTTGCATGATTGGCGCCTTCTGCATCGGTTGGCAGGCCCTTTTTCATGTCGGGCCAGTATCGGGCGCTGCAGGTTCGAGCGGCCTCCTCGGCCTGTTCTGCGCCTGTGCGGCGCTGGCTTCATGGACGGGTTTTGCTGTGGGCAACAGCCGGGCTCTGGCACGCCTCCAGCATGTTTCGGCACATGACTGGAATTTGCTGACAGGGCTCATGACCGGCGCTCAGGCGATCGTCATGCTGCCGCTGGCTTTTCTGATAGACCAGAATACCCATGGCCTGGCCGCCTGCGAGCGTTTTGCCGCAGTCTCCATCGGCGTTGCCGTCATCGCTTCTCTCTGCGGTAACGCGCTGTGGAACCGCATGAGCCGCCTGCTGCCGCTCACCTTGACGGGTCAGATGATCCTGTTCGAAACGCTCTTTGCACTGCTTTACGGCTTTCTGTGGGACCGGCGAATGCCCCATCCGCTGGAAATAGCCTCATTCGTCTTTATCGTGGCGAGCGTTCTGTGCTGCGTGGCGGCACATCGCAAACCGGCAGCGCAAGCGTTGGACAACCAAACCTCGTAAGACAAAAAGTGCCGCTCAGGAAAAAAGAGAAAGCGCCTCTTTGACCCGCTGCTCGTTAAGCGGCTTTGGCAGAAACATCGCCCGCGCCGGTATGGTGGCAAGCTGCGGAATCCCGCGACCACTGGTGACGATAATCTCGATGGGCGGCCAGCGATCGCGTACGAGCGCTGCCAGACGCAGCCCATCCATCGACCCTGGCATATCGACATCGGCCAGAACGATACGAATATCCGGTCGGCTTTCGAGAATGACCAGTGCCTGATCGGCATCGGACGCCTCGGCAACGGCGTAGCCGGCCTCTTCAAGAAAATCCATGAGGCTCATGCGCTGCAACGGCTCGTCTTCAACAACCAACACAGTGGGTGCCTGTCGATGTCCGTAGTCAAGTGAATGGGCCATTACGTCCTCATGATCTTTTCTGCGTCGGCCCTGAAGCTGGCCAACAGACCTTCCTGCTCATAGCGCAGGGATACGCCTCCCGTTCCAATCAACCCGAAGGATATTAGACGCGACCCGAAGCCGCCTTTCGTCGGCTCTGCGACAGGCGGCCCCCTCTCCTCCTGCCAGAACAGCACGAGATCGTTCCCGATCTGTGTCGGCTCGACCTGCCAGGTGATGATGATCCTGCCCTCGGGCACTGAGAGCGCCCCGTGTTTGCAGGCATTTGTCGTCATTTCATGAATGAGCAACGCGGTGGACATGGCCGCCCGTGACCCAAGGCGCATTATCGGCCCTGCGATCTGACACCGCTCGAATACTGAAGCATCCTTGAGAATATTCGCGACAAGATCACCAAGAAGTGCGGCGCGCTGCTCATCGCAGTGAAGCAGATCATGCGCGCGGCCCAGCGATTGCAGCCGCTCGTAAAACCGACTTGCTTCTTCCTTGGAGAGCGCATCGCGCAGCGTCATACGCGCAACGGCCTGAACCATGGCCAGCGTGTTGCGCAGACGGTGAGCAATTTCGCCATTGATCATGTTCTGAAGCTCATCGGCTCGCCTGCGTGCAATGGCGAGCTCAAGACGGTCGGCCGCATTATGCAGCCAGTGAATTTCTTCGCTGGTCCACTCGTGAGGGGCGCAGAAATGCACCAGCATGAGCGCGACGTTTCTACCGTCCTCACGCACAGGCACGTTGATGACACCGCGCGCCTTGAGCGCAATCCAGCCCGTACTGTCATCGCGCGTGCGTGTGTCGGTCAGAATATCGGTAATGACGAGCGCCTCACCAGCGAGCAGTGTCTCGCGCAGGCGCCCGTAATCGTCGAAACGGTAAAGCCCCTTGATGGGGGGCATACCGGGCAGCGCCCAGCCTTCGGCAACAGTGATCGTCTCGATATCATGATCGAGTTCACCATAAGTCGCCCGGTCTGCACTCAGCGCCTGGCCTATCACGGTCATGGCCTGGCTGATCATGACCGCGATATCGCGCTCGTCACGAAGCACATCCCCCAAAGCGATCAGACCGGTCTGCCTGTTTCGTGAGGCAATCTGGCTGGTAACATCCCGGAACGTTGCCGAAAAAAAGCCCTGCCCGACCGGATAGAACGTGCCTTCGTACCAGCGTCCTGTCGCCTTGACGCGCTGAACGAAAGGAACAGGTTGATCGCTTTCCAAAGCTTTTGCCGCCAGATCGATCCAGTCAGCCTCGGTGAAAGGAAAGAGCGCTGCGTAGGTCGCGCCGATGACAGAATCGGCCGGGATACCGACATGGCGTTCCCAGGCCGGATTGACCTCGTGATATACCCAGTCGCAGAGGCGACCTTTTTCGTCACGCACGGCCTGAGCGAGAAAATATCCCTCATCCATCGTCTGAAAGAGGCTGTGCCAGCGTCTCTGGGTCACATCGAGTGCCGCGCTGCGCCTGCGCAGTTCCAGGAGATCGACAACGAGACAGGAAAGTTTGGCCAGCGCCTCACGCTGCGCAGAGGACAGACCACCCGGACGGGGGAGATCGTCAATGACAGCCAGGGCCCCAATGGTCCCGAAGGGCGTACGCAGCGGTACGCCTGCATAGAAACGGATCTCCGGCCCCTCGACAACGAGGGGGTTGTGCGATGTTCGTGGATCGGAGGTCAGATCCTCGATCTCGATCAGGCAATCCTGATCTACAACGAAACGACAGATCGAACTCTCAAGCGCCGTCTGGCACAGTGATATCCCTATGCGCGCCTTGAACCATTGGCGATCCTTGCCGATCAGGCTCACGATCGCGGTCTGCGTCTGACAGATCTGCGCCGCCAGGGAGACAAGGTCGTCGTAGCCACGCTCAGGCGGCGTATCGAAAATCTCATAGGCTTCGATACCGATCGAGCGAGCCTTTTTATCGACCATGCCTAATTCCAAGCGACATTTCGGTTCCAACGCATGACCGGGCGTCCGGACTATGTTCTGTCCTCGCTCCTACGACGATTTCATTCATTCCAGAAGCGCAAATAAAAGCCGCTTGATTAAAAAAAGCCCCGCCACGTGGAAATACTCGTCAGAGCGGCTCTGCGCTCTCAGGCGCCGGGGTTTGTGTCGTCGGCATTGGCGGCGTGCTTGCTGTTCATCGCCACATGATTGACGAGAAGATAGAGGCTCATCCAACGAGAGTCCGACGTCGGCCTCGGCCAGAAGCGGGCAAGAATGGCACAGAGCGCGATCACGAATGTACTGATCAACGTAAGATCGCTGGCCAATTCGGCCGGGATATAAGGAAGCAGAGACGCGTAAAAAGATTGCCAGTCTAGAGGCATCGAGAGGGTTCCTTTATTTTCGAATGGAAAATAAGTGCGACAAAATCAGACTGTGAACAGCACTCCAGTCACAGGGCGCCCGCCATACACGCTCAGCTCGAGATTTCTGCGGTTTTGCAATCCAGGCAGCACAACGAGCCTCCCCCGGATGGTTGCCTTGTTCCAGCGTAGAAGCTGCCGCCCGGCCGAAGCGTAGAAGCGCTGGTTCAACAGGGTTAAAAGCGTGGAGCCGCGCATAGCACGCGTGCCAACATTGAATTGCCACGAGAGCAAAGCGCCCTCCTGCCACGATGTGAGCGGCACATTGACCAGGCTGCGCAGCTCGTCTCTCAATTCCTTAAGGGTGATGCGAAGCAGTTCAACCGCCCCGCTCTCTGTGATCGGCTTCGTCCGTCCCGTCACGGGCGACCCGTCGCTGAGATAGCGATTGCCGCAGCCGATCGTCCAATAACCTGCCGCGCAAAGATAGGGGGCCAGACGCAGCCCCTCAATGTCGTCACGACGCAGAAGCGCCATAGCGATTTCCAGTGAATCGGTCATGCCAATCCTTCAATCGATCTGGGAAATCAGAGCGGTCCGGTACAGGAATCCCAGCACAACACAGCGCATCGCGCAGGATGGCATTCTGGGCTCTCAACTCCTCGATCAACGCCAGATTTTCGTCTTCGCGCTGTTCCAGCTTGTCGACACGAGCATTCAGGCGTGAAAGCGATTCCTTTTGCGCCTCAATCGTGGCCCTTGCGCCAGAAGCGCCAAACCCGACCAGCCAGCGGACTGTAAACAACGCCCCACCGAGCGCAGCCACCCACCAAGGTTGGGGTTGCATGTTTTCGGGCATGATTGCTCTCTCGTGCAGGAAATTCATACTCTTCAGATGTCAACAAATCGGCTTGCCCGGATATCGCGAGATACGGCAACGCTCAGCCGATGACGGAAGCGCCGTTAGCCTCGACGATGAGAGGCTGAAGCGAAGACCGCGCTTCACTTCAATTCGCCCAGCCGGGTGGGAATACCAGCGTTATTGACCCAGCCATCGGCTGCCTGGACCGGATCTGTAGGCAGTTGCCGCAGCCACGCATCCATCGCTCGATCGGAAAGAGCGTTCGTGACGGGCATGTCGGGAGCGACAGGCAGGGGTACGGGAAAAAGCGCCGTCCGCGGTGACACCGCAATATTCGCCTCGACTTGTTGGCTGTTGCCGTGGCTCGTAAGGACACACACCGTCACGCTCCGCAGACCCGAGCTTTTCCAGCGTAGCCAGGCCGTCGCGATGGTGCCGAAAAGGCTCGACCACGCCTGATCGGCAGCGTCACCGGCATCGAACTGGAAGGAGACGATATATTCGCCCGGTGCGAGCAACCCGTCGAAATCGACACTGTAATCGCCGCCGCCGTTAAGGGTGGAAGGGGGCCAGACCAGTGGGCATCCTGCCGTCGGACAAGCGCCGCCACGCGCCCCACTGCTGGGACGTAGAATATTGGCACTGGGTCGCCATGTCATCAAAAGATCTCCTAAAAAGCCCGGACGTGCGGGCACAGGACTTCATCCCGAATACCGCGCGCAGCACCGGGAACCAGACAAGATTGACCATTTACAATAATATTGAATTATATGATCGGAATAACGAGCATATTCCACATTATATCTTATCCAATACTATGGTATATGAAATTATATCAATATTATTTAAATTGGTATTTTTATTAGGTATAGTTTTAAAGGTGTGTGTATAACACCATAAATGGACAAAAAATATACATAGTTTCATATTTAGTTATCATGAATTCGTAATATTTATAAACTGATAATAGAAATTACTTTGAATATTATTCGACAATAGACGCCCTATCCGTCGCAGCACCCGCGCATTGCGTGCCAGTTTGCCACGCCTTGGGCACTCATGCCACCGTCTGCGATGAAGAGAATCGTTTAGCCTGTCGGCAGATACACGCTGCTTGGACCACCCCCATTTCGTGTATGGGCGCTGCGAGCCGTCCAACAAATCTGCTTGCTCAGACGCGTCGACTTCATGACACGCCATTCTTCCGCCCTCATCCCGGGGAAGTACTCAATCAGGGATAGAGCGCTTCTGCATGGATAGCCGCGCGCCAAAGCCATGAACCGCTGCCCGCAGCCCGTACGCTCAATCTGAGGCATCCCGTAGGTATGTCGAGTGACGGTGAAACCGACCAGCGCCCAGGGTTGCCGAAGGAGGGGTAAGTCGTTCCATCACCGGATTGGGAAAGCTCTGTCGTCCCGCCATGCTTGAACATCGTAATGTTATTGAAACGCTGCATGACCGCATCGGCACCGTTGGATGAACGACCAGCGACGACCAGATGCAGCAATGTGACGGCTTCTCCAGGGGGGGGGGAAACAATTATGCTCGCTAAGCGCGCTGCTCCCATCTGTAGTCAAGCTGATCAACTCGTCAGAGGCGCTTTTTCCTGCAGGATCTGCCCGGTACGAGACCCCGTTCAGGGGGCCGGATGTGGCTCCCCGCAACGGGAAGATAAGACGCCAGCGCTGCGGCAAGGCCAGTTTTAGTGGCGGCAACGGCCTCAAGCGCGGTAACAGCGCTCGAGTTGGCCCCTTCCTCCGCTTTGGCTCTGACTGTCTCAGAGGCGACTGACGCATCCACAGCAGCAGGCGTGGCGTAACGGGCATCTGCGGCCGCTACAGTAAGATAAGTGCCTAACCAGGAAAAGACATCGTCCTGCGTCACTGTGCCTGCCTGCAACGCAGCGATCGCGTCCGCATTGCCCTGTTCCGCCTTTCTGGCACGATCGGTCTCACTATTGAGCAAGGCACTGACACTTTCTGGCGTTGCGTAAAGCGACCCGGCATCGGCAACTTTAAGGTAAGCCCCGAGTACTCCACCGAGTTGCCCGGGCGAGACAGTTTGCGCCAAGAGCGCCACGATATCTGCGGCGTTGCGTTCGCTGTCGCGGTGAAGGGTGCGAAAGGTGATAACGCCGCTTCCATCGGCATTGCGTGCAGAACCGAGAGGCGTGTCGAGCGGCAGACCATTTGTAGGTACGAATTGCGGAGCAGCAGCAACGTCTGGCAGTGGCAAAATGACACAGGTCAAAACAGTCATTATCGCGCCCCACAGACGCAGGGTATCGATTTTCATCATGGTTCTCCGAAACAGGTCGGCATGGCCGACTGTCTGATTTTTTGGGACGGAGGGGGTTTTCCTCGCCGTCAGCTCTCACACAACTCACCGGAACAGGAAGCGTGAAGCTGTCGGAGCCCCTTCCGATCGCATCGAGTATTTCCGGATTCGCCCCCGCAACGAGGGCCACAAGCAGCAGCCTGAAGCGGCACGTCAGAAAAAGCGCCTGATAAAGAGAGCCTTTGTCGTCAGACGCTCGACGATAGCGATGCCCCGCGCCGATCCTTTGCTGCGTCTCCCCACTCTGGTTTGCTGTTCTCAATTTCCTTGAAACAAGCCACTTCTCAAGCGAGAGAAAGGCATGTGATGCCGAGAGTCGTCTGATCGCGACAAGAGGCAGGACCGCGAGGCACGTTTGCAACGCCTGGGTTCACGCGTTTGCCTCGCGGAGGGTCAGCATCGCGCTTGGGAAATCGAGAAAAGACCAGCAGAAGACCACGCCTTGCCTCGCGGTTGTAACAGGCTCTGCCACCCGTTCAGGCAAGTTCCTGCACTGCGGACCGCTTCAAGGACTTTGCTGCGCGCCTGATTGATCCTGTCGAGAGTCACACCAGGCAAAGATCAATTCAGTCGAGGGTGGCGGAAACAGCTAAGCCAAAGCACCGGCCTTCGCGACAGTGAGCCCGCGTTTATAGACATGCATCAGCTATGTGCCGAATCAAGGATGAAATTTGACATAGGAGAAACCGCCAGCCGAGCCCACTACACCAACAGAGCGCCGGACACAGCCCATCTCAAGATTACGTATCTTTCCAGAATACGTAACCACCATTACTATAAAAACGCTGAAAAATCATCAAATAAATGATTCCTGCGCCCGAATCTTGCCTGCAATCCCTGTTTTTATATTCTTCATGAATGGGGTTTGACGGAAGATCTGAGCCGAATATGCGGCCAGGTCCTCCTCTGGACGGGCTATGCCCCTCGTATGAAGCTGCTCGCCTGCCTCTCCTTAAGGCTTCCGAACCGGAGGCGACCCGTATCGCGCGCGCCAGAACAGCCTAAGAGACAAATCGGAAAAAGAGCTTGCGCCTCTGCCGCGAGGATAAAGAAATCTCTGTTCGGCCGCACGCCATTTTCGGGGTGGACTCAAACGGGACAGAGAGCGGCTCAGACCCGTGGCCCATCGTAACAGGGAATAGATGCGCTCAAGATACAGGGTGCAGCGCTTTTGACGAAACGGATGGCGCGCCCTGCTGGATTCGAACCAGCGACCCACAGCTTAGAAGGCTGTTGCTCTATCCAACTGAGCTAAGGGCGCTTACCGCTTTAACCCTGGTGGTGGTCGGGGCGCCCGGAATCGAACCGGGGGCCTCTTGTACCCAAAACAAGCGCGCTACCAGGCTGCGCCACGCCCCGAACGCGCGGACCCTACCGCAACTTGCGGCAGGGTGAAAGATGCGGTTTTGAAAAAAGTGAAGAATTATCCGAGGTTACGCGCCAGAGGCGGCACGAAGAGCGGTGCGGTGTCCCAGGGAAACAGCACCCAGGTATCCTGAGCCACTTCCATCACATACTGGTCTGTATGCGGCTTGCCGTTGGGCTTGGCGTAAAGGCAGGCAAAATGCGCCTTGGGCAGCACGTCGCGCACGACCTTCGCCGTCTCACCGGAATCGACCAGATCGTCGATCACGAGAAAACCCTCGCCATCGCCCGCAGCAACAGGAGCCTTCACCACGCGTGGCTGCTTCTGGTCTTCGGCGCTCTCGCCAGAATAGCTGATAACCGAAATGGATTCGACGAGGCGGCAATCGAGCTCACGAGCAATGATCGCAGCCGGGATAAGACCGCCACGCGTTACGGCAACGATCCCTTTGAACGCGCCACGCGCCATAAGGGCCGAGGCAAGGGTACGCGCATCGCGATGCAGCTGGTCCCAGGTGACGGTTGCGTAATTGGTAGCCATCAGAACAGTTTTCCTCCATCTGGCACCCGGCGATCCGGGCAGATCAGAACCATGTCGCCGGAGCGATCAGGCATGCCGAGCGCCAGAACTTGATTCACAGAAGCATTATGCAGCTGCGGATTAACCACAGCACAAACTTGCCTGCCAACCAGCTGAGACGCTTCATAGCGTTTCGTCAGGGCCATTGTGGCGCGGCGGACACCCAGAAGCGCCCCGAAATCGATCCAGAGCATCATTTTATCGCCCTCTCCCTGCGCTGAGGCGACTGTCCCGACACGAATATCGGGCTGCACAGGATCGGAAGGCATGGCGGATGCCCGCGAGTCGGCGGGCAGATCACGTTCTGGGTTCATCGGCGGAACCTGCCTGCACGGCTCGCGAAATGCAATCGACTCGAAAAGCCTGCGCGCTGGCTCTGACTCACGCCCTCTGCTTATAGTAAGGGCGCCATGCCAGACCCCATCTCGCCTTCAGAGCCCCCCCCCGCGCCAAACGATGCCCTGAGCGCCATCGTCGGCCTACGCCCCTTTCTTGCCGGGCGCACCCTGTCCGCTCTTTCTGCCCAGGTTCTTGCGGTCGCGGTAGCCTGGCAGACCTATGCACTGACCCATAGCGTGGCAGCCCTTGGCCTGATCGGGCTCGCGCAATTTCTGCCCATGCTCGCCTTGGTCTTCATCTCCGGTCATGTCGCCGATCGCTATAATCGCAAGCGCATCGTGCAGATCTGTCAGGTGATCGAAATCATCGGCGCCTTCGGGATGGCGCTCCTGACCTTTACCGGCCAGCTCGCTCCTTGGGCACTTTACGTCCTCGTCGCCTGCTTCGGCGCCCTGCGCTCTTTCGAGGGCCCCTGCCAGCAAACGTTTCTGCCTTCTCTCGCCACCCCGACCCAGTTCCCAAAGGCTGCGGCTCTCTCAGCTTCGCTGTTTCAAACAGCTTCGATCATCGGCCCCTCGCTCGGTGGGCTGCTTTACGGCCTTGGCGCCGATTTCTGCTACCTGACCTGCGCTATCGGATTCTCGGTGGCCCTGATTTCGACCTCTCTCCTCAAGCTCCGTCCCTATGCGGGAAGCCGCTCGCCGATGAGCCTCGAATCGCTCTTCGGCGGAATCGCCTTTCTGCGTCGACGTCGCGATCTTCTGGGAGCAATCTCTCTCGATTTGTTTGCCGTTTTGCTTGGGGGCGCCACCGCCATGCTGCCGGTCTATGCCGATGATATCCTTCATCTCGGCCCTATCGGCCTGGGTATCCTGAGAGCCTCTCCCGCGATCGGCGCCCTGCTCGGCTCGCTGTTCCTTGCACGCTATCCGCTCAAGAGCCATGCCGGTCCGATCATGTTCGCCTCGGTCGGTATTTTCGGCATCGCCACGATCGTATTTGGCGTATCGCACTCACTCACCCTGTCAGTACTGTCTCTCGCCGTTCTGGGCGCGGCTGACGTCGTGAGCGTGGTCGTACGTGGCGCTCTGACGCAATTGGCAACACCCGATGGCATGCGTGGCCGTGTTTCAGCCGTGAACATGCTGTTTATCGGGTCGAGTAATCAGTTGGGAGAATTCGAGAGCGGCATGCTGGCCACCGCCATTGGAACCGAAGCTGCCGTCGTGGCAGGCGGCATCGGTACACTGATCGTCGCAGGGCTCTGGATCAGGATGTTCCCACGCCTGTGGGCACTGGATCGCCTCGATACGATCAGACCTGATGAGACATGATTTTCAGGGGAAAAATGCCTGGCTCCCGAAGTAGGACTCGAACCTACGACCCAGCGATTAACAGTCGCTTGCTCTACCAACTGAGCTATTCGGGACCGGCGAGGCACTATCTAGCGAAAGCTTTTCCTGGGGTAAACCCCCCTCTGTCATTTTTTTTGCATATGGAGTTTTTCTTCTGATGGCAGCGCCTTCCCGTCGTCTTCTTCTCATGGGTGCAGGGGGCGTTATCCTGGCTACAGCCTTGCAAACGCGAAACTTCTTCCATCGTCACAAGCCAATTCAGACCGATGGCAAGAAGCGCCATATCCGCCTCGCTTGGCCGGAGCCCGATTACGACCCCCTGCTCTGGCTGTGCCAGCAGGGCATTTTCGGTCGCTATAATCTGACGGTCGATCTTGTCGAAACACCGGGCGGCAATAGCGCCATCGACGCCGTCGTGACCAATCGTGCCGATGCGGCTTTGAGCCCTTTGCTCGACTGGCTGCCTGCGCTCTATCAGGATGAGGAAAACGAATTGCCCGCGCGCCTCGCCTGCGGCGTACGAGGCGGTAGCTATCGTCTGCTCGTCAGACGCGATCTCAATCTGCACAAGGTGGGCAATCTTGCAGGCAAGAAAATCGGCGTTCTGAGCCTCGAAGGCGCTGATCGCCGCTTCATCAGCATCCAGCTTCGACGCCGCGGTCTGCATCCGACCGATTCGGTACAATGGGTCGCGATTCCTGCCGATGACATGGCCGACGCGCTTCGCGGAGGAGACCTCGATGCGGTAGCCGTGCATGACCCGATCGGGTGGCGCATTCTTCAGCAGACGAAAGGCGTGAGCTGGAACATGCTTGACAGCATGACCGGCGCCGAACGAGAGCGGATCGATCTCACTCTGGGTCTAGCCACCAAGGCTCTGACGCAGGATCCCGGCCTTGCCGCAGCACTGACGGCCGCCTTGCAGGACGCACAAAACGAATTCCCCGCCCATCGCGACGAGCTGGCACGTTTATGGAAGAAGGACAGCGATGCACCGGAGGAGGCCCAAGGCATGCTCGATCGTGAAATCGCGAGTCATGCCGTCACAGGGCATCCCTTCAGGGTGCAGGTCGAGCAATATGTCGATGAACTCAAACTGATTGGGCTCATGCCCGATGCCGACAAGACAACCGACATTGCTCATCGCATCTGCCTTGCGGTCTGAGAAGGCTTACCATTCGCGCTAATCGGGAGAGCGGCCTCTGACGGCTCTCCCCTGCACGGAGTCAGCGGCGCTCGATCGATTCGCGCGCGGCTGTCGCGATCTGGTCGGCGCGTTCGTTATTCACATTGCCACTATGGCCGCGCACCCAGAGCCACTCGACCTTGTGTCGCTTTTCCGCCGCCAGAATACGCTGCCACAGATCGAGGTTTTTGACGGGGTCACCCGCAGCATTGCGCCAGTTGCGACGCACCCAGCCCGTATGCCAACGCGTGATCCCATTGCGCAGATATTCGCTATCCGTATGCAGCGTGACCTTGCAGGGACGCTTGAGCGCCTCCAGTGCTTCGGCCGCCGCTGTCAGCTCCATTCTGTTGTTCGTGGTATCCTGCTCACCGCCGGATAGTTCGCGCTCATGCCCCATGGAGCAAAGTAACGCTCCCCAGCCACCCGGACCCGGATTGGGCTTGCACCCGCCATCGGTCCAGATTTCGACGAACGGAGCATCGTCGGGCAAAGGCGCCCTCAAGTCATCAGACATGCAGAAGCCCCTTCGCATCGTCACGCCACGCCATCAGGCGGCGATAGTAGGCCAGCGGGTCTTTGCGGGTCACGATCGCGTCTTTCGGTGTGTTCACCCAGTCATAAAGCCGGGTCAGCAGAAAGCGTATCGCAGCTCCCTGCACCATCACCGGCAGCGCTGCCTTTTCCTCGGGCTTGAGCGGGCGCACCGACTGATAGCCCCCCATCATACCGGCCATCAATGCAGGCGATGCCGTAACATCATCAGGGAAGCACCAGGCATTGAGGCAGATTGCCAGATCATAGGCCAGCAGATCGGTACAGGCGAAATAAAAATCGATCAGCCCCGAAACATTACCCTCCTGAAAAAAGACATTGTCGGGAAAGAGATCCGCATGAATCTGCCCCGTCGGGAGCGTGCTTTCCTCGGGCCAGCCACGCAGCACCGCGTCAATGGCCCCCTCCAGCTCCTGCGTCAGACCAGGGCGAAGCGAATCCCCCGCGCCAAGGCAGGAGTCCAACAGGGGCTTCCAGGCGCTCGGCCCAAGAGAATTCGCCCGCTTTGCCCTGAAATCTTCCCCCAGAAGGTGAAAGCGCGCCAGTGACTGGCCCAGACTGAAACAGGCGGAAGGGGTGATCGTCGCGATCGGTCGGCCTGGCAGAAAGGTCGTAATGGCGGCTGGCCTGTCCATGAGGCTGCGCAGCGCCACACCATCGCGAGCGATGACCGGCGTAGGGCATTTCAACCCGCGACGGGAGAGATGCTGCATAAGCCCTAGAAACCAAGGCAGCTCATCGGCACGCACGCGCTTTTCGTAGAGCGTGAGAATGGCGCGACCGGCTTCCGTTTCGAGCAGGTAGTTGGTGTTCTCGACACCCTCGGCAATACCGTCGATCTGCACGAGCGGTCCGAGATCGTAATCCGCCAGAAAAGCCTCGAGCCTCTCCGGCGGTATGGTTGTATAGACCGCCATAATCTCAGGCAGCGAACAGAAGGGTCATGATGGTTTCGTCAGCCCTCAGACAGGCTCGCCGAGCGGGCTCGGCAGACGGAAAGCCACGTTTTCCTTCTTCACGATACGCTCTTCGATCTGAAGCTTGTAGCGTGTCGACAGGGCATCGACCATTTCCTGCACCAGAGATTCTGGCGCCGATGCGCCCGCCGTGATGCCGACCGTGCTCACCCCTTCGAGCACGCTCCAGTCCAGCGACGCGAGCTTGGGCACCAGCAGGGCGCGCTTGGCGCCGGAACGCTCGGCCACTTCGCGCAGACGCTGCGAATTCGACGAGTTGGGCGAACCGATCACGATCACCAGATCGCTCTCGGGCGCGATCGCCTTGACCGCTTCCTGACGATTGGTCGTAGCGTAGCAGATGTCTTCCTTCTTCGGCCCCTCGATCAGAGGGAAGCGCTCACGAAGGATCGCTACGATCTCGGAGGTATCGTCGACCGAGAGAGTTGTCTGTGTGATGAAAGCGAGGCGCGACGGGTCGGCAGGCTGCACCGTGCGTGCTTCCTCGGCATCATTGATGAGCGTCACGGCACCGTTGGGGAGCTGCCCCATCGTGCCGACCACTTCGGGATGGCCTGCATGACCGATCATCAGGATATGGCGAGCATCGGGGCCACCACCGGCGAAATGACGCTCGGCTTCGCGATGGACCTTCGATACGAGCGGACAGGTAGCATCCAGATAAAGCAAGTTGCGGCGCTGCGCTTCGGCAGGCACCGATTTCGGCACGCCATGAGCCGAAAACACAACGTGACCATCGGCAGGCACTTCGTCGAGTTCCTCGACAAAAATCGCGCCCTGCTCTTCGAGATTTTCGACGACGGTACGGTTATGCACGATCTCATGACGGACATAGACGGGCGCGCCATAGCGGCGCAAAGCTTCTTCCACCACGCGGATGGCCCGATCGACGCCAGCGCAAAAGCCACGCGGCCCGGCTAGGAGGACACGAAGCGTTTGCGCTTCAGATCCCTGCTCCGAAGACGCTTGCGGGCGTGAAGTGGTCAAGGTGTCGGGCATGGTGTTCCCCAATCTCACGGCAGGCGGTATATGCGAACAAGCCCCAAGGCAGCACGCATGACGAATGATGCAACGCTTCGCGATATGGGCTCGCATATGGGAGCTACGCAACCCGTTGCGAGTATGCAAGCCCGTCATCGCACGATCATTCGGCGTCGTGTCGCCTTCTTACCATACCGGACTCGGTTTCCGCACCGGTGAATAGACGAAGAGCCTTGTCCATGACCAGATCCACCCGCCACTTCCTGCCGCTTCTCGCCCTGATCGGTTCTTCGGTCGCCCTGACTGCCTGCAACCAGGACGACCAGAGTGCTTTTGCGCCTACCTGCCCCCCGGTCGAGATCCTCGGTCAGGCCGCTGATTTCTATCAATATGATGGGCACGGTCTCGATGCCGGTAGCCTCGTAACCCATGCCGGCATGAGCGGCCTGACCGGCAATTGCGAAGCCGGTCCCAAGAAAAGCGTTCGCTCTCGCCTGAGTCTTGCCGTCGTCGTGGAGCGCGGTCCGGCCTCTGACGGCAAGGATATCGTGCTGCCCTATTTCGTGGCGGTGCTGCGTGACGGCAAAATTCTCGAGAAGAAGGAATTCGATATTCCCGTCTCTTTCGCGGGCAATCAGTCGACCGTAACGCTGCGCACGCCAGTACGAATCATCGATGTGCCTGCTTCGCCCGATCTGCAGCAGACCAATTACGCGCTCAAGGTGGGGTTTCAGCTCAGCCATGAACAGCTCGATTACAACCAGACCCATTTGCGCCCGGCAAAATTCACGGCACAGACCAACTAATTCACTATATTGCAGCGTTGTTTTTAAAAAACACGTTGTAAATAGTTTTTACGCTGATACGCTGGAGAACTAGCTTTTCTCCGGAACGTTCCGCCATGCGCCCTCGCCACGCCCTGCCTGCCCTCTTCCTGCTCGCAGGCGTGTCTCCCTGCATCGCTCGTACGGCGCTCTCTGCTGCTGCTGTTGAAAATGCCACCAGCATCGGCGAGATCAGCACCCGGAAGCTCGTCGACCCGACAGCGACCGACGAGCATCTCACGGTCAATGGCACCCAGCGGCCCGAAATCCAGAACTATCCTCACGCAGGCCCCGTCGGGCAGCCGCGTCGCGTCACCCCCCTGCAGAACAGGGCGCCGCATGGCACCCAGGGCGATTGGGGCGTTTTTACGAGGGGAAACGGTGAATCTGCCGGATTCGGCCCGGTAGGCCGTTATGGTATCGCCCCCTGGGCAGAAGACTGGTCATTCCTGCGCGACAAAAAGCGCCACGACGATCTGTTCGACCCTCTGAAATACATTCCTCTCACACGCAACGGTGACTGGTGGCTCAGTTTCTCGGGCGAAACGCGCCTGCGCAACTGGTCAGAAGAGGCGCCTTTTCTCGGCACGCGCGGCACGCCGGGCTCGGGACGCTTTGCCGTACGCAATCTCTACGGTGCCGACCTGCATCTCGGTCAGCACGTCCGGTTTTTCGGTCAGCTCGTGAACGGCGATGCTGGAGGATGGGGAGGCTATGGTTACAACAGCACGTTCCGAAAGCGTCTCGATTTGCAGCAGGGCTTCGTCGAGTTGCGCACCGGGCTCGCCAAGGCCAAAACCGGGTTGATCATCGGGCGGCAGCAATTCCTCGATGCCCCCTCCTACATTCTTTATAACCGGGAAACGCCCAATGTGCCGCTCGCCTGGAACGGCGTGCGCGGCTACGCCATCTGGCCGCGCCTACGCGCCGATGTGTACGATTTCGTCGGCACGAACATCACTTTCAACAAGATGTTCCATGACCGTGTCGACTGGAGCACGCGCCTCCATGGCCTGGACATCACCTGGGCGCCCCCTTCCTTCGCACTCGGATCGGAACGGATCTCGTCCTTTCTCGATCTCTTCCTCATCGCCTTTCGGGTGGGGGGCAGCTCTGCGGCCCTGCCCTATAACAAGACGACGCTCAGCGGCACGACGGCACGACAGAATTACGGATTCCGCTGGTATGGCGGCGCGCCTTCTTTCGAATTCTCGGTCGGCGGCCTTTATCAGGGGGGCAGTTTCGAGCTGAACCGCACAGGGCAAAACCGTACGGTCTCGGCCTACGCCTTCAATGCCATTGCAGGCTATCGTCACACCCCTTCGCCGCTGCATCCCTTCATCGGGCTTCAGGCCGATCTCTATTCCGGCGGCTCATCGCGCCGCAATGACGGCGCGATCGGCACCTATATCGCGCCGTTCAACCCGCAGACCAATTATCTCGACACCACCACCTATATCGCGCCGAGTAATCTCGTCAGCCTGTCGCCAGTCATTCGCCTGACGCCGCGCAACTGGCTCAGCCTTCAGTTCAAAAGTCCGCTCTTCTGGCGCGCCTCAACCGACGATGCCGTCTACGGCCCCTCCGGCGCCTACGCTTTTTCCAATCTGCATGGGGGCTTTATCGGTATCGTGCCTCAGGCATCCCTGACCTTGCAACTCAACCGCCATCTGACCTGGACACAATATGGCGCCCGCTTCATCGGGTCTGACGGGCTGCGGGCGGCAGGAGGAAAAAGCGGAAGCTACTACCAGTCGAACTTCGTCTTCCGTTTCTAGGCACTTCGTCGTAGGACCTGTTCCTTACGTTATCGAGACAGAGAGACAGCATGACTTCGGCGACACGGGAACTGACCATTCGAGGACTCGTTCTCGGCGCCCTGATCACGATCATCTTCACCGCTTCCAACGTCTATCTGGGCCTGAAAATCGGCCTGACCTTCGCCTCCTCCATCCCCGCAACCGTTATTTCCATGGCGGTATTGCGGGCGCTGGGCGGCAGCACCATTCTCGAAAACAATCTGGTCCAGACACAGGCCTCGGCAGCAGGCACGCTGAGCTGCGTGTTCGCCACCATACCCGGCCTGGTCATGATCGGATTCTGGAGCGGCTTTCCCTATTGGGAGAGTTTTTTCATCACCCTGCTCGGCGGCGCCACGGGCGTGCTGTTCACCATTCCGCTGAGACGCGCCCTGGTCACCCATAGCGCCCTGCCCTATCCGGAAGGCGTTGCCTGCGCCGAGATTCTGCGCGTAGCGTCACCCGAAGGCAACCAGCAGGCGCTCAAGGCCCTGATACGCGGCAGCCTGATCGCAGCAGGCCTGACCTTTCTCAGCACGGGGGTCAGAATTATAAAGGATGGCTGGAGCGCGACATTCTCGCTTGGCCCCTCCGTCTTTCGCCTACAGGGCGCCTATTCCCTGGCTTTGATCGGCACGGGCTATCTCGTTGGGCTCGGCGGCGGACTGGCAATGCTTGCCGGTGTCGTTATCGGTTGGGGCGTGGGCATACCGTGGCTCTGCACGGTCGTGGCGCACCCCGCCGGGGTGTCTGAGGCAGATTTTGCGACAGGGCTCTGGGTCCACAAGATCCGCTTCATGGGGGCCGGCACTATCGCCGTGGCGGCATGCTGGACGGTCTTTTCTCTTATGGGGCCGGTTCTGCGCGGATTGCGTGAGGCGTTTTCGCAAACGCATCGCGCCAGTCTGGACGAGACGGACCGCGATCTCCCCCCCCTTGTGATGAACCTTCTGCTTGGCGCGCTCATTCTCGGGCTCGGTGCGCTTTTCACACTTTTCCTCTGGCCGATCACACCCCATGATTTCTATCTCGTCATCATGCTGGGCCTTGGACTGGCTGCCTGTCTCTTCATCGGTTTTCTGGTCGCCAGCGCCTGCGGCTACATGGCGGGCATCATCGGTTCATCATCATCACCGATCTCCGGCATTTCGATCATCAGCGTCGTCGCGCTCTGTCTGGCGCTGCTCGGGCTGGAGACACTACACCTCGTGCCCGATGCGCTCTCAACCCATGATCAGCACAGCGCTATCGCCTATATCCTGTTCGTTCTGACGGCCCTCACCGGGTCGGCAGCTATTTCGAACGATAATCTGCAGGATCTGAAAACCGGACAATTGGTGGGTGCCTCGCCGTGGAAGCAGGAGGTCGTCCTCCTCATCGGCTGCGTCGTCGGCGCACTCGTCATTCCGCCCGTGCTGAATGTCCTCTATCAGGCTTACGGCTTCGGCAGCTCCCTGCCACGCCCTGACATGGATCCGTCGCGCGCACTCGCCGCACCGCAACCTGCTCTCATGGCCGATATTGCCCGAGGCATTCTGCTGCGCAATCTAGACTGGACCATGATCCTGATCGGCGCCGCGATCGGCGTTGCCCTGATCATCATCGACCGCTTGCTGAAAATCCGTAACCTCGCCATGCCGCCGCTCGCCGTTGGGATGGGTATTTACCTTCCCGCCGATGTGTCGGTCACCATCGCCATCGGCGCCATCATCGCCTTCTTTTTCGACCGCGCACCCCAAGCCGCGTCTCATAGCGATGACAGCACCGGCACTATGGTCGCATCGGGATTCATTGTCGGCGAAAGCCTGATCGGCGTAGTTATCGCCGTACTCAGCGGCATGACCGGCCATACCGATCTTCTGTCCATTCCGGTTGCGAAGAATTTCCAGAGCTTGATGGGCGTTGTCCTCTTCACCCTCGGCCTGATCTGGTTTGCACGCACCTTGCGCAAGGCCGCTCGGGCTCTCTGATTACTCGCCCCCCCTTCCTAATTATTTATAGGAGCCGGGCGTCGTCAGGCCCGATATGAAAAGACCGACCGGGAGCGAGTTCCCGATCGGTCTTTTTCACTGCCTAGAATGCCATGTGCCCGCGTGCAGAACACAGGAAAGCAGGTCAGTCTTTCCACCAGCGAACCGGCTCAGGATCGCGAGAGACGACTGCAGTTTCCTTGACACGCGGCGGGCGGCCTCTGCCTCTTTTGATAACTGGCTCGGCTGCCTCCTCGCCCGACGCCACCGGCTCGACGCGACGTTTCTGAGTTTCCTCGCGCAGTCTGGCAAGCTCAACCTGCGCTTCGAGAAGCGTCTGCTCAACCTCGGCACATTTCGCTTTCAACTCGGTCACATGCAGTTTCTCGTGGACGAGATGGGTCTCGAGTGTGCGCAGCTGTACCTGCACATTTCCTAGTTCGCGCTGCGCGTCTTCAGCACGGCGCTGCTCGAGCTTCAGGAGGTTACGAAGACGTGAAAGCTCTTCGCCGTGATCCTCACCCTGCGAAGATGGTGCGCGCAGGCTTGCTCGCGAAAGCTGGTGATGCTCGACGACGACCTGCCCCTCCTGAACGAAACGGCGGCGCCTTTGGTCAGGGGCGACTTTATGATGGCCGCCCTGGGTGTGTCTCTTGTTACTTTTGGTGCCCAGTCGCTCGAGCGCGAGACGAAGTGAATCTTCGCTAAGCTCACCATCATGATTAGTATCTTTATTATAGAAATCTGAGTCGGTACCCACTTTATGTCTTCCGATTGGAGAAAATCATCTAGATCTTGTGCATCAGTCTTGGCTCGTCCGGCATACGCTTCTGTGCCTGAATTCCGGGAAGGCCAAACTTTTCTTGTGGCCTGCTCCTAAACGAAATCCTCATATGTGTCACCTCAAAGGCTCTCCACATTCAGAGCAAATCGACAATAACCGTTACTTGGTAATAGAAATAATACATAGTATAAAAAAATTTTAAAATTTCTATTTTTATTTACATTGCATGAAGCCACTTTGGTGCACGATGCCCATATTCAGCAATGAAAATAGATCAGGCTCGAACTTGCAGAAACCAAAATAGCTTGAAACACCGTTGTTCTCAGCATTATCACAAAAACTTGTAGCGATACAGTGTTCGTTTCATTTTCGTGGATATTAAATGGAAGAGGCCGGCTCGGGCCTCTTCCAGTCCTCTATTTCAGACTTGGGTCCGTCGCCAAAGGACATCGGAACGACCGTTATCGTTCCTATGGCGCGCAAGCACGAAGAAATAATCGCTCACGCGATTCAGGAACATCACGGAAGAAGTGAGACGCGTCTGATCCAGTGCTACAACTCGCCTCTCGCTACGCCGCGCCACAACGCGTGCCATATGCGCCCAGCTTGCCCCGACCGAGCCGCCAGGCAGAACGAAACTTGTCAGAGGTTGCTGGCTTTCGCGCAGGGCGACAATTTCAGCATCCAGCCAGATAACCCCCTGGCCGATACGCGCCCCGTCATCTTCACGGTCAGGGATACAAAGAACCGCCCCAAGATCGAAAAGGAGATTCTGGATACGCTCCAGTTCGTCACGGCCCGGGCAATACAGTCGCACGAGCCCCACAACCGCATTGAGTTCGTCCACACACCCCATCGCTTCGATCAGGGGATCATCCTTCCGGATGCGTGCCCCATCTCCGAGCGAGGTCATGCCCCGATCTCCGCCGCGGGTGACGATCTTGTCGAGACGGACACTCACGAGCATCCCCTCTCAACGCGTGGATTTATGCGTCTTGCGAACAGCAAGCTTGGGAAACCAGCTATAGGCCGAAGAGATGACCTGCTTATCCAGTGTCTGTAGCCCTGCGGCTGCATTCTTGATATCGCTGTCCTTTGTGGTGGCCACCGAGGCGACGGCTTGTTCACTACCCTGCGACTCGTTACGCAGCGTAGTCACATAGGCCTTGTCAAAGGCTGGTCCATGCAGATGCGATACGCGATCAATCGTCGCCTGGTCGTTGGCCAGAGGCGTTTCGGTCAGGGTGAGATTATGCTTGCTCGCCAGAGTCGCCAGTGTCTTGCGATGCGCCTCGTAATTTTTCTCCGTCGTTTGAGCGAGATCTTTCACCTCGGTCGCACGCGCATGATCGGCCGCGAGCTTGCTCAGTGCGATCTGGGTAAGGTCATGCTCGTTAGCTTGCTGCAGAAATGCCGCATCAGCCGTCGTGAAAGGCGGCGCCTTGTCCGGCAGAGGGGGCAGCTTCGGATAGCCGGGCGTGCATGCGCAAAGCGGCAAGGCTGCCAATCCGATCCAGAGACCAGCTTTCATGATGATGACCTTTACTTCTTACTCTATGAGGACTGACGTTAACTGCCAGAAGCCTCGATCTGAACCCACTGAAGACGAAAGTGTTCCGCCCATGCTGCCATGGCAACGTCTGATTTTCATTTTCTGCGGTATTTTCGGTTGCGTCGCCGTCATGCTGTCGGCCCTCGGGGCTCATCTGCCCGATCAGGCCTTCATCACCGGCGGGCGCGCCATGCTGTCACGCGGGGTCGAGATGCTGATGTGGCATGTGCTCGCCCTGCTCGCTCTTGGCGCCAGCGGTATGGCCGTTCTGCGCTGGGTCGCTCTGCCCATGGCGCTGGGCACGCTGCTTTTCACCCTGCCAGTCGCCTCACTGGCGTTGAAAGGCCCGAATGTCGCGTTTCTGGCGCCTTTCGGCGGCACGCTGACCATGCTGGCCTGGCTGAGCCTGGCCGTTCTGGCCTGCTTCGTTCACCGCTTCAGGCGCGCGGTGAAATAGACAAGCGCCGTCTGAACCCCAAGTGCCACGAAAAAGCAGCAAAGCATGATCCCGATCAGAATGAGCTGTTCGCGACCCAGGCTGGTATCGATGCCGAACAGGGAATAGAGCGCCTGCCAGGCATCCGTTCCAGCCACCCATTGCACGCCATGTGACAGAAACGGCACGAACCGGATCAGGAACGCCAGCGCGAGCGTCAGCCCGACGAGCCCGATGGTACGAAGCAGGGTGGTGGTGATGGAGACTTCTCCTGCGGCCCCTTCCGCATCGTTGCGTTGTTTCATCAAAAGCCCTTCGTGCTCTTGTATTCCCTGACGGGACAAAACATTTCATACTCTGGCGGATTTTCAACCACCCTACCCTCAAACCTTTTTCAAGCTTCGAAAGGCCCGCATCGTGCTGAAACGCAAATTTGGCGTCCTGACCTCCCTCGCCCTCGGCCTCTCCGCGCTTGCGCCCGTTGCGATGCCCTGCGCAAGCGACACGGCATTCGCCGAAGACGGTCCGCCAGCACCGCCGAAGATCGACAGCTCAGTGCAGATCACACCGGCGAAGGACGTCTATCCCGATATCGCCCTCGCCAAGACCCAGGTCGAGGAGGCATTCGCCACGGCAGCGCGTACGAAACGCAAGGTGCTGATCGATTTTGGCGGCAACTGGTGCCCTGATTGCCGTATGCTGGCCGGGCTTTTCAATCAGCCGGAAGTTGCGCAATGGCTCGAATCACAATTCGTCGTCGTGCCGGTCAATGTCGGGCGCATCGACAAGAACCTCGATATCGCCCAGCAGTTCGGCGTTACCATTCATGAAGTTCCGACCGTGCTGATTGTCACACCGGGCCGCAAGCTGCTCAACGCCGATGGCGCGAATACGCTCGGCAATGCGCGTGCCATGTCGTCGCAATCAGTGCTTGATCTGCTCGATAAATGGAACCGCCGCGGCTGAATCCGGCCTTGCCCCCTCTCGCTAGAGAGGGGGCATCTCGTCACATCATGAGCATCTGCTCTGCTTCGTCCACGATTTCGGCCAGCGCATCGTCCTCGAAGGGCACAGTCAGCCCGGCATTGCGCACCAATGTGCAAAAAGCCTGGCTCCCCCCCGCTTCACAGAGCCCGCGATAAAGTTCGAGCGCGCGCGGGGCGTCGACCTGGGCAATCAGCCAGATCTGAAGCGCCACACAGAGCGCCAGCGTGTAATCGATATAATAAAAGGGCGACCCGTAAATATGGCGCTGGGCCTGCCAGCGGCCACCCTTTGCCGGGTAAGCGAGATCGCCCCAGTCGCGCCACGGAAGATACTGCTTCTCGAGCCTCTGCCAGGTCGCGTGACGCTCTTCAGGACTCATGCCCGGCTTGGCGTAAATCTCGTGCTGGAAATGATCGACACAGGCGCCATAAGGCAGAAAGCTCAGGCTCTCGATCAGATGCAGACGCCGATAGCGCTCGCCTGCCCCCTCTTCCACCAGCAGATCGATCTCGGGCCAAGTCAGAAATTCGAGGCCCATGGAATGGATCTCCGCCCCTTCCATGGTCGGCCAGAGCATATCGATCATCGGCAGATCGCGGCTTTTCCAGTTCTGGAAAGCGTGCCCCATTTCATGGGTAAACACGCCGATATCGCCATGAGTGCCATTGAAATTGGCAAAAATGAACGGTGTGCCCTGCGTCGAGAACGAGGTGCAGAAACCGCCTCCCGCCTTGCCCGCACGGTTTTTCAGATCGAGATAATTCTTCTCGACCATCTCCGAAAAGAAAGCAGCCATTTCGCCGCTCTCATCCAGACGGGTGAACATCTCCTTCGCCCGCGCGATCATCAGATCGTAATCGCCAGCGGGGCCGGGATTACCTCTCGGATCGACCAGCGCCTCATCCCAGGCTTTTAGACCGTCCCATCCCATTTCAAGCTGGCGCCGCTGCAAGAGCGCCTGGACCAAGGGTGTGACATGGCTGGCGATACGCTCGCGAAAGCGCGCGACATCCTGCGCATTGTAGTCGGTACGACGCATACGGCGATAACCGAGATCGATGTAGGAATCGAAGCCGAGCGTATGGGCCATAGCGGTACGCAGACGCACGAGATCATCGAAGATGCGATCGAGCTGGGCGCCATTCGCCTCGTAGAATCCCCAGCGTGCGGCCTCAGCCTCATACCGTGTGGCGCGATCGGGGTCCTGCTGAAAAGGCTCCAGCCCGGAGAGATTATGGCTCTCCCCCCGAAAAGCGATCTCCCCCGCGGCAAGCAGGGCCGTGTACTCCGCCGAAAGACGCGCCTCTTCTGCCAGCAAGGCCTCGATACGCACGTCAAACGTCGTGATGTCGGCATCCCAGAGCGCCAGCACATGAGCGTCCAGATGCGTTGCGACCTCGTCACGACGCGCGAGTACGCGCTTCTTGATCTGTGTCTCCAGATTGATGGCGTAGGGTGTCAGACTATCGGCATAGTCACGCGCGGCAACATAATCGGCGTTGCGCGTATCCTGCGAAAAGCGCAGCTCCACCAGAGCCGACCAGGATTCATAGGCGCGACGCTGCGCGTCGAAACGCGCGAGCCCATGCGCAAGATCGTCGCCATCCAGCGCAGCGCCTATCGCCGCATAGGCGTTATCCAACGTCTCTCGCGTAGGTGTCGGAAAATCCAGAGTCTTGAATTCGGGGAAGGATGTGATCATGCGCCCATGGTCGCATTCCGTCCCGGCTTCGTCCAGTCAGGCCTCGCACAGCCCGGCTTCGGCTAGCGCGGCCAAACCTGATCTGCCCCGGTCCGTCAGGCGCGCTTCCGTCAGGTGAGTGTCAGAAGGAAGCGCTCCAGCCTCGCACAGGCCTCGACCAGCAAGGCGTCCGACGCGGCGACGGACAGACGGATATGGCCCGTCTGGCCGAAGGCACTCCCCGGCACGACGCTCACATGCGCTTCTTCAAGCAGCGCTTCGGCGAAAGCGACATCATCGACGATCACACGCCCAGCGGCACTCGTTTTGCCCAGCGCACCGCTGACACCGGGAAAAACGTAAAACGCCCCCTCGGGCATGGCACAGGTAACGTGCGGCATGGCGCGCAATTTCGACACAACAAAGTCGCGGCGGGACTGATAGACATCGCGCATGGCTTCTCGCCCTGTCACCGGCAAGCCCAGCGCCGCGAGCGCCCCGGCCTGCGCCAAGGTGCAGATACCCGATGTTGCGTTGCTCTGGATGCTGGTCATGGCTTTGATCAGCGGCGCCGGACCACCGCAGAAGCCGACACGCCAGCCGGTCATGGCATAGGCCTTCGCCATGCCATTGATCGTCAAAATGCGGTTCTTGAGGTCGGGGGCAACACTGGCCAGAGAGGCGTGGTTTTTTCCGCCGAACGTCAGATGCTCGTATATCTCGTCCGCCATCACCAGCACATGCGGCACGTCACGCAGCACGACGGCGATCGCTTCGAGATCATCGCGCTCCAGAATGGCACCGCTTGGATTATTCGGAAAATTGAGAACCAGCCAACGCGTCCGCGGGGTAATGGAAGCGCGCAGCGCTTCGGCCTTGAGGCGAAACCTGTCTTCCTCACGGCAGGTCACTGCAACCGGCACGCCCCCCATCATCTGCGCGATGATCGGATAACTCACCCAATAAGGCGCGGGCACGATGACCTCATCACCCGGATCGATGGTCGCAGCAAACGCATTATAGATGAGCTGCTTGCCGCCATTGCCGATCAGAATTTCTTCGGGCGCGTAGTTCAGACCGTTTTCATCGCGGAATTTCTTCACAACCGCGGTCTTGAGCACAGGCTGTCCGCCCACGGGCGGATATTTGGTATCGCCACGCAGACCGGCCTGATAGGCCGCCTCGACGGCCTCAGGCGGTGAGGGAAAATCCGGCTCGCCCAGCGCCAGAGAAATGACGTCGATACCCTGCGCTTTCAGCGCCCGGGCTTTCGCCGACATTGCGATCGTTGCGGGCTGCGGCAGCCCTTGAAGACGCTGTGCCAGACGAAAGCTCATGATTAGGTTCTCAGCTCAGGGAAGCGCAGAAACGCTGGATGCGTGTGCAGGCTTCGCGCAGGCTCTCAGTGTCGGTGGCGTAGGAAATACGGAAATAACCCGGCGTCAGGAAAGCGCTGCCATGCACGGCTGCGACGCCCGTTTCCTCAAGTAATTCGGTGACGAAAATCTCGTCATTCTCGATCACTTTACCCGTGCTCGTCTTCTTGCCGATCACACCCGCAATGGACGGGAAGACGTAGAACGCCCCCTCGGGGCGAATGCAGGTCAGACCCGGCGCCTGAGCCAGCATCGACAGAACGAGATCGCGGCGTTCCTGATAGACCGAAACCATGCCACCGATAAAATCCTGAGGACCGGTGACGGCTTCAAGCGCAGCAGCCTGCGCAATCGAGCAGGGGTTGCTCGTGCTCTGCCCCTGCAATTTGATCAGCGCCTTGGTCAGTTCGACGGGTGCTGCGGAGAAACCGATACGCCAGCCGGTCATGGCATAGGCTTTCGAGACACCGTTCATCGTCACCACACGCTCGCGCAGTTTCGGCTCGACCTGTACCAGCGTCTTGCTGACCAGCCCGTCATAGACCAGCTTGGCGTAAATATCGTCGGTCAGCACCCAGACACGCGGATGATCGAGCAGCACATCGCAGAGCGCGCGCAGATCGGCCTCGGAATAGACGGCGCCCGTCGGATTGCAGGGCGAGTTTAGCACCAGCCATTTGGTCTTCGGGGTAATGGACGCTCGCAGCGTCTCGGCGTCGAGACGAAAACCGTTTTCAGGCCTGGTCTGCACCACCACAGGCGTACCATCGGCCAGTGCCACGATGTCGGGATAGGAAACCCAGGCTGGCGCCGGGATGATGACTTCATCCCCCGCGTCGAGTGTCGCGGTGAACACGTCATAAATGACCTGCTTCCCGCCCGTGGAAACCACGATTTCCTCAGCCTTGTAGTCAAGGCCGAAATCGCGGTTCAACCATGCCGCAACAGCCTTGCGCAAGGCAGGCGTGCCCGCAACATCGGTATAACGTGTTTCGCCTCGCGCAATCGCGTCGCAGGCGGCCTGTTTGACGTTTTCAGGCGTCTCGAAATCAGGCTCACCGGCGGAGAGGCTGATAATGTCCCGCCCCGCTTCTTTCAGGGCCCGCGCTTTCTGCGAGATGGCGATCGTCTGGCTGGGGGAGATCCGGTTGAGCCGGGCAGCGATCAGGGACATATCTTCCTCCGGCTGGCTCTCAGGCCAGCTTCTGCATTTCCTGAAGAACGGCGGCACCCATTTCCTCGGTGCCAACGCGCTTCATACCTTCGGACATGATATCGGCTGTACGCAAGCCGCTCGACAGCACGTTCGAGACAGCTTTCTCGACGAGAGCCGCCTCTTCCTCACGCTTGAGAGAATAGCGCAGCAGCATGGCGAAAGAGAGGATCTGTGCCAGCGGGTTGGCGATGCCCTGCCCTGCAATATCGGGCGCCGAACCATGGATCGGCTCATAGAGCGCATGGCGCTTGCCATTCTCCTGCACCGGGCCAAGCGTGGCCGAGGGCAGCATGCCCAGCGAGCCGGTCAGCATCGAAGCCAGATCGGACAGCAGATCGCCGAACAGATTGCCCGTCACGATGACGTCGAACTGCTTGGGATTGCGCACGAGCTGCATGGCGCAGTTATCCGCCAGCATATGGCTCAACGTGACATCGCTGTATTCGCGCTCATGCAAGGCGGTCACGACCTGCTTCCACAGCAGACCGCTCTCCATCACGTTGCACTTCTCGACCGAGCAGACATGGTTACCGCGCAAACGGGCAAGCTCGAACGCCACACGGGCCACACGCTCGATTTCGGACGTCGTGTAGACTTCGGTATTGATGCCGCGCTGCGACCCATCGGGCAGTGTTTCGATACCGCGCGGCTCGCCGAAATAGATGCCGCCAACCGTCTCGCGCACGATCATGATATCGAGCCCGGCCACCAGCTCCGGCTTCAGCGAGGACGCATCGACCAGCGGCGCAAAAACCTGCGCGGGGCGCAGATTGGCAAAGAGTTCGAGCTCCTGACGCAGGCCCAGAATGGCGGCTTCAGGGCGCTTGTCGAACGAGACATGGCTCCATTTCGGATCGCCCACCGAGCCGAACAGCACAGCATCGGCTTCCTTGGCGAGTGCGACCACCTCGGGGCGCAGCGGCACGCCATGAGCGGCGAGAGACGCACCACCGACCAGTTCTTCCGTCAGCTCAAGAGCAAGCCCCTTGGCCTCACCGAGCCAGCGCACGATCCTGACGACCTCACGCATGACTTCGGGGCCGATCCCGTCGCCGGGAAGAACGAGTAGCTTGGTGGCCTGGCTCACGAAACCTTCTCCATCACAATAGTGGGGCGCCAGGATTCGTCTCTCTGACGCTTCTGCTCGAAGGATTGTATCGCGCTGTCGTGCTGAAGCGTCTGCCCGATATCGTCGAGCCCCTCGATCAGCATATGTTTGCGAAAATTATCGACCTCGAACGCGATAGTGCTGCCATCGGGACGCTGCACGATCTGGTTTTCCAGATCGATGGTGATGCGGGCATTCGCCCCCATCTGCGCGTCGTCCATGAGCGACTCACAGATCTCGCGCGGCAGGCGGATCGGCAGAATGCCGTTCTTGAAGCAGTTATTGAAAAAGATATCGGCAAAGCTCGGCGCTATCACGCAGCGAATACCGAAATCCAGCAGCGCCCAGGGCGCATGTTCGCGAGACGACCCGCAGCCGAGATTATCGAGCGTGATCAGGATTTCGGCCTTGCGATAGGGCTCGCAATTGAGCACGAAATCGGGCTTCTCCGACCCATCATCGTTATAGCGCTGGGCGGCAAAGGCATTCTTACCCAGACCGCTGCGCTGAATGGTCTTGAGAAAACGCGCCGGGATGATCTGGTCGGTATCGATATTCTCGACCGGCATCGGGGCCGCAATGGCCGTGAGTGTCGTGAACTTGTCCATCATGCCATCTCCCGCACATCGACAAAGCAGCCCGAAACCGCCGCCGCCGCCGCCATGGCTGGCGAGCACAGATGGGTCCGTCCGCCTGGGCCCTGACGACCCTCGAAATTACGGTTGGACGTCGAGGCGCAACGCTGGCCGGAGGTCAGCTTGTCGGGGTTCATGCCAAGGCACATCGAACACCCGGCTTCACGCCATTCGAACCCGGCCTCGCGGAAAATCAGATCCAGCCCCTCTGCTTCGGCAGCCGCTTTCACATTGCCCGAGCCCGGCACCACCATGGCTCGCACACCGGGCGCCACATGACGCCCCTTGGCAACCGCCGCGGCAGCCCGCAAATCTTCGATACGGCTATTGGTGCAGGAGCCGATAAATGCCACGTCGATCCTGGTACCCGCGATCTTCTGACCGGCCTCAAGCCCCATGTAATCGAGCATACGCTGCACCTGGCGGGCACGCGCCGGATCGTTGAACTGCGCCGGATCGGGCACGATGCCATCAATCGCGATCACATCTTCAGGGCTGGTGCCCCAGGTCAGATTTGGCTGAATCTCGGCAGCATCGAGCGAGACTTCGGTGTCGAACACCGCGCCTTCATCGGTCGCCAGCGTACGCCAGTAAGCGCAGGCTTTTTCGAAATCCTCGCCCTTGGGGGCAAAGCGGCGCCCTTCGACATAGGCAAAGGTCGTCTCATCGGGCGCAACCAGACCGGCGCGGGCTCCTGCCTCTATCGACATGTTGCACAGCGTCATGCGCCCAGCCATGTCGAGCGCGCGGATGGCATCGCCGGCAAACTCCATGACATGACCGGTACCGCCTGCGGTCCCGATCTTGCCGATAATCGCCAGCATAATGTCTTTCGCCGTTACGCCGGGGCCGACCTGGCCCGCGACCGTGATGCGCATGTTCTTCGCGGGCTTTTGCAGCAGGGTCTGCGTCGCCATGACATGTTCGACCTCTGACGTGCCGATGCCAAAGGCCAGAGCCCCCATTGCACCATGGGTCGAGGTATGGCTGTCACCGCAGACAATGGTCATGCCAGGCAGGGAGATGCCCTGCTCGGGCCCCACCACATGCACGATCCCCTGGTCTTTCGAACGCAGCTTGAAATAGGGAACGCCGAATTCGGCAACGTTCTTTTCGAGCGTCTCGATCTGGAGCCGGGATTCCGGCTCCTCGATCGGCAGCGAGCGGTCGGAGGTCGGCACGTTGTGATCGACCACGGCAACCGTCGCATCCGGGCGGCGCAGACGACGCCCGGACATCCTAAGGCCTTCGAAAGCCTGAGGGCTTGTCACCTCGTGTAGAAGGTGACGGTCTATGTAGAGAATGCAGGTGCCATCCGGGAGGCGCTCGACCACATGGTCATCCCAGATTTTATCGAACAGGGTTCGGGCCACTACACTCTCCTTATTTCATAAACCTGTTTCAGCTAACCTGAACTTAGGAAGCCGTCTTCACCGTGTCACGGGGACGCTCGGCAATACGTGCCGACTTACCGCTACGCTCACGCAGATAGTACAGCTTTGCACGACGCACCTTGCCGCGACGAACGACAGCGATCTCGGCGATGCTGGGCGAGTACAGCGGGAAGATACGCTCCACGCCTTCACCGTTGGAGATCTTGCGAACCGTGAAGTTGCTGTTCAGGCCCTTGTTGGAACGGGCAATCACAACGCCTTCATAAGCCTGAACACGCTCACGAGTGCCTTCGACAACGCGCACGCCAACGCGCACGGTGTCACCGGCCTGGAATTCGGGAACCGGACGGGCGGCGGTCAGACGCTCGATTTCGCGCGCCTCATACTGCTGGACAATGTTCATGTTACTTCTCCGAGAATACGAAAATTTATCTGTTAGTCTTGGCTTCAGCATAAGCCGCCCAGAGATCGGGGCGTCTGACCTGGGTCGTCTGGCACGCCTGCTCGTGGCGCCATGCCGCTATCGCTGCATGATGCCCCGAGAGCAGAACCGGCGGCACATCCATACCCTCCCATGAGGCGGGCTTGGTGTAATGCGGGTATTCGAGCAGCCCGTCACCAAAGCTTTCTTCGGCATCGCTCAGCTCCGACCCCATCACA
The DNA here is from genome assembly GCF_051628905.1 of Asaia sp. BMEF1. GTDB lineage: Bacteria > Pseudomonadota > Alphaproteobacteria > Acetobacterales > Acetobacteraceae > Asaia. Next base: position 3,171,683 of record NZ_CP157575.1, on the reverse strand, counting down.
CCGGGCAGAAGGCGCACGCAGGAATCGAGCAGCGCATAAGCAGGGATTTCCCCACCGGACAGCACAAAATCGCCAAGCGAGATCTCGACGACGTCGCGTCGCGCCAGAACCCGCTCATCGACGCCCTCGAAGCGCCCGCACAGCACCACCACACCATCGCCAGAGGCGAACTCACGAGACTGCGCCTGGGTCAGACGAGCGCCGCGTGGCGTAGGGTAGATGACCGGACGGCCCTCGACTGCGATCGAATCCAGCGCCTCGGCGACCACATCGGCCCGAAGCACCATTCCCGCACCACCCCCGAAAGGCGTGTCGTCCACGGCGCGATGACGCCCGCGACCGAAACCGCGCAGATCATGCACACCCATCGACCAGACGCCTTCTTCAAGCGCCCGCCCCGCCAGGGAGAACCCGAGCGGCCCCGGAAACATGTCCGGGAAAAGGGTGAGAATATCCGCGCGCCAGGTCATGAACGCACCGCCACATCACCCTTGCCCGACAGGTCGCCCTCGACTTCCACCTCATGCGGCGGTTCGACAACGACCCTGCCCTGATCGACATCGATCTCGGGCACGCAGGCCTGGGTGAACGGCACGATCACATCCTGTCCGCCCCCGGTAATTTCCAGGCTGACACCCGCGCCGTAATCATGAACGATCGCAATCGTGCCCAGCACCTTGCCCTCACGGGTTTCGGCACGCAGACCGATCAGATCGGCATGATAGAACTCGTCCTCATCTGCCTCGGGCAGGCTATCCCGCTCGACATACAGCTTGAGGTTGACGAGACGCGCGGCTTCGTCGCGGTCGGTAATGGCGCGGCCTGACGCATCGTACAGACGCGCGATGCCATGACCCTGCCATTCCGCACGCCAGACGCTGCCCTTCTCATCGCGCAACACGCCGATATCCTCGACCGAAGCCGGGTCGTCGGTTGCCGCAAAAAGATGCACGAGCCCCCGCACGCCGTGGGGCCTGCCCACGGTCGCAACAAGAATATTTCTCGAGGCAGTGCCGGATGTCATGGAATGCTGAAGCCTATCCCTGGTCTATGGCTCAGGCTGCGGCCTTGGCGGCTGCACGCTCCTGGGCGCGCTTCTTCGGCGCGGACTGCTTGGGCTGCTCGTTGTAAACGGGCTTCTCGATCAGACCGGCATTGCCGAGGAAACGGGCAACACGATCGGTCGCCTGCGCGCCGTTCGACAGCCAGTGCTTGATGCGCTCGTCGTTCAGACGGATACGATCGGCGTGGTCGGAGGGCAGCATCGGGTTGTACGCGCCAACCTTCTCGATGAAGCGGCCGTCACGCGGGCTGCGGCTGTCTGAAATCACGATGTGGTAGTACGGACGCTTCTTGGCACCTGCACGCGAAAGGCGGATCTTGACGCTCATTTTTTAAACTCCAGGGTATCGAAAACTGTGTGAAATCATGCCGGATGGGGTTAGCGGCGCGGGCCGCCAAAGCCACCGCCGGGCCGCCCGCCGGGAGCACCGCCCGACATGAGACCGGAAAGCATCTGCTTCATGCCACCGAGGCCCATCTTGCTGATGCGCTTCATGATGGTGGACATATCGTCAAACTGCTTGAGCAACTTGTTGACCTCCTGCACGGTCGTGCCGGAACCGGCAGCGATACGCTTCTTGCGGGAAGCCTTGATCATGGCGGGCGTCTTGCGCTCGTCCTTGGTCATAGAGGAAATAATGGCCTGATGGCGCTTGAAGATCGAGGTATCGAGATCCTGATCGCCCAGCTTTTCCTTCAGCTTGCCCATGCCGGGCAGCATGCCGACGATGCCCGAAATCGAGCCCATCTTGCCGATCTGGCGCAGCTGCGAGGCATAATCGTCGAGATCGAACTTGCCCGCCATCATCTTCTTGGCGACGCGTTCGCTCTCCTCATGGTCGAGCGTTTCGCTGGCCTTCTCGACCAGCCCGGCAATATCGCCAAGGCCGAGGATACGACCGGCTACACGCTCAGGGTAGAAATCGTCGAGCGCCTCGAGCTTCTCGCCAAGACCGACCAACTTGATCGGCGCGCCTGTGATCGCACGCATCGACAGCGCCGCACCACCGCGCGCATCGCCATCCATACGGGTCATGACCACACCGGTGATGCCGACTGCCTCGTTGAAGCGCTGGGCCGTGTTCACGGCATCTTGGCCTGTCATGGCATCGACCACGAGCAGCGTCTCGACCGGACTGGTCGCATCGCGCACGTCGCGAACTTCCTGCATCAGGGCTTCATCGATCGACAGACGACCTGCCGTATCGAGAATGACGACGTCATAGCCTTCGCGACGCCCGGTTTCGAGCGCGCGCTTGGCGATCTCTACAGGCTGCTGACCGGCGATGATGGGCAGTGAACCCACGCCAACACGCTCGGCCAGCTGCTGAAGCTGCAACTGAGCAGCAGGGCGCTGCACGTCGAGTGAGGCCAGCAGCACACGCTTGCGCTCACGGGTAAGGAGGCGAAGGGCGATCTTGCCAGAGGTCGTGGTCTTGCCCGAACCCTGAAGACCGACCATCAGAACGGGCACAGGCGCCGCCGCAGAGAGATTGAGCGGCACATTGCCCGCGCCGCCAAGCGCCTCGATCAGCGCGTCATTGACGATCTTGGCAACGGCCTGGCCGGGAGAAATGCTTTCCAGCACCTCCGTTCCGACGGCCTTTTCCTTAACCTTGTTGACGAAGTCGCGCACGACGGGCAGCGCCACGTCAGCATCCAGCATGGCCAGACGCACTTCACGCATCGCTTCGGCAACATCCGCCTCGGACAGCCTGCCGCGCTTGGACAGACCCTCAAATACACCGGAAAGTTTGCCAGAAAGCGTGTCGAACACGTGGAACCCTTATAAGCAACAGAAAGACGCCACTGCGCGAGCCTTCGCGAGGTGGCGTTTCAAATCTGGTCAGGCAGCTAAAGGGGTAGGAGCACAAAGTCAAGACAAAAGCGGCGCCCGAGCCCTGTAGCTGCCCGCCCCGTCAATAAATGAAGGGCGACCTTCAATTAGGGGGCGTCAGCTTCATCCTTGTCTGCATCGCCCTTGGCGTGGGGCGGACGCAGGAGATCGCGGATCTGCCCTTCCAGTGAGTCGAGCTTCTCCTGCGTCGTGCGGGCCTTGTCGAGCTGTTCCGGAGTCAGGATATCATGGATCGCAACAGCGTCGGCCGCCATCGCCTCTTCGTCCTTCGCGTTGAGCGCCTCCTTCTGCTTGATCAACGCATCGAGCTTTGCCTTGTCGACCGGCCCCTTGGCCATCAGCAGCGCACCGATCTTCTGATCGAGGTCGAAGCGCTGATGCATGGCATCACGACGCTCGGTACGGTGGCCGTGCATCAGCGCATGGATCTTGTCGCGCTGCTCCTTTGTCAGATCGACGCCATGGAGCATGCCCATCAGCGGCGGCGGCATCATCGGCCCCATATGGCCGGGAGGCGCCATAGGGCCGGGCGGGAGCGGCATGGGCGCATGGGCGTAGGCCAGCGCCATGAAAGACGGCGCGGCTGCCAGAGCCAGCATGCTGAAAGTCTTCTTCGAGATCATACTCGTCATCTTCCTGTATTTGCGAAGACATCAAGAACGATGCCTATGACCACTTTCTACCAAGAAGAATAAGGAGAACGAGGGCCAAAGCACTACAGAATGTATGGATTGTTACAGGGGCTCTACTGTCAGAGAAACGACACAAAAACGTCCCGCAGGCGCCCTCGTGTCATGGTTAACACATTAATGTTACGTACATGTCATTTCCTTGTTAATCACAGGAAAGAATGACAGCCTGCGACCGTGCATTCCTGATGGAGTGACACGCGACGAACCGGATCGATAAAAGCCATGCGAACCATGTCTGGGCTCATACCTGAAGCGCCTCCCCCGAAGATCGAGCAGCAGCGCCTTCGTCTGCGCTCCGGGCGGCCCCTGTCCTGTTACATTTCCCGAGATAACGAGTTGTTGTGGTGCGTTTTCGCCACATAAGCCGATGCAGTTGCCCGGCACCGGTCCGGGTTGCCAGCTCCCTCTTCCAGATACGCCTTCTCCAGCCCAAAGCGCCTACCCAAGGACAGTCCACATGAAGAAAACCCTGCTTCTGGCCAGCGCGGCCCTCGGCTTCGGCCTTGTCGCTCAGGCCAAGGCCGATACGACGCTCACGATCGCGACCGTCAACAACGTGCAGATGATCGAAATGCGCAAGCTTTCGACCGTGTTCGAGAAGGCCCATCCCGATATCCATCTGCGCTGGGTCACGCTGGAAGAGAATGTGCTGCGCCAGCGCGTGACAACGGATATCGCCACCCATGCAGGGCAGTTCGATATTCTGACCATTGGCAACTACGAGGTCCCGCTCTGGGCCAAACAGGGATGGCTCTATAAATTCGACACCCTCCCCGCCGCCTACGACCTGAGCGACATCATCGCCTCGGTGCGCGAGAGTGTGAGCTACGAAGGCAAGGTCTACGCCCTGCCCTTCTATGCCGAGAGCGTCATGACGCTGTACCGCAAGGATCTGTTCGCCAAGGCCGGGATCACCATGCCCGAGACGCCGACCTATGATCAAATCCGCGAATTTGCGGAAAAGACCACTGACAAGGCGAGCGACACTTACGGCATCTGCCTGCGTGGCAAGCCGGGCTGGGGCGAGAACATGACCATCGTCACCACCATGGTGACCGGCTTCGGCGGTCAGTGGTTCGACATGAGCTGGAAGCCGACGCTCAACACCCCAGCCTGGCACAACGCCATCACCTATTATGCCTCACTCCTAAAACAGTTCGGCCCTCCCGGCGCCAGCGCAAACGGTTTCAACGAGAATCTCTCGCTCTTCGCTACCGGCCATTGCGCCATCTGGATCGATGCCACCAGTGCAGCCGGGACCGTGTTCGACCCCAAGCAGAGCAGCGTTGCCGACAAGGTGGGCTTCGCCTCTCTCCCCACAGGCAGCTTCAAGGGTGGCCCGACCTGGCTTTGGTCCTGGAACCTGGCCATTCCCGCATCGTCCACCCATGCCGAAGCCGCCAGCACCTTCATTCAATGGGCAACCTCGAAAGAGTATATCCAGCTCGTCGCCAAGACCGATGGCTGGGTGAATATTCCGCCCGGCACGCGTAGCTCATCCTATCAATCGCCCGAATATCAGAAGGTCGCGCCCTTCTCGTCCTTCGTGCTGAAGGCGATCGAGACCTCCAACCCGTCCGGTCAGACGGCGCAGCCGCGCCCCTATGTCGGCGCCCAGTTTGTCGACATCACCCCATTTCAGGGTATCGGCACGCAGGTGGGACAGACCATTGCCTCAATCATCGCAGGATCGAACACCGTCGATGCAGGCCTGAGCGCGGCGAATGCGGCAACCAACCGCGTCATCCGTCAGGCGGGCTATCAAAAATAAGCACTAAGCCGGGGCGTTTGCGCCCCGGTCCTGCCCCACCCGCTTCGCTCCCATGGCCGCGACTTCGCTTACCTCGAAGCGCTGCATTGGCCTCGATACCGCTGGCGCCCGCAACTTTGTGTGACGGCGCCAACCGGCTGGTTTTCTCCGTGTTCTGACATCATCACGATCACGGAAGAAAACCATGGCACAGAACGGTTCAGCTCCAGTCTGGTGGAAAGACGCTGTCATCTATCAGATCTATCCGCGCTCCTTCGCCGATTCAAACGGTGACGGCATCGGCGATCTTCCCGGTATCATCAGCCATATGCCTTATCTGGAACGGCTAGGCGTCGACGCGCTCTGGATCTCGCCCTGTTTTCAGTCGCCCCAAGGCGATGCCGGCTACGATATCTCCGATTATCGCAAGATCGATCCTCTATTCGGCACGGTCGCCGATTATGAGACCATGATAAAGGAAGCCCATGATCACGGGCTGCGTATCATTGCCGATATGGTGCCGAACCACACATCAGATCAGCACAAATGGTTCAAGGAGGCTTTGGCCTCCGAACCGGGCAGCGCTGCGCGCGAACGCTATCTGTTTCGCGATGGGAAAGGAAAGGATGGGTCAGAGCCCCCCAATAACTGGCAGAGCGTCTTCGGTGGCATCGCCTGGACGCAGGAACCGGAACGTAAGGACGAGAAACCCCGCCAGTGGTACCTGCATCTCTTCGATAGCTGCCAGCCGGATCTCAACTGGGATAATCCCGAAGTACGTTCCGAATTCGAGTCTGTCCTGCGCTTCTGGCTCGATCGGGGAGTCGACGGCTTCCGCATCGACGTCGCTCATGGGCTGATCAAGGAAAAAGGCCTTCCGCCCTATACCGAGCGTGCCACCATGGTCGGCGAAGACGATGACAAGACGCCGAGCGATGCCCCGATGTGGGACCGCGACGGCGTGCATGAAATCTATCGTGCCTGGCACAAATTACTGGCCAGCTATCCCGGCGACCGCATGCTGGTGGCAGAAGCCTGGGTGAAGCCTCTCTCACGCCTCGCCTGTTATGTTCGCCCCGACGAGATGCAGCAGACCTTCAATTTCGACTATCTGCTCTGCCGCTGGAATGCCGCCAAATACCGCGAGATCATCACGGATTCGCTCGAGGCCATGCACGAAGTCGGGGCGATCACGGCGTGGGTGATGTCCAACCACGACACGGTACGCCATGCCTCACGTCTGGGCCTGAAAAATGCGGGTGCTCGCCCTCAGGGCATCGATGCGGCACACGAGCAACCAGACGAAGCTCTGGGTCTAAGACGCGCTCGCGCGGTCATTTTCATGACGCTCGGCCTGCCGGGTTCGGCCACGCTCTATCAGGGCGAAGAACTTGGCCTGCCCGATCATACCAAACTCGACAGGAAATATCGTCAGGACCCGGCCTTCTTCCGCACCGACGGCAAGGAGATCGGTCGTGACGGGTGCCGTATTCCTCTTCCCTGGAAGGCTGACGGCCCGTCCCTCGGCTTTAACCAGAGCGGTGAACTCTGGCTGCCACAACCTGAGCAATATAAAGACTACGCGGTCGCCTTGGAAGAAAAAGACCCGGACTCGACACTCGCGCTTTACCGCAGCCTGCTCGCGCATCGCAAGGCATTCAGCCTCGGTCGCGGAACACTCGAATGGGCGGCCGCGCGAAAAGATGTGGTCGAATTCTGTAATGGTCCTGTCAGGGTCATTCTCAATTGCGGAGACAAGGAAATCGCCCTCCCCGCAGGCGAGATCCTCGTCGCAAGCCACGCCATCGAAAAACCCGGCCTTTTGCCCGCCAATTCGGCTGTGTGGATGACTGAAGAAGCCCGCTGACCAAACAAAGAGACGTCATGCCCGGCTTTGACGCCGGGCAGATAAGAAACGCCTCTCGCTAGACCACGCTCATATCAGGCAGAACGCCCCCTGAGCCAGTCGCGCGCGACTGTAAGTTCCTGCCTGAAACGCAGCTCCTCTTCCTGAGCCCTCTCTGGCTCGGGCAAGCGCAGCAGATAAGACGGATGGATCGTTGCGAGGCTGGGCGGGCGTGTCGCATTCCCTTCGCGCACATGCCCTCTCAGCGTACCGAGACGACTGACGCGTCCTTCCACTGCCTGAAGCGCGGTAGCCCCCAGGGTCACAATCAGCTTTGGCTTTACAAGCCTGATCTCCTGTTCGAGCCAGGGTGAGCACGCAACGATCTCGGTGCGTCCCGGCGCCTGGTGGATACGGCGACGCCCCTTGGAAACGAATTTGAAGTGTTTCACCGCATTGGTGAGATAGACCTCATCACGCTCGATACCGACCTGAGACAGCACACGATCGAGCACCTGCCCTGCTGGCCCCACAAATGGCCTACCCTGCAAATCCTCCTGATCGCCCGGCTGTTCGCCAACGAGCATCAATGACGCATGCTCCGGCCCCGCTCCCGGCACACTTTGCGTTGCGTAACGGCAGAGATCGCAACGCTGACAACTCTCCAATGCGCGTGACAGCGCGGGTAATCCACCGAGCGCCTCGCCCCGTGCTTCCTCCTGCGCCTCTCTCTCCCGCCATTCTGCCTGATGACGCTCGTGAAAGACCGGAGCCCGGCCGTCATTCTGCGTTGCTACCATGGCCGCAACACGGTTTTCCGCATCGGCCAGCATTTGCGGTATCAGGCGGGTTTCAGGGAGGTTTTTCCAGTATTTTGTCGGCATCTCCGAGCGCATCGCCTTTGTCTTGATGCGCGCCGGATTGAAGATCGACTGGTAATAACTGTGCCAGAGCGTCTCGACATCGTCTTTCAGATCCGGCGGCGCACAGGGAGTACGGTCACAGATCAGCTTGCCATTTTCGAACAGGATCGAGCCGATCGGAGTCAGGATCATCCAGTCCATGTCCGAAAAGCGCTCGGCGAAGAACGGCGCCACTGTCTCAAGAATGAAATTCTCCGGCTCGAACCACGCGATGAAATGCCTTCGCCCCTCCTTGTCGGGCTGCGTGGCTTCGCGAAAGCGCACGAACGCCTTCATCTTATGCATATCGCGGCGTATCTGCTGCGTCATGCGCGCTGCCTCCCTGATATCGGGATCGGTCGCGATGGCAAGCAGGGCGGGCTCTGTCTGAAGACGCCATAAAAGCCGATAAGCCAAGGCAAAGCGCTTCGGATCGTTATGACGTAATATCGTCCGCAGAAGAGCCAGACCGGCCTTGGGTATATGGCCTACCGGGGTCTCGCGACTCTCATTCGGCACGTCGTTGCCCGGCCTTTCGGATTCAGCCCCGAATAAGTCGGTCTGCGCCGCATCGGGGCTGATCCATTCGATCTGTCCCGGCGCAAGACGCTCTGCGAGCGCTGCGCGCGCAAGGCCTCGCCATGTTGCGAAATCCGCATCGCGAGCGAGTTGAATACGCTTCAAAGTAGGCGAAGCTGCTGCGGCTGAGGGCGGAAAGCGGCGGCCAGATTATCGCGATCGATCAGACGCGCAGGATTCCAGTCGCTCGTGACGATAAAGGGTCTGACCTTGCGCAATGAGACTTTCAATCGCTCCACATCTTCCAGCCGGATCGCGCAATGCCGTCTGGCTGAAAGCAGCGCCCCCACAGAACGCGGCCCCAGACCCGGCACGCGCAATAACATCTCGCGGCTGGCCCGGTTCAGATCGACAGGAAACAAGGCACGGTTCTGCAAGGCCCAGGCCAGTTTGGGGTCGAGCTCGAGATCGAGCATGCCGTCTGCACGCTCAGCCACGATCTCGTCGAATGAAAATCCATAAAAGCGCACCATCCAGTCTGCCTGATAAAGGCGGTGCTCCCGTATCAGCGGTGGCGATTGCGCAGGCAAGGCAAGAGACGAATCAGGAATAGGGCTAAACGCCGAGTAATAGACACGACGCAGCGCATAGCCCGAATAAAGCGATGCCGAACTGCGCAGAATATCGCGATCGGTCGATTGATCTGCCCCGATGATCATCTGCGTGCTCTGTCCCCCCGGCGCAAACCGACGCGGTTTACGCCCACTCAGACTACGGTCGCCCGATTCCTCGATCCTGAGGCGAAGCGCCCCCATGCTCTGGCGAATATGCCCGGCATCTTTCTCCGGCGCATAGGCGGCAAGACCCGCCTCTGTCGGCATCTCGACATTGATCGACAGACGATCGGCATAAAGCCCGGCCTCTTCGATCAGATGAGGCGCTGCATCGGGAATAGTCTTGAGGTGAATATAGCCGTGGAAATGATGCTTGAGCCGCAGTTCTCGCGCGACACGCACCATTTCTTCCATCGTATAATCCGAAGAGCGGATGACACCGGAGGAGAGGAACAGCCCCTCAATGTAATTGCGCCGATAGAATTCGAGAGTGATCCAGATAATTTCCTCAACCGAGAACCGGGTACGCTCGATTTTGGACGACGAACGATTGATGCAATAGGCGCAGTCGTAGATGCAGAAATTCGTCATCAATATCTTGAGCAACGAGATGCATCGACCGTCAGGCGTATAGGCGTGACAAATCCCATTCGAAGCTTTCGACCCCAGCCCCTGCTCGCCTGCTTTCTTCTTGGAGCTTACGCCGCTCGACGCACAGGACGCGTCGTATTTGGCGGCATCCGACAAGATTTCCAGACGGGCAGCAAGGGTCTTTTTCATGTTCTGGAGATGGGGAAACCTCCAGAACAAGTCAAGAACATACAACCCGGATAACCGCGGTTTTTCTGCTCATCGGCGAGGTTTCTTCGCCCTCTCCCGCGGTCCGCAAATAGCGCGTTGTCGTATCAGCTCAGACAGGCAGAACCTTGAGCAGTTCCTGCACGGCGTTCTTGATCGCATAGGGTTTGCGCAGAACCGGCACATCCTGAAATTCAGCCGGGATCATGGTTCGATCTGCGTAACCGGTCGCGAACAGAAACGGAATATTCTTCTTGCGCAGAAGCGTGGCCACTTCGTGCGAGTTTTCCTTGCCCAGATTGAAGTCGAGCAATGCCACATCAGGACTGCGCTCGCGTATGGCCTGAACTGCCTCGTAAACGGATGAGACAGTGCGGATCTGGCGCACGCCATAGGCGCTCAACGCCTGCTCCGTTTCCATGGCAATCAAAAGCTGGTCTTCGACAAGCAACACGTAAGCCGCATGAAGCAGCTCGGACTGTGCAGCCGTCGCAACTGGCAGTTCGTCGATGACGGGCTCTGCCTCGACCTCGGAGACCAGCACCGCGTGACGCACAGGGAATGTCAGGCGAATGAACAGCCCCTCGGGCCGGAACTCACGCACGGACGTCCCACCCAGCTCGTGAGGGATCGCGCGCTCAAGCAGAACCGAACCAAACCCGTTACCTTTAGGTGGCGTAACAGGCGGTCCCCCGGTCTCTGTCCATTCCAGCACCCAATTCTCCTGCGCACCGTCGAGAAACCAGCGCAGCGTCAGCGTGCCGGTCGGTCGCGAAAGCGCGCCATATTTGGCAGCGTTCGTCGCGAGTTCGTGCAGTGTCAGCGCAGCGACAGAGAGCGCTGGGCCGGAAAGCCAGAGATTGGCGCCTTCGAGCACGACAGCAGAGGGCTGATGGCGATAGGGCTCAAGTTCGGCCTCGAGCAACGTACGCAACAGCCCGCCGCCATCGCTACGCGCCACCTGATCATGAGCACTCGCCAGCGCCTTGATACGCCCACGCAGCACCTCGACATATTCCTCGATCGTTTTGTCCTTGCCCACAGGACGCCCGATCAGCGATTGCACAACGGCGAGAATGTTCTTGACCCTGTGGTTCAGCTCCTCGTTGAGCATACGCTGGCGCAAATCGGCATCCGCGCGCTCGGAAAGCTGCTGCTGATGATAGACGCCCATCACCTCGATCAGAGCCGACCGCAATTGCCCGGCGGCCTCGATGTCGAAGCTCGACCAGGGGAGGCAGCGCTCATGCACCTGCTCTTTCCAGATAGCAAAACTCTGGCGCGGTGTGAGACGTGGGCCGTGAGGACCGTGTTCGTACGTCTTATGTGGGTCGCCGCCCCAATTGATCGTCTGAACGATCTCCCGGCGGAAGAGGAATACGTAGTTCTGCGGCTGCGGCGAAATCGGAATGATCAGCACACCCGCGACATGGGCCGTATGCGCTGCAATCCAGGGATGATCCTTGACAAGATGATCCGACTGCCAGATCTGCGTGCCTGCCTTGTGGCGCGCCAGAGCGACGAATTCGTTCTGGACCTCTTTCGGTGCAGAAATGCCATGACTTGTCCATTCGTTATCGATCCAGATGGCAATGCCATCGGAGTGGATCAATGGCGCAAGCCGGTTGATCTGCCCCCGCAGATAGGCTGGCATATCCGAAGCCGACGCCGCATTGCGCAGCACGCTTTCAATCAGCCCGTGCGTTCGCTCGGCAACCTGCAACCGCGTCGTTTTCAGAATCACAATGATCTGAAGCGCGAAAAACTCCGAAAACATCTGCACAACCGCGCGCTCGGCAATCGGCAGAATGCGCGGTGAGTAGTGATGGCAGGCAATCATGCCCCAGAGCGCACCATCGATCACGATCGAAATCGACATTGAGGCGCGGACCCCCATATTCGTCAGATACTCGCAATGGATAGGCGACACGCTGCGCAATTGCCCGAGGGACATATCCAGAGCAGCAAGCCCCTTCTCCTCAACGAGCGGCACGGGCGTGTAGCCCACATCGCCAATCATGCGTATCGGCGAACGGCGATAAAGTTCGCGCGCCTGAGCGGGGATATCGGCACTTGGGAAATGCTGACCGAGAAAACTCTCGAGAGATAAGGCGCGGGCCTCGGCAACCACCTTTCCCGACCAGTCATCGGCAAAGCGATAGACCATCACCCGATCATATTCGAGCAGGCCGCGCATCAACATGGTCACAACATCGAAAAGACGCGTGATGTCAGTCGTCTTGCGTACCCGGTCCATCATGCCATGAAGCTGGGTCAGGAACTTGGTTGCGCGGGGCGACGGCGACGCTGGCTCGCATTCGATAACGACTTCACCATTGACGATATGGACGGCGAGGTCGAAATGCCGGTCGGGGCTGAGCGCCTGATTAAGCAGAAAGACTGGCCGCCGCTGGGTCACGCTGAGCGTCAGACCGTTTCGAATGTCGTGCACGATATCCGAGCCGAAAAGCTCGATCAGGTTGCACCCCAGAGCGAGATCGGGCTGCCCCAGCATAGCCGAAGCATTGGCAGAATGCCGCAGCACGATGAAATCGCTGACCGAACAGGTCACCAGACAGCCATGAGGCTGAATGCTGCCGGGGAGATGGATCGGCTCGCGATCGCAACTTGTCAGATCGACCTGACCGAATTCAGCCATGAACTTTATCCCCTGCGTGATCCGCGAGGATCATGGCATCATAGGCATTTCGAAAAAGGCGCGAGGCTGCGGCCCCTGCTTCATCGAGATCGAAAACTGGCGCGGCTTCGAGAAGATCCAGAAATACGCGCCAGTTTTCTGGTGCTGCCGTCTGGACGGCAAGATGGGTCGCACCGAAAACCTCGTCGTAACCCAGCGCCTTAGCGCGCTTGGCAATCAGGCGCGCGCCGAGAGCCGAGCCTTCGAGCGTATACAACATGCCCAAAAGCCCGGAATCTGTCTCGGGCGGCGCCAGTGCGGGAACAACCACGCAAGGCAGGCGAAGCGTGGCAAGATCCTCTTTGAGAGCAACACGCGTCGAGATCGGTTGCCACGCGTCAAGCCATGATGGAAAGCGGCAGCTCTCGATTGCCGCCTCAGCTGCCAGACGAAAAGCCGCCATACCCATAAGATAACGCTGATAATCGCGCGCCGTCTCCAAAGCGCCGATCAGGCCATCGAGGTTTTCATGCGCCTCGTGAACACGCGCACGCAGCCTCTGCCGCCTGGAGGCATCGGCAGTTAGCACAGCAATCCTGTGAATGGTGTCCGTCCAGACATAGTCGCTCAGTCCTGTTCCACATACGCAAATGGCATTCCATTTAAATCAACCCGAGCAAAAATGTAAACATTAACATTTCAACAATGATGAAACGTAAAATGCCAAAATAATTATGAAATATTAAAATTAGTCTTCAGTGCATGAGGAAATAACCGCCGTTTCTTTTTTGGATAAATATCCAATGTCTAAGGATGGTTCGGACAGAAGCATAGTGTTTTTCTTTCTCTCTATTTCGAAGATGTAATTAGCCAGAACGAACCTCTTGTTATTGAGTGCTCACAGCCACCGAGAGAATTATGAAGAAATATTTCTACTTGCGCGGCCCCAATGTGACCTTGCTCTCTTCATCTTCTGACAGAGACCAGAACGAACGTCTCAGGAACATTCTTGTCTCTGCCAGTACGAAAAAGGGCGATTTCCGCCTCACGGATTTTTATTTCACGCGTTTTTTCTCAAGCGGTGAAGGCCCCAACTCGCGCAGCAGCTCTGCCATCTTCGCGTAGGCCTTGTTCCGATAGGCTACGAGTTCTGCCGCTTCCTCTGCGGTGTAGCTGCCATAATAGCCGGCACCGTTCTTCACACCGTGCTTGCCCTCAGCCACCAGCTTCTTGACCGTATCCGGGCAGGACAATCTCGGCCCGAAAGCATTTTCGGCCGTCACGAAGCCATTCACATAAACTTCGAGCCCTGCCATATCGGCAATGGCAAACGGTCCGAAAAATGGCAGTCGAAAGCCGAAAGTCGATCGCACGATGGTGTCGACGTCTTCCGGCGTGGCAATCCCCTCCTCGACAATCGTGTTCGCCTCCTTGAACAGCACATATTGCAGCCTGTTCAGCACAAAAGTCGGCCTGTCGGCCACCTCTGCCGACTGACGGTTCACACGGTTCAGCATCTCCTTGACGGTCGCCACGACGTCGGGCCTCGTGGCGGTGCCCGAAACAAGTTCCACACCTGGGATGAACGGTGCCGGGTTGCTGAAATGCACAGTCAGAAACCGCTCCTGACCTGTCACCATCGGCGCCAGTACATGCACCGGTATGGTCGAGGTATTGGTGCCGATAATAGCGTCAGGTCGGGCAGCGGCGCTGATGCGTCCGAGCACCTCCTTCTTGACGTCCTCGCGTTCGAACACCGCCTCTTCGATAAAATCGACATCGAAGACCGCGTCTTCAATCGAAGGCGCCGTGGTGAGATTGGCCATGATCCGGTCGTAACTGCCCGGCACGATCAGTCCCTGATCCTCAAAAGCACGCGCCTCGCCCAGCAACCTCTCCAGCGCCCGTTGCGTCGCTTCGGGTGAGACATCGGCAAGGGTCACACGCATCCCTGCGGCCGCCAGGCTCTGGGCAATGCCGCCGCCCATATATCCCGCTCCGATAACTGCAGCACTTCTGATGATCTGAACCGACATGTCGCCCAACCTTCACAATCATTTTGATGGACGCTGAAAACAGAGTGTTCCAGCGATGATCCGGGCGGAAGAAATAGTCACCCGTTAAGAGGCGCGTCCAATAGTCGTATCCAGCCGATACATAACCGTTTGACTATGAAATCACCCATGTCGCACCCGCATCTCGGCCCGTTCTGGTTTATCGCTTCGCGCCTCAAGCTGCGTCATCTGCAGCTTCTCTCAGCTTTTTCGCGTCATGCGACCCTCCAAGCTGCGGCTGAGAGTCTCGGCATGGCACAACCTGCTGCCTCCAAGCTGATCGGCGATCTCGAGGATTTGATGAAAATCCGCCTCTTCCGTCTGGAAGGGCGACGCATGATCCCGACCTTTGCGGGTGATGTGCTGACACGACACGCCGTGACCATGCTCGAAGAGCTCGAGCGAACGCGCGTCGAACTCAACGCCCTCGTGGATGGGCGCATAGGCCATGTCTCTATCGGCGCCATTGACGGTCCGGTCATCCAGTCTCTGGTCGATATGCTGCACATCGCGCAGGAAGACTATCCCGAGATCGAGCTCGAAATTCGCAGCGGTCCGAGCGATGCACTGTTCCAGATGCTGACAGACGGGCAGATCGACATCATGCTCGGCAGACGCCCGGTTATCCCCTCGCCTTACCCGGTGCATTACGAGGAGATCGCCGCGGAGCGGCTCGTCATCGCCTCGCGGCCCGATCATCCCCTGCTCGGCTCTGGCCCTGTTTCGCTGCACGCTTTGGCAGAATGCCCGTGGATTTTACAGCGCAAAGGCAGCCGCTCACGCCAACGTCTCGAAGAGCTCCTTCTCGAGCAGGATCTGCCCCTGCCGACCCGCGTCGTCTCATCCGATTCCTGGATGATGACCCTTGCCTATATCACTCGCACCGACGCCCTCACGATCCTCTCCGCGCCTGCCGCAAAACTGCAATCGGATATCGGCCAGATTGCCAGTTTGCCGATCGATTTCGTGTTCGACGTAGCCCCCTGGGGGCTGATGACCTCGAAAGAGCGACCCTCGACACCGGCCACACTCACGATCCTTTCGCTGTTGAAGCTGGCCATGCACGAACAGGCTGCGTACGAGCCTCGCTAGGCCTGCCTGCTCAGCCCTCTCCTGCGCGCTGCAACGCGTGTGTCGATCCCCTTCCCGGAACCCCGCCCCATGACAGGCCATTCGCTGATCAACCGCCTCAAGCTCAGACATCTGCGCCTGATACTCGAGCTCGAAGCCACCAATAATCTGCATCGCGCCGCTGAGAGAATGAATCTCTCCCAGCCTTCGGTTTCGAAGTTGCTTCAGGAGGTCGAGCACGCCCTCAACGCGCGCCTTTTCGAGCGGTCGTCACAAGGGGTTTTTCCAACCCCCAGCGGCGTTCTGGCGGCGCGTCATGCAAGGTTGATGCTCAACGATATCGAGCGTCTGCAGCTCGACATGAACGCCATGCAGGAGGGGACCTATGGCACAGTGCGGGTCGGATCAATCGTCGCGGCCCTGCCGGAGCTCGTCTCACCCGTTTTTGCCGAAGTTGCGCATTCCCAGCCGGGTATCAGCTTGTCTCTTTCAGTCGATACCAGCGACGCCCTGCTTCTTGGCATGGAAAGCGGCAGGCTCGATTTTGTGATCGGTCGCCCGCTCGGTCTGCACGGCCCCACCTCTCTCGATTGCCGCGACCTTGCCAGTGAGCCGCTTTGCGTGGTGACAAGCCGCACAAACCCGATCGACGACCCAGGCACCCTCACCCTCGAAGACGTGGCGCGCGAACGCTGGATTCTCCAGACCGCGCCCAGCCCCATGAGGCGGGCCATTGAAGCGGCGTTCACAACAGCGCTTCTACCTTTGCCTGCTCATCCCATCGAAGCCTCGTCGATGTTCGCGACAATCGACCTTCTGCTGCACTCCAACCTTCTGGCAGTCATTCCATGCAGCGTGAGCAGACATTACGAAAAAGCCGGGATGATCCGACGCCTCTCTGTGCCGATGCCCGATTTTCTAGGGGCTTATTCTCTCATCAACCTGCCTGACCGCCCCCTTACAGCCGCAGCAATGCTGGTTTTCAGCGCCATAGAAGCTCTCGCGATCAAAAATGCTGATCGCCCGTTTCCATCTTGCGTCTAGCGCCTGATTAACTTTCAGATAGGTTTCGTTCATCTGAAGTCGGGTCTCCCGACAGAAAAGGTGACACAGATGCATATCCTCGTCATTGGCGCCGCCGGCATGATCGGGCGCAAATTTACCGAAAGCCTCGTCAATAAACCGCTCAGCGGCGACGTCGCACCGACACGTCTCACTCTGGCCGATGTCATCGCGCCAAGCGCTCCGGCCGGGTTCACCGGTTCCTGCGAGACCATGACCTGCGACCTCACCCAGCACGGCGCGGCAGAGCGTCTACTGAGCGGTCGCCCGGACATCATCTATCATCTCGCCGCCATCGTTTCCGGCGAGGCCGAAGCCGATTTCGAGAAAGGTTACAGCGTCAATCTCGATGGCACGCGCACGCTTTTCGAGACGATCCGCCATATCAACACACGCGACGGGTGGAAGCCGCGTGTCATTTTCGCCTCTTCCAATGCCGTGTTCGGCGGCGACTTCCCCGATGTCATTCCCGATGACTATATCCTGACGCCGCAGACCAGCTACGGCACCCAGAAGGCCATTTGCGAGCTGCTCCTCACCGATTATCGCCGTCGTGGTATTTTCGACGGTATCGGGCTGCGCCTTCCCACAATTTGCGTACGCCCCGGCAAGCCCAATCGCGCTGCTTCGGGCTTCTTTTCCGGCATCATCCGTGAGCCTCTGGTCGGGCAGGAAGCTGTCCTGCCCGTGCCGGACAACACACGCCACTGGATGACGAGCCCGCGCTCGGCCGTTCAGTTCCTGCGCCATGCGGCAACACTCGACCTCGCTCTTCTGGGCGAACGCCCCAATCTCTCCATGCCCGCCCTTTCCCTCACAGTCGGCGAACAGATCGCCGCTCTGCGACGCGTTGCGGGTGACAAGGCCGTGACGCTGATCAAGCGCGCGCCAGACGAAGCCGTGGCACGCATCGTCGCGGGCTGGGCGCGCGGTTTCGACCCACAGCGCGCATTGGCGCTCGGTTTTACGACCGAACAAAGCTTCGACGAGATCATCCAGGCCCATATCGAAGATGAACTCGGTGGCCAAATTGCCTGACACCGCCCGCTTCCCGTCAGCCTGACCACATCCACGCCCCGCCTTCCTGTGCGGGGCGCGATGAGGAGCCGAGCCTCATGATTTCTGCCACTCCCGCGAAAGCACCCTCCAGCAGCCCCGAAGCTCTGAGAGCAAGGGCAACCGGCAAGGCGTTTGCCAAGCTGCTGCCTTTTCTCATCCTCATGTATATCGTCGCCTTTCTCGACCGGTCGAATATCGGCTCAGCCAAACAGGCGTTGCACACCGATGTCGGTGTATCGGATGCAATGTTCGCGTTCGGTGCCGGTGTTTTCTTCGTCGGCTACGCGCTGTTCGAGATCCCGAGTAATCTCATTCTCTACAAGCTTGGTGCGAGACGCTGGATGGCGCGCATCATGGTGACATGGGGGCTCGTCTCCGCGTGCATGATGTTCACTCAGGGCAACCTGTCCTTCATCGTCCTGCGCACGTTTCTGGGTATTGCCGAGGCCGGCTTCTTTCCCGGCATCATGCTCTACCTGACCTTCTGGTTTCCCGAGAAGGAACGCACCAAGGTTCTGGGCGTGTTCTATTTCGGCTATCCGCTGGCCATGACCTTCGGCAATCCACTTTCGGGAGCCTTATTTAACCTGGACGGGTTGCTCGGCCTTGCGGGATGGCAGTGGATGTTCCTGCTCGAAGGTGGGCTCGCTGTGGTTATGGGCATCGCCACATGGTTCGTCCTGCCCGACAAACCTCAAGACGTCGCCTGGCTTACCGATGACGAGAAGTCCACCATAAGCGGCATCCTTCAGAAGGAGGCTGCTGCGAAGGAGGGTTCGGGCCATCACAGTATCAAGCTTGGCGCGCTCCTGCATTCCAGCAAGCTGCTGCAGTTTCTTGCGCTCTATATGGTGATGCAGGTCGCGAGCTACGGCGTTGTATTCTATCTGCCCGAACAGGTTTCTTCGATCCTTCATGAGAAGATCGGCTTTCGTGTCGGTCTGGTCAGCGGCATTCCCTGGGCCTTCGCCATTCTTTCGACCTTCGTCATCACGCGTCTCGTCCAGAAGCATGACGCGCCGAGACTGGGGTTGCTCGTCTGCCTGAGTATGGCCGCGATCGGCCTGTTTGTCTCGGGGGCAGAATCCGGCATCGTCGCGATCGTCGGGCTATGCATTGCGGCCGCTGGTGTCGTGACGGTTCAGGCCGTTTTCTGGAACTTCCCTCTTGCCCATTTCACCGGGGTTCAAGCCGCAGGCGCGATCGCATTGATCAATGCACTCGGCAATCTCGGTGGTTTCGCCGCGCCCAACATCCGCAGTTTTGCCTCTCATCTGTGGGAGAGCCCTGCGGCGGGGCTCTATGCCGTCGCTCTCTCCGGGCTGATCGGGCTGATTATCGCGGCCTTTCTGCCGCGCACCAATCATGAAAGCCACCATCCCGCCCTTTGAGCGTCCGGTCGTCGATTTTCAGACAGAAAAGGAGATCTCCTGTGTCTAGCCCTCTCAATCGCACCAACTGGCCCATCGCCGCCGCGATGATCCAATACGCCAATATCCTTCCCGACGGGTCGAGCGTGCAGGATCAGAAGCCCGAGGAATGGGCCGCCACCCTCGCCGAAGTGACCGATGCAGGTTTCAGCGAGATCGACCCAACCGATTCGTGGATCAGGCTGGCCGATCTCTCTCAGGCACGGCAGCAGCTCTTTGCCGATCTGGTGAAGGAAGCCGGGCTGACCATGCCGGGTCTCTCGACCGCCCGCCGCTCGGTCATCGATCCGGAACAGGCTGACGAAAACCTCGCCTATAGCCACCGCGTGATCGACACTGCTGCCCGCCTGGGCATCAAGGAAGTCTCGTTCGGGCTGTTCTACCCCCTGACCCCGCCCCAGAAGGCGGCATTGTGGTTCTGGACGGCTCAGGGAACGGTCAACCCGGACGATCAGACGACCTGGAAAAAAGCCGTCGAGCGCATACGGGAACTGGCGCGTCATGCCCGGGAGGTTGGCGTCGGTCTGGCCCTCGAAATGTATGAGGACACTTATCTCGGCACCGCCGACAGCGCCGTGCGCTTCGTTCAGGATGTCGATTGCGCCAATGTGGGCATCAACGCAGATTTGGGCAATCTGGTGCGTCTGCATCGCCCGGTCGAACATTGGGCCTCAATGATGCAGAAAGTCGCGCCTTTTACACGTTACTGGCACGTCAAGAACTACTTCCGCACCGAAGACGCCACGACCGGCATGGTCGTGACAGCCCCCGCGCCGCTCGAATTCGGCGTGATCAGCTACCGGGCCGCAATCAAGATGGTTCTGGCCCATGGGTTCAAGAGTGCCTTTCTGGTCGAGCATTATGGCGGCGACGGTCTGAGCGTTGCGGCAACCAACCGCGAATATCTGCGTCGCGTCCTGCCGAAATAAACGTCGCTCCCTGCATCGGCATGTTGTCGATGCAGGAAACCACCCGGCTCCCCTCAAACTGGAGAGAGATCATGCCCCGTCTACGTTGGCTGATGATCATCCTCTGTTTTGCCGCAACCACCATTAACTACATAGACCGTGCGACCATCGCCATTGCGGCCCCTTTCATGGCTAAAGAGCTTCATATCGACCCGGCCACTCTGGGCATCATTCTGGGTGGGTTCTTCTGGAGCTATGCGTTCATGCAACTGCCTTTCGGCATGATCGTCGACCGCTTCGGGGTGCGCTCGGCTTATGCTCTGGCGGTTATCTGGTGGTCGGTCTGCACGGCGCTGACGGCGGTCGTGCGCGGGCCTCTCAGCATTCTCGGCCTGCGCCTGGCCCTCGGCGTTGGCGAGGCAGGCAGCTATCCGTCGAATGCAAAAGTCGCATCCCTCTGGTTCCCGAAAAGCGAGCGTGGTCTGGCAGCGGGAATTTTTGACAGCGGCTCGCGCGCAGGAGCGGCGGTTTCCCTCCCCCTCGTTGCCTTGCTGGTTTCCTGTTTAGGCTGGCGTCTGGCCTTCGTCGCCGCAGGGGCGATGGGCCTTATCTGGGTGGTCGTCTGGCTCGTGCTCTATCATGACCCCGACCGGCATCCGGCGATATCGCAGCATCAACTTTCCTTGTTGCGTGCGGCCCAGCCTGCCGGCAGCAAAGCGGCACCCCGCGCATGGCGACGATTGCTCAAACACCGCACGGTTTGGGGCATGATGCTCGGTTTTTTCTGTGCGAATTTCGTCTTTTACTTCTTTGCGACATGGTTCCCGAGCTATCTCGTGACGGCTCACGGCTTCTCACTGAAAGATCTCGGGCTGATCGGCATGATCCCCGGCGTGACCGCGATACCTGCCGCATGGCTGGGCGGCTGGACCTCGGACACCTTGTACAAGCGCGGCTGGAGCCTGACATCGGCCCGTAAAACCTGCCTGGTGGGAGGGCTCCTGCTCTCTTCAGTGATCGCCCTTTCGGCCTTCGTCACGCAGACCTGGCTCTGCATCGCTCTGCTTTCGGTCTCCTTCGGCGGCATCGCTTTTACCGGCGCCAATATCTGGTCGCTGCCAGCCGATATCGCTCCGAGTTCCGACCTCGTCGCCACGCTGGGCGGGCTTCAGAACAGTGCCGCCAACATAGCAGGCATCGTCATCGCCAGTTTCACCGGCCTCATGGTGAGCCTGACTCATGGCTCTTTCATGATCCCGCTCTGCGTTACTGGTGCGTTCGGTCTGCTGGGCGCGCTGTCCTACCTGTTCATTGTCGGTCCTATTGCGCCCCTGCCCCTCACCGATAACGACAAAGAGCGGCCGATTTCGGCCAGCCACATAGTGAGGATCTGACACGTGTCCATGACTTTTTCCGACAGCTTGAGGCAGGTTCTCAATCTGAACGATCTCGAGGCTCAGGCGCGCCAACATCTCCCGAAGGCGATTTTCGGTTATGTGCAGGGTGGCGCCGATGATGGCACGACGATCCTCCATAACCGTGAGGCAATTGAACGCATTCGCCTCGTGCCACGCATTCTGCGCGATGTTTCGAGGTGCTCGCAAGAGGTCACGCTATTCGGTCAGCGTTTTGCCAGCCCCTTCATGATCGCCCCGATGGGGGCCTCGGCTGTCGTCGCCTATGACGCCGATAATGCCATGGCAAGAGCGGCCCGAGCCGCCAGAATTCCTTATATTTTGAGCGCAAACGCCATAACGCCGATTGAAGAAATCGGGCGCAGTTACCCGGGCTGCTGGTTTGCAGGATACCAGAAGCCCGATGAGAGCAATATCGAAGGCATGGTCAAGCGGGTAGCCGATGCGGGGTTTAGCGCCTACTTCCTGACGGCGGACGTTGCGGTAGGGTCGAACCGGGAGAACAACAAGCGTAACGGTTATACCATGCCTTTTCGGCCTACGCCCCGTCTTGCACTAGATATGGCCCGACATCCCGCATGGCTCTGGCGCACCGGACTGCGAACCTTGCGCCGCAGGGGTGTACCCAAGATCAGTAATATCGACCCAGTCGAACGCCCATCGATTTTCTCACGTGAAATCAGCGCAGTGACCGGCTATGCCAGTTTCAGCTGGAAACATGCGGAGATGATCCGACGACACTGGAAAGGCGCCCTGATCATCAAAGGGGTTCTCTCGCCGGATGATGCAAAAATGGCGCGTGAAATGGGGGCGGATGGCATCGTCGTATCCAATCATGGCGGTCGGCAGCTCGATTGCGCTCCTTCTCCCATGGACGTGCTGAGGGAAATCAAGGCCGAGTGCGGCGCCATGACCGTACTCGCCGATAGTGGCTTTCGTCGTGGAACAGATATTGTGAAAGCTTTAGCCTTAGGGGCCGATTCCGTTCTCGTCGGTCGCCCCTTTCTCTATGCCGCTGCTCTCGGTGGCCAAAAAGCAATCACCCACGCAATCGGATTGCTGCAGCGCGAGATCCACATCAATCAATCTCTCCTGGGTGTGGAAACCTGTGGGGCACTCCGCGAAATCGCCCAAGTCTGACGAGGACCTCATCGAGAGATAAACTAAGCCCCCTTTTTTATACACTTTGATGGAAGCATAGCGGAACGAGAGGATAGCGGGCGCCCTTCTCGCAGGGTCTCGTTCGCCTGACGCAACTTAGGCACTTCACACTCCCGCGCTTTGAGCTGGTCAGCCGTTTCGGCAGGGGCACCCGCCGACTTGCCAGTCTTAATTTCGACCTCGATTTCGGCTTTCTTGCCCCCACTCGTCCAGCGTATGCGCCGAACAACCGGACTTGCCCGCAATCAACACCACCGCTGTCGAACGTGACAGGTTGTCGCTCTCATGCTTCAGAACCAGCCTTACTGCGCGCGATCGAAATTCAGGGGGAACTTCAGAGCACAATGGCTCATTGGACCTCGGACCCGCTTCTCAGGAAAAATGTCCCCACCGACTTCGGAGCCGTTCAATCGTGCTACTAAGGTCTGGTAAAAAGGGCGAGAAGATTGGGGGAGGTTGAGCCCTTTTCCTGTTTTTTGGGTTGAGATGCGCGTGCGGCGATAGCTGTGGGTGTGTGATTGCTCCGGGCATTTGGCTTGTCTGATCTGAGGGGGATCCCGGAACGCAAAAGGACGTCTCTAGCGCTGACGCTGAGACGTTGAATGGGAATTTTTTGGATATGGTTGCGGGGGCAGGATTTGAACCTGCGGCCTTCAGGTTATGAGCCTGACGAGCTACCGGGCTGCTCCACCCCGCGTTGGGTGGGGTGTTGTGTGTGGGGTGGATCAGGGGACCTGGCGGCGACCGACTTTTCCGCATCTTAAGATGCAGTATCATAGGCGCTGGGGCGTTTCACGTCCGAGTTCGGGATGGGATCGGGTGGAAGTCTCCCGCCATAGCCACCAGGTCTTCTGATCCACCCGACCTCTGGTGTGTCGGTGTGGGAGGTTGGTGTGTTTGTATGATGAGTATGTTTTGCGTGGATGATTGCTATGCATGTGTATGCTCTGTCTTGCAGAGCGTTGTGTGAGCGATATGGGCGATTAGGACCGGTTAGCTTCACGTGTTACCACGCTTCCACACCCGGCCTATTGACGTGATGGTCTTTCACGGCCCTGTGAGACCTAGTTTTGAGGTGGGTTTCCCGCTTAGATGCTTTCAGCGGTTATCCCGTCCATACTTAGCTACCCGGCTGTGCCGCTGGCGCGACAACCGGTACACCAGAGGTATGTTCATCCCGGTCCTCTCGTACTAGGGACAAATCCTCTCAAGTCTCATACACCCACGGCAGATAGGGACCGAACTGTCTCACGACGTTCTAAACCCAGCTCACGTACCACTTTAATCGGCGAACAGCCGAACCCTTGGGACCTGCTCCAGCCCCAGGATGTGATGAGCCGACATCGAGGTGCCAAACCTCCCCGTCGATGTGGACTCTTGGGGGAGATCAGCCTGTTATCCCTAGAGTACCTTTTATCCGTTGAGCGATGGCCCGTCCACGTGGGACCACCGGATCACTATGGCCGACTTTCGTCTCTGTTCGAGCTGTCACTCTCACAGTCAGGCGGGCTTATGCCATTGCACTCGACAGTCGGTTTCCGACCGACCTGAGCCCACCATCGCGCGCCTCCGTTACACTTTGGGAGGCGACCGCCCCAGTCAAACTGCCCACCATGCAGGGTCCCGGACCAGGCTAGACTGGTCTCGGTTAGACATCAGAAAAATTCAGGGTGGTATTTCAAGGACGGCTCCACCGAAGCTGGCGCCTCGGTTTCATAGCCTCCCACCTATCCTACACAGGATGTCTCTGATGCCACTGCAAAGCTGCAGTAAAGGTTCATAGGGTCTTTCCGTCTGACCGCGGGTACCCCGCATCTTCACGGGGAATTCAATTTCGCTGAGTCGATGCTGGAGACAGTGGGGAAGTCGTTACGCCATTCGTGCAGGTCGGAACTTACCCGACAAGGAATTTCGCTACCTTAGGACCGTTATAGTTACGGCCGCCGTTTACCGGGGCTTCAATTCAATGCTTGCACATCTCCTCTTAACCTTCCGGCACCGGGCAGGCGTCAGGCCGTATACGTCGTCTCTCGACTTCGCACAGCCCTGTGTTTTTACTAAACAGTCGCTACCCCCTGGTCTGTGCCACCCGCATCTGGTTGCCCAGAAACGGGTCTTGCTTATCCCGAAGTTACACAAGTAATTTGCCTAGTTCCTTCAGCATCGTTCTCTCAAGCGCCTTGGTATTCTCTACCAGTCCACCTGTGTCGGTTTCGGGTACGGTCTATACGCCAGAGCTATTTCCTGGAATGCTCCAAAAGCCTGGTCAATCCAATAAGACCAGACAACATATCGCATTCGTCACTTCTGGCAGGCCCAGTAATATTCAACTGGTTCCCATCGACTACGGCTTTCGCCCTCGCCTTAGGGGCCGGCTCACCCTGCGTGGATTAACCTTGCGCAGGAACCCTTGGACTTTCGGCGACAGTGTTTCTCGCACTGTTTGTCGCTACTCATGTCAGCATTCGCACTTCCGATATCTCCAGAGAGGGTCACCCCGTCTCCTTCGCAGACCTACGGAACGCTCCGCTACCGCGCATATCAAAGATATGCACCCACAGCTTCGGCACGTGGCTTGAGCCCCGTTACATTTTCGGCGCAGGGTTTCTATTAGACCAGTGAGCTATTACGCTTTCTTTAAAGGATGGCTGCTTCTAAGCCAACCTCCTGGTTGTTTTGGAATCCCCACATCCTTTCCCACTTAGCCACGATTTGGGGGCCTTAGCTGGTGGTCTGGGCTGTTTCCCTCTCGACAATGGACCTTAGCACCCACTGTCTGTCTGCCACGCTCATACTCCTCGGTATTCGGAGTTTGGTTAGGTTTGGTAAGACTTTGGGTCCCCCTAGCCCATCCAGTGCTCTACCCCCGAGGGCAATACGTGACGATCTACCTCAATAGATTTCGCGGAGAACCAGCTATCTCCGAGTTTGATTGGCCTTTCACCCCTAGCCACAGCTCATCCCCGACTTTTTCAACAGGCGTGGGTTCGGCCCTCCAGTGCGTGTTACCGCACCTTCAGCCTGGCCATGGCTAGATCACTCGGTTTCGGGTCTTCTGCCAGCAACTCATTCGCCCTATTCAGACTCGCTTTCGCTACGCCTACACCTACCGGCTTAAGCTCGCTGCAAACAGAAACTCGCTGACCCATTATACAAAAGGTACGCCGTCACCCCATAAGAGGCTCCGACTGCTTGTAGGCATCCGGTTTCAGGTCTCTTTCACTCCCCTCATCGGGGTGCTTTTCACCTTTCCCTCACGGTACTTGTTCACTATCGGTCATCAGGGAGTATTTAGGCTTGGAGGGTGGTCCCCCCATGTTCAGACAGGGTTTCACGTGCCCCGCCCTACTCGAGAACCATCATGAACACTACGCATACGGGGCTATCACCCATTATCGCCGGACTTTCCAGACCGTTCTGCTTCTTTCACAATGATTACTGGCCTGTTCCGCGTTCGCTCGCCACTACTAGCGGAATCTCTGTTGATGTCTTTTCCTCCAGGTACTGAGATGTTTCAGTTCCCCGGGTTCGCCTCATACCCCTATGTATTCAGGGCATGATACCTATCGCTAGGTGGGTTTCCCCATTCAGATATCCACGGATCAAAGCTTGCTCGCAGCTCCCCGTGGCTTTTCGCAGCGTGCCACGTCTTTCGTCGCCTCCTGATGCCAAGGCATCCACCGAATGCCCTTCTCATGCTCACACACTACACATGCACAGCAACCATCCACGCTCGCGCGCTTCAGAGTTTTCTGCGCAGAGAAAATGCAATGCTTCGCACGCAAAGTTCATCATACTTATAAAACACTCTCTGACCGCTATACGCCACAATCCTTAAACACGA